>JAFYRB010000038.1 GCA_017559615.1 Alistipes sp. | reverse complement strand
GTGCCCAGAATAGGACTCGACCACCGAGCGCAGCGAGGGGGAGCGGGGATACCTTTGAAAAATAAATATTGTTTTATCCCCGCAACCTGCCTATCCACACTCTATCTGGGCGTGCAAGGCGAGTAGCCGTAGGCTTGGCTTTTTATGTGTTGGTCGTGAGTGCCACTCAACGACAAGACACAAAAAAAGACGAATAACAACATCGTTGTTACTCGCCTTATAAATAATGTGCCCAGAATAGGACTCGAACCTACATGCCGTGAAGCACTCGCACCTGAAACGAGCGTGTCTACCATTTCACCATCTGGGCCTCATTTCGAATTGCAAAGATACTACTTTTTTTCTTTCGGCAATATTTTTGGCCGATTTTTTTAAGTAGACCTGCGTTTGGTCGCAATATAACGCTACTCTTCCTCCTGGAAGAATCGGTATTGGAATATCAGCAGATAGACCACAGCGCACGAGATATAGGCATCGGCCAGGTTGAATATCGCACCAAAAAAGTAGTTGTTGTGGTCCACGAGGAAGTCCAACCAACGCGGCACACTGTTCCACTGGAACAACGGGAAGTAGAACATATCGACCACCTTACCCATCATAAACGTGCTATATCCCTCGCCAAATGTGGCTACCGTAGAGGGTGTCGAGGCTGTGAAAATCATACCATAGAACATCGAGTCGATAAGGTTGCCTATCGCTCCTGCCAAAATCATTGCCAATCCTACAATGACACCTTTGGGTGTGTTATGCTTACGGCGATTAAGGTAGGTGATGTAATAACCCAACAGGCCAATCATCACTACGCGGAACAGCGACAATGCCAATTTGCCCCAATCGAAACCACCCGACGATGCTATCTGCATACCAAAGGCGGCGCCATTGTTCTCGATGAAGCGCAACTGAAACCAATCGGGTACGACCATTATGGCCTCGTCGATACACAGATGAGTCTTAATCCAAATCTTCAACGCCTGGTCGAGTAGAAGAAGAATAAAGAGTAGTATTGCAACATTTTTTAGTTTCATAGTCAAAATATTTTCGGCAAAGATAATAAAAATGGCGAAAATGCTCTAACCGATGGAAATTAGAGATAATCTTTATCGTGTTTTTTGCAGCAGCAGGGCATCATTCATCCAAACCGATGCGCCCTCTTGGGGATTGAGCCAGCGGAGTGATACCTCGTGCTTACACTGCTTAAGGGTGAAATCCCAGAAAATCTCCAATTTGCGCACCTGCCAATTTGCGGGCATCTTGCTGATTTGCGCCACCTTGCCGTCGATTGAAACCTCTATCAGTGCGACGTAATCGGCATTCGATGATTTTACTCCTCCACGAATCTCTACACCAGCGCAATCGGCCGTGAAGGTGTATTCGTTTGCGAGATTCTTGCCGATGCTGATACGCTCTTTGGGGCTAAGATTGGGAAAACTCTGCTCAAAGCGTACGGGCTTGGGCTGCTGGCATTTGATGGTAATGTTGTCGCCATCGACCTTGCCGCCATTCTTCTTTACGACCTGTAGGGTGTGCGAGAAACTCATTTTGTAGGTGTCGTTGAGCGATGATGACGTATAACCGAATTTGATATCCTCGGCACGTTTGAGCGGGTCGAGCCAATATGCGGGGATGTTGTCGTAGCCGATGGCTGTACCCAAAATGCCGCCTGCCGATGCAGGGTTGCAGTCTGAATCCTGACCACAGCGTGTGGCGATGTCAATCGTGCGGCCAAAATCACCCTTGCCGTAGAGCAAGCCGATGACAACGTATGCGCTGTTGATTGAGGCGTCGATGTTGAACGACGTTAGCGCACCATCCGAGCAGGCAATGTCGCTATCCCAGCGCTCGTGGCATACCTGCCAAGCCTTGCGCCAATCGTTGGGGTTGGCCTTGTAGGTAGCGATGACGTCGCTGATGCAGTGGTAGAATTTACTCTTTGCGGGGATTGTCTTGAGCGCTTCGGTCACAATAAACTCCACATCGTCCGAAATGAAAGCCAATGAGTACATTGCACCCATATATACTCCGCCGTACCATCCGTCGCCGTAGTTCATAATGTGGCCAACCTTGTCCGAAATCTTCGAAGCAGCATTGGGCATAGCGGGAGCCATCAGGCCCGCATAGTCCGCCTCAATCTGGTAGTCGATATCATCGGCGTGGGGGTTGTTGAGCCAATGGCCCGACTTTGGGGCTTTGATGCCGTTGAGAATATTGTAACGTGCAGCCTGGTTGGCGTGCCATAGCGGGTAGCCAGCGTGAGCAAAAGCCTCGGCCAATGACTCTACGGGGGCATCTATGCCCTCACGCTCGAAGACCTCGACAAAGGTCAGGTCCATATAGATGTCATCGTACAGGCCGATGGAGTTGGTCATTGTGTTGCGTACGTAATCCATATCGCCCCACGCGATTTTCTCGTTGTCGCCCATTGTTCGGCCCTGATAGCGGAACTCGGTCGGGCCACCGTATGTGACGCCTATGGTCTGGCCTGCCCAACCTCCTTTGATTTTATTCATCAACTCATCGTGCGAGAAGGTGACACTCTTTGGATATTTTGTGTCGGTATTGTTGGTAGCATTGCTTGTTGCGGGGATAGTTGCCGCAGCGAAAAACAATGTGGCAGCAATCAGGGATTTCAATGCAGAGTTCGTTGTTTTCATTTTTTTTGTCGGTATTTATTTGGTAAAGATAAAACAATATAGTCGTTTTTCAAAATTAAACTCGGTCGCAAGTGGGGTGGATAGGCTGGCCTTATGTGGCGAGATTATTGCACAAATGGCCATTTTCTTGGCCCCCTATATATAGTATATAAATAGGTATAAATGCCATTTTTGGCAAATTATTAAAAAATATGAAAAAAATATTGCGATTTGTTTGCAGATATAAAAATTATCCCTACCTTTGCATCCGCAATCACGAAAAAAGTTCTTTATAAAGCAAATGAGGGTCGCTTCTCGAAGCGGGTTTCGGAAAGCAAAAATGAAGAAATGAAAAAAAAGTTGCAAAAAGTTCTTGAAATATTTGGTGGTTTCAAAAATATGCTTTATCTTTGCACCACTTTCGCGTCCTAAAATGAGATGCAAGATTTCAAACGGTTCTTTGATTTACTGGTTAATATAATTGAGAGAAATGTAGTATTTATCTGTCAATTCCTTTAAAGAGGAAATGAAGTAGTCAGGCTCTAACAATACATTATAATTTTTTACAATGGAGAGTTT
>JAFYRB010000037.1 GCA_017559615.1 Alistipes sp. | reverse complement strand
GATAGATAATATAAATGGAATAAGGAAATGATTTAACTCTTTTCTTATAATATAAGATGTAAGTTAATCCTGATAAATGGATTTATAGACTGATTTAGAGGCATATATAAAACAAAAGAGAGAAGCACGATGTCTTCTCTCCTTTGAGCTGTTGATGAGGCTTGAACTCACGACCTCTTCCTTACCAAGGAAGTGCTCTACCACTGAGCTACAACAGCATTAATAAACCCTACTCCTTTAAGAGCGCACAAAAGTACATAAGTTTTTTGAATCTGCAAACTTTTTTGTGGGAAAAGTGATACCCCTCCCACAAAAAGTCTACATCATTCAGCGTTTTAGCATCGCAAACTACTTCTGCGAGCTATCCTCCGTAGTAGCGTTATCTTTCTTGCCCTTGAGCAAGTTGTAACGGCGAATCTTCTTCGTTGGAGTCTTCTCGAACTCACCCTCGTTGTCAACAACTTTGGTGATGCGTGAGAAGCGGTTTACCTTCGAGTTCACATACTCGAGGACCTCACGCTTAATCTCCTCCATCTTGAGCTGTGCCTGCTCCGCGCTAACCGACATCTTATGCTTAAACTCATCGTAAGCCTCCTCCAATGCCGTAGTGTCGAAGTGTACAAGGGCGATGAGCTTACCATCCTCCTCTGTAACCACCGACTCGGCAACGAAGCGGTTGCTGTTGAGTACCTCCTCGATATCCTCTGGGTAGATATTCTCGCCCGAAGGACCTACAATCATATTCTTCAAGCGGCCCTTGATGAAGATCCAGCCATCCTCGGCGATATAGCCAAGGTCGCCAGTGCGGAACCAGCCATCCTCGGTGAAGGCATCTGCCGTAGCGGCCTCGTTTTTATAGTAGCCCTGCATACAGCAAGGTGTCTTAACCACAATCTCGCCCTGCTGTGTCTCAGGGTTGATGTTATCGAGGCGAATCTGTACGGCTGGCAACGAAGGACCTGTAGAGCCGACACGTACCATATTACCCACAGCACCTGCAACAAGTGGAGCAGTCTCGGTAAGGCCATAGCCAATACCGTATGGGAATCCAGCCTCGAGAAGGAAGCGCTCTGCCTCAGAGTCGAACTTCGCACCGCCGATAGCGAAGAAACGCATACGGCCACCAAAGAGACTCTTGAGCTGCTTACCTGCAACCTTGTGAAGGAGTTTGCGCGACCAATCCCAGCTATAGAGCTTACGTGTGATGGCGCGCTTCTGGAACGTAGGAAGCACCTTACCGCGATAAATCTTCTCCATAATCAATGGCACCGACGCGATAACCGTAGGACGTACCGCAGCCAATGCTGGCATAAGAGCCGATGCGGTAGGTGGACGGTCGAGGTAGTGAACGTGTGCGCCACGTGAGAATGGGTAAATCATACCAAGCGTACACTCATAGGTGTGTGCGAGAGGCAAAATCGAAAGCAACACATCCTCCTCGTTATAGTCGAAGAGTGGTGGGATGATGGTAGTCTGCGCAGCGATGTTGTAGTGCGAGAGCATCACGCCCTTAGGCTTCGATGTAGTACCCGAAGTGTAGATGATTACGGCCAAATCCTCGGGCTGTGGAACCTTCGCCACGCCACGCTCCTCTACGCGCTGCGAGATGATGTTAAGACCTTTGGTACGAATCACGATGTTCATCTTCTCTACCGTAGACTTCGAGAGTTTGGTGTAGAGCTTATCCGACACAAGGATAGCCTTCGCCTCCGAGTGCTCGATAATAAGGTCAAGCTCGGCGCCTGTAAAGTCGGGAAGGATAGGTACGGCAATCATACCCGCAGAGGTAACTGCCAAGTATGCCGCGCTCCAGTTTGGCATATTGCTACTGAGGATAACAACCTTATCGCCAGCATTTACGCCAGCGTTAAGGAGCATATCCTGCACCTTCTCAACACGCTCGCCAACCTCCTTATACGACACATCCTCGCCGCCAATCATTGAGAATGCGATGCGGTCTGCGAACTTCTCGACACTGTGCTTAACTATCTCATAAAGAGTGTTAAATGTCATAATTATGAATGTTTAGGTGAATGATTTAGTATACAAATCGGGTGCAAGTTACCAATAATTTATTAAAAATTGCTATTTTTGCCATAAATATTTTCCTATGATTTCTCGAAATCTTATCATAAAAGTTGCCCTGGAGGAGGGTTTCGACCTTGTGGGTGTTGTGGCTGCGGAGGCTATGACGGAGGAGCATAAGAGATTCAGTGAGTGGTTGTTATCGGGTGCACACTCCACACTTTCGTACCTCGAACGCAATGTCGAAAAACGCTTCGATGCAAGGCTTTTGGTGGATGGTTGTCGCAGTGTTGTGGTTTGTGCTGTATCGTACCTATCGCCCTATGGTCGTGGCTATGAAGAGGGTATGCAGACCAAGATTGCGTCGTATGCCTTGGCGCGTGACTACCACCTTACGATTAAGGAGATGCTTCAGCGTGTTGCCGAGCGACTAAAGGAGTATGCTCCAGAGTTGCGTTTCAGGGCCTTCACCGACTCGGCGCCTGTGGCCGAAAAGAGCCTTGCGGTGCGTGCTGGTTTGGGATGGATAGGGCGTAACTCACTGGTGGTAAACCCGCGTCTTGGCTCTATGATGCATCTCGGGGAACTCCTTATAAGTGAGGAGGTTGATGAGTATGATAAGCCTATGGAGGACGTGGGGTGTGGTAGTTGCCGCAGGTGTGTGGATAGCTGTCCTAATGGTGCGATATCGGAGAGTCGTATGATTGACACTCGACGCTGCATCTCGTGTCGCACGATTGAGCGCGAGGGTTGCAACGAGGAGATAACGCTCGATGGTTGGATATATGGTTGCGATGCGTGCCAGAGCGTGTGTCCGTTCAATTGCCACGCACCACTGCATAGTAACGCTATGTTCGACACATTGTTCGATCCTACGGCGTTGGATGCAGCGGCGTGGCAGAGGATGACGGCGGCGGAGTTCGAGGCGTTGGCGGGTACTACGGCTATGACACGCGCGGGCCTCGAGCGTATAGTGGGAAATATCGGCAAGAAGTGATAGAAGTAGTCATATGTACTTGCTCGCAAAATGCTCATTTATACGTAAGTAAACTCCTTATTTCGAGCCTCCTACGCATAGATTTACTCTTGTTATATAACTTACAAAATAAAAGAGGATGTCCCGAAAGGAACATCCTACATCTATTTGCCTAACTTTGTCGGGATGACAAGATTCGAACTTGCGACCACACGCCCCCCAGACGTGTACTCTAACCGGGCTGAGCTACATCCCGAGCGGTTTTGTGTGGCAAAGATAATAACATTTTTGCAATTATAGCCAATTAATCATAAAAAAATATAACTTTGCAGTGTGAAACAAAAAGCATACATATTCGCACTTCTATTCGCACTATGTTTGTGTGTCGGATGTGGTCAGAACACCCAGGATGACAACGCCCGATTCGCAACTATGCTCTACACTCCGCGCCACGCTTCGGGCTTTGTAATTGCCGAGGATGAGGGTGCGGGAAGCCTTATTCGTGTCACACGCCCTTGGCAGGGTGATGCCCTCGAGGAGCAGACGCTGGCGATATTCTTCAGCGAGGAGTCGGCAGCGGGGTATCGTGGTCAGCATATCATCGGTGCGGCGGATAGGGTGGTGTGTATGTCATCGAGCTACGTGGCGATGTTGGATGCTATTGGCGAGGTAGAAAGGATTGTCGGAGTCTCGGGAAAGGAGTATATCCTAAACCCATCGATAACTGATAATCAATCGGTTGTGGATGTGGGCTATGATAGTAGCCTCGATTTCGAGGCGTTGGTGGCACTGAGGCCCGATGTGGTGTTGATGTATGGCGTGACGGCGGAGAATAGCTCTATTACGGCAAAGCTGCGCGAGTTGCGAATTCCATACCTCTACCTCGGTGACTACACCGAGCAGTCGCCACTTGGTAAGGCCGAGTGGGTGGTTGCCATCGCCGAGATTGTGGGATGTAGGGAGCGTGGCGAGGAGTTGTTCTGCGCTATTGAGGAGCGATATCAGGCGGTGTGTGAGTCGGTTACTACGGCGGAACGACCAAAGGTGATGTTCAACCTTCCGTATCAAGATGTGTGGTATATGCCCTCGGATGATAGCTATATGGTGCGCCTTATAGAGGATGCGGGTGGCGAGTATATATACAAGGGCGAGAACCCTACGGGAGGCTCGCGTGGTATTAGCCTTGAGGAGGCGCTAACGCTCGTTGGTAGTGCTGATAGGTGGCTCAATGTAGGTCAGGTGAGAACTATGGCGGAGCTACGTGCGCAGGCCCCACACTTTGCTGGTAGTGATGTTGTGGCGCGTGGCGAGGTGTATAACAACAACGCTCGTAGGTCCTCGGCTGGTGGTAGCGACTTCTGGGAGTCGGCTATCGTGCGCCCCGATGTGGTGCTTCACGATTTGGTGAAGATTATGCGTGGCGAGGGCGAGGATGAGTTGTACTATTATCATAAGATAAAGGATGCAGAGTAGAGCGATACATATACCCATACTCTTTGTGCTACT
>JAFYRB010000036.1 GCA_017559615.1 Alistipes sp. | reverse complement strand
ATACCCTTTGTCACCAGTGTACCGCCGAAAACAAGGATTACAGCAACAGCCGTGATACCCAAAAACTCACTCATAGGCGATGCCAACTGCTGCTTACGCGCCATAGAGAGGAGTAGACGTGCCATATCGGCATTTATCATCTTGAACTTATTGATAATGAACTGCGTAGCGTTGTAGCCCTTGACAATCTTCATACCCGAGAGCGACTCATCGAGGACCGAAACAAGGTCGGCCATACGCTCCTGACCACGCTTTGCGGGGTGGCGCAGACGCTTCACGATGCTACCTATTATCACGCCAACGATAGGCAAGAAGATAACGGCAAACAACGACAACTGCCACGAGATGCCAATCATCAACACCAAGTAGCCAACAATCAAGAATGGATCACGAAACGCAACTTGCAGGGTATTGGTAATGCAATATTGAACCACCATAACATCCTGTGTAATCTTCGACATAATATCGCCCTTACGCTGCTCGCTGAAGAAGCCCACATTCATCCCCATAACCTTTGCGAACATCTCGTTACGCATACGGCGCACGGTGTTGATACGCAGACTCTCGACGGTCATCGCCGAGGCATAGCGGAAGAGGTTGCTTAGGAGGTTCATCATAATGGTCACACCTCCGAGCATCGCCAAGAACTTAACTACTTGGAAATCAGTGCCGAAGAACATCGTATAAACCCACGATAGCAATACGTTGAAGCCCGCCTCGTTAAGCTCTATGGCAGGTAGCGCGTAGACAGGCTCGAAGTGAAATCCACCCTCGGAGTTGAACATCGCGTTGAGGATGGGGATAATCATCGCGTAGTTAAAGGTGTTAAACACCGCGTGTAGCGCCGCAAAGAAGAAGTATGGTACGGTGTACCTACTCAACGGCTTTGCGAAGCCTAAAAGTCTGAAATATGTCTTTAACATAGTCGTTACTTTAACATTCCCTCTGCGGCATACTCCTTGACCTTCTCCTCGAAGAGTGCGAGGGTCTGCTCCATAGGCAAGAATGACTTACCGCCCGCAGCATTCTTATGACCACCGCCGTTGAAGTATCGCTGCGCAAAGATATTTACATCGATGTCGCCCCTCGAGCGCAACGACACACGGATAAAGTCGCTATGCTCGGTGAATATTGCCGACATCTTCATCTTCTTAATCGTAAGCGGGTAGTTCACAAAACCCTCCGAGTCGCCCTGCTGAAACCAGAAGCGCTTCAGCTCGTCGGCCGTAAGCGACATATGTGCCACGGTGCCGTTATGGAAGATTTTCATCTTACGATTTATGACATAGCCGAACAATCGCGCACGTCCCTCCGAGAATGAGTTATAGACGTTGTTGTGGATATCTGGAATCGAGATACCCTTCTCCGCGAGGATGCTTACCATACGGAACACGTCGGGCGTAACGCTTGAGAATGCGAAGTTACCCGTATCGGTCATCATACCCACGAAGAGATTCTCGGCCATTGTCGCTGAGATACGCTCTGCGCCATATAGTTGCTCTACGAGAAGCGCCACGAGGTAGCACGTACTCGACGCCTTAGGGTAGGAGAACATAAGGTCGAAATCCTCCATAGGGTCGAGGTGATGGTCTATCAACACACGTTTGGCGTGCTGATTCTCATCTATAAGGTCGCTAAGGCCATCAAGACGTGACATAGTATGGAAATCGAGGCAGAAGATTATGTCTGCGCCACGCACCACCTCTGCGGCACGCTGGCTATCGCTCTTATATATTATCATCTGCTCCGAAGCGGGCATAAAGTCGAGGTAGTATGGGTATTTGTTAGGCACCACACACTCCACCTTATGTCCCTCCTCGCGTAGTAACTCTGCCCACGCCAACGAGGAGCCTACGGCATCGCCATCGGGATTTGTATGAGCGAGGATAACGATTCTCTGTGGCGTTGCCAAGAGTCCTCGAAGCTCATCTAACTTACTTTTATCTATCTGCATAATAAAATGTTTTATGCGTAATCTTTGCAAAGATACGAAAAAGTAACAATACTACAACACTTTATACACTCCAAAATGGCAGTACTTACTTGTAGTAGAAGCATCTTATGATGCCAAAGATAATATTTTTTAGTGGAAAATACTATAGTATTGATTATTTTATAACTACTAATATATAGCAAACACACCAATAGCCGTAGTCACCCCACCCCAGCGCGTATTCCTCACTATCACTCATCGCCCCTCACTGCGCGTATTCCTCACTATCTCTCATCGCCCCTCACTGCGCGTATTCCTCACTATCTCTCATCGCCCCTCACAGCGCGTATTCTTCGTTCACTTCCTCCACCCCCTCGCTGCGCGTATTAATTGATTTTTCTTTTTTCTTTTTTCT
>JAFYRB010000035.1 GCA_017559615.1 Alistipes sp. | reverse complement strand
GCCGAGAAGAAGTACAACTCCACAGGCACACCCCACTCCGTAGGCTGCAACTGGCGCACCATAGCCAACATCGTATGGTTGATACGTGGGTGGCTATCGAGATAGCGATTCACAACTCGCATATAGAGTTCGAGGTTCGTAGGCGTACCACCCTCGGGCAGCGTAGTAGGAATCGACGCCATAAGTGATGCGGTAGCCTCGTTAGTACGTAGTCGCTCAAGGAGTGCCTCATCAGCAAAGCTAACGCTCGTGATATCGATATTTATATTTCGCTTAATACGGCGACCTCCCGAGTCGCGCATAGCCTGCCAATTCGAGAAAGGCTCGCTAACGAGCAGATATGGAGGGATTGTCTGATGGGTATTATCCCAGCTACGAATCTTGATTGTCGTGAGCGTAACCTCCTCAACAACACCATCAATACCACGGCTTGGCATCTCAATCCAATCGCCCACCTTCAACATATTATTTGCCGAGAGCTGAACGCCCGCAACAAGGCCCATCAGGCTATCCTTGAAGATAAACGATATCACGGCTGCCGAAGCACCAAGTCCGGCGAGGAGTCCCGCAGGGGACTTATCGATAATAACCGCGATAATTAGGATACCGCCAACGATAACCAACACCACTTGCAACGTCTCAAGAAGTCCCTTGATAGGTTTACCCTCCCACGCGGGGCGGCTAACAAAGATGTTAAACAACGTCTTAAGAAGCGTATTTATGAAGAGCAAGACGGCGATGATGACATAGATATCCACACACTTATACAACACCGCTACAATATCTGCATTTTTAATATCGAATGCCGAGATTATAAGTGGCATCATAAAGCTGATAACGATAGGAGTCACGATGCTACATAGGCGGCGCATAACCTTACTATCGAAGAGTATATCATCCCACCACACTCGGGTTTTGCTCACCAGCCACTGCACTACACGCATAACACCCCATCGCAGTGTGACGTTTATCACAACGATGATAAGCAGCATATATAACAGGGCGATGATACCATCTACCACCGAGGCAAAAGCCTCGCTCGCACCCCACTCCAAAAGTCGCTGGTGGACAATAGCTATAAGCCTACTATCAAAGAATTTCATTGCGTAGTTAGGTTTTAGTCTCTTAGGTTAGTTTTAGAACGTAACACCGAAGCCTATAAATACCTGCTGGTTAAGCTCCAGACGCTTCACATCCTTTGGTTTGTAGCCAAACGAACCCTTAATCACAGGGCGTGGCGAGAGCATCAATGCCTGGTAGCCAATCATAATATCGTACTTGTCGGAGCTATTCTTGCCCTGCAAGCGAACACCAATACCACCTGCTCCCGTAACACCAAAGCGAACGCTCTTATTATCATCCAAATAGGCTACATCCATATCGCTCTTCTTCACACCGTTAAAGAGCATATTTGTACCCAAATTCACGAAGTTGAAGAGGCAATTTTTGCGCGTGCCATAGAAGTAGTGAGCAGTGACGTAAACAGGGATGATGGCCTTGTAGTTATACTGCATCTGCACACCCGCCTCAAGACCTAATCGCCAATGGTTGTTGATGTGGTAGCCTCCATTAACCAAGACATTACCACCCATCTTTGCCTGACTCTTGTATGCCATCTGTGACGATTGTCCCTTGATAGCCATATAGTCCATCTCGTAGAATATAAGAGATGCGCGTGCCGCAGCACCCCACTCCCAGCCCTCGTTGTGGCGGGTTTTAAGCGCTATCTCCTCCTCCGACTCACGACGCTTCGCATCCACCGTTGGGATTGCCAATATAAGGAGCAGTGCTATTAATAAAAATTTCTTCATTCTCGTTTATCGTTTATTATTCTATCTCTCAATCTTTCTCACGTTGCACTCCCACTGCCACGCTGCACGCAACGTATCCTCAAGGTTACGCTCCGCACGCCAGCCAAGCACCTCATTAGCACGCGACGTATCAGCCCACACAGCAGTCACATCTCCTGCTCTACGTGCCGCAACTTTGTAGTTGAGTTTCAAGTCGTTAGCCTTCTCAAAACCCTTTACCAATTCGAACACCGACACAGGCTTTCCCGTACCGATATTAAAGACCTCATAACGCTCCTCGCACTTACCCTCGACCATACGCTCGATTGCCACAACGTGTGCGCGTGCCAGGTCCATAATGTCGATATAATCTCTTAGGCACGAGCCATCGGGCGTAGGATAATCATCGCCAAAGATACTCAAGCACTCGCGAACTCCCGCAGCGGTCTGGGTGATATATGGCACCAAGTTATTAGGCACACCACGTGGCAACTCGCCAATAAGAGCCGAGGTGTGAGCGCCAATAGGATTGAAGTAACGCAATGCTATACCGTGCAACTCCTCATCCACCGAGACGATATCGCGAAGCATATCCTCGGCCATCTGCTTGGTATTTCCGTAAGGTGATGTCGCGGGCTTGCGTGGCGTACGCTCCGTCACAGGAAGCACATCCGCATCGCCATATACCGTAGCCGACGAAGAGAAGACGATATTTTTGCGTCCATACTCCTTCATCAGCTCCACCACGTTAATAAACGAAAGAAGGTTGTTGCGATAATATTTCGCTGGCATAGCAACCGACTCACCCACAGCCTTATACGCCGCAAAGTGAATCACCGAGTCGAAGTCATAACGCTCGAATACCTCGCCGAGAGCCTCCTTATTACAGCAGTCCACCTCGACAAACGTAGGCTCCACGCCCGTAATTTTGCGAATACCCTCCAACGATGAGGCATCGCTATTCGAGAAGTTGTCGACAATAACAACCTCATATCCTGCGCTGATAAGCTCCACAACGGTGTGTGAGCCGATATATCCCGCACCTCCCGTTACAAGCACACGTCTATTACTCATAAATTTCTCGTTTATTAGTTCCACAAAGATAGTTTTTTTATTTGCAATATCCACCCTTTAGCGCCAATTTTATACGCTTTAGGTAGGATTATTATTGCATATTTTAACAAAAAAATTGCCAATATGCATAATAATTGCGTTAAATTTTGTATTTTTGTAAGGAATAAAACCTAAAACCGATATAACAAAACTAACAATAGAACTATGAATAATTCATTTGATAATCTATATGCCGAGTGCATCAATAAGCTCGAGAGTGGTAATCTTAGCGAGGCTATCGCCACCCTCCAGGAGCTTGCCGCAAAGGGCCACCCAGAGGCTCAATACCGTCTTGGTCTCTGCTTCAGCGAGGGCAAGGGCGTGGAGCGTGATATAGAGAAGGCGATGGTTCTCATCTTTGATGCTGCCCTTCAGGGACACCGCGAGGCACAGTTCGAGATGGGCGAGATGCACGGCGAAAAGGGAGGACTTCTCCTCTGCAAGCAGGAGGCATTCCTATGGTATCGCGTTGCGGCACGCAATGGACACGTCAAGGCTCAATATCAGGTTGGCAACTGCTACTTCAATGGTCTTGGCGTAGCACGTAACTACGACACTGCCATAGAGTATTACCTCGCCTCTGCCGAGCAGGGCTATGCCCCAGCACAGGTGGCTATGGGCCACTGCTACGATGATGGCTACGGCGTTATCGCAAACCCCAAGGAGGCCTTCGCGTGGTATCTCAAGGCTGCCGAGCAGGGTGTCGACGACGCTATGTTTGTCGTTGGTAGCCGCTATGAGCAGGGCAAGGGCGTAGAGCGTGATGTGGAGGCAGCACGTGAGTGGTATAGCCGCGCAGCACGCGATGGTTATGAGGATGCTATCAACGCACTTCACGACCTCGATGGACTACTCGTTTAGAATTTTTAACACACTGACTACTAACACACTATGAAAGTATATAAATTTGGAGGCGCCTCGGTTAAGGATGCCGCAGGCGTGAGAAACCTTCTTGATATAGTTACCGACGAGAGCAACCTCTTTATCATTGTTTCGGCAATGGGTAAGACCACCAACGCCCTCGAGGGAGTCTTTGCCGCTATGCAGCAGGGCGACGAAAAAACGGCATTGGAGCGTATCGACCAGAGCTACGCCTACCACAGAGCAATTATCGACGAGCTAATGGGTGCCGACATCACTATCGAGCAGGTCGACAACCTCTTCCAGCAGCTGCGCAACATCGTGCGTAACACCATCTACCGCGCCTCGGATGCCGAGCTATGGTACGACACTATCGTTGCCTTTGGCGAGTTGGTCTCTACGACTATCATCTCGAACTATCTCAACGGCCACGGCGTAGCGAATAAGTGGATAGATATGCGTCGCGCATTCCTCACCGAGCAGCGACATAAGGATGCCAACGTAAACATCGAGGCTACGGCCGTACGCCTAAAGCGTGAGATGGAGGGCAGCGGATGTACCATCTTCGTAGGTCAGGGCTTCATTGGTGGCGCACCCGACGGCACCACAACAACTCTTGGCCGCGAGGGTTCGGACTACTCGGCAGCTATTGTTGCCCACGTCCTCGATGCCGACTCTATGAGCGTGTGGAAGGATGTGGATGGTATCCTCAATGCCGACCCAAAAATCTTCCCTGATGCTCGTAAAATCGACCGACTTAACTATACCGACACCATCGAGATGGCATATAGCGGTGCGCAGATTATCCACCCCAAGACCATTAAGCCTCTTGAGGCGAAGCGCATCCCGCTCTATGTTCGTCCGTTTGGCAATAAGCACGCCGCAGGCTCGGTGATTACCGCAGATGTGGAGCGTGCCTACGAGCCTATTATGATTCAGAAGAGCCAGGTGCTTCTCAACCTTCACTCTCGCGACCTATCGTTTGTCCTTGAGGAGAAGTTTGCCAAGGTCTTCACGACACTCGATAGCCACCGCCTACGTATCAACCTTGTTCATAACTCGGCGGTAAATCTCTATATCGCTGTTGATGCTTCGTGGCATATCGACGATGCGGTCTTGGAGCTTCAGGCCGAGGGCTTCGACGTAGAGAAGATGGAGGATTTGGAGATGGTTACCATCCGCTATTATAACGAGGAGCTTTACCAGCAATATGCTATGGATAAGCGCATTATCATCAAGCAAACCACCCCTCACTCCCTCCGCTTCGTAAGAACGAAATAGATAATATCCTAAAAAATATATGCGGATGACTCTTGTCATCCGCATATATTTTATTTTGTCACATACCTTATTGCCTCCTCAATAAATTCCCTTTCATTGCTCTTCATCCGAGTCACAAACTCCTCGAATGTTGTACAATTTAAAGCTACCTTCAAGCCCAGTTTTGTAATAGAGCCTCCATTTTTGCCCAACTGCTCGCTCTTTATACGCAACTCCGTGGTTTCGCCATTCATATTCTCTGGATGAGGGTAGAAGAGATACGCCCTATCTGTACAAAACCTGTACATATATGTTATTGTTTTATAATATATTGCAGTGGCTTTCTCCTCATTATCGTAACGAGCTTCCCTATTCAGACGGATATACTTTGCATCTGCCACAATACGCATATCTTTTGATATATAGTCGGGAATAATTTGCTGAAAATCATCGAAAAGGTTGAACCTTTTACCTCGCTCCTTAAGATAGTGGTTATAGCTATCCTCAAGTACAACAGCAACATACTCTTCCCAAAGCCACGCTGCATCTATCAATATGCCATATATTTCATCACTATCTGCACCGAATTTTAACTCCTCTTGGCGTAAAATCTGAAGGCACAATCTCTGCAGCGCAGTATACTCACTATAATATGGATGAGCAATAGAGCGAAGATTCTTGCCTATTACCGTTCGCCTATCCCTTAATTCATAGGATGGCGTGGCATTTCGAATCAGCGATAAAGCCTCTTTTGTCTCTGCGTCAAGAACCAGAATCTCTCGTCGTGTGGCATCGATATACTCTATAGTATGACGTATAAGCTGCGTAACCTCATTATCATAACTATACTCACGTGTGGTATAAGCAACTTTTCCATTAAACGGATAGTTATAGCGTATATGCCTACTCATATCTATTGCACCACGAACATTAGCATCGTTATACTTACGTGATACATAGCGTTTGTATAAGCCCTGATTGAGCGCTTTCTTAAGATATTGCGGAAAGAGGTAAATGAGAAAATCAAAGACACTCTCATCTGTAGTAGTATGCTTTAGATCGAGGATATTAACTCTTGCCACACGCTGAAGCATATAGTGCAGAAAGAAATCCTCATCACCATCATTTGTAAACCTCGAGTGAATAGATAGTTTTGTAGTGTTATACCCTACAAAACCGACAATACTATTGGTATGAAACTCCTCCTGACCTTCGCTATTTGTAACTATGGAGCCTACCTCCTTCTGTCCCAAATCTCCATTACTTTGCTGGAATGAATCGGGGAATATGAGCAGACGAGGAGAGTTATCCAAGGTAATCTCGGATAACTTCCTATCAGCTATGCACCTTAAATCCCGAAGTTCCTCGGGCGTTACAATGGGTGCGTGACTATAGTCCGAAGTAATCAAATCTTTGCCTCGTTGTTATATGCATTCATCAAAATCTCAATCTTCTTAGCAATACCCGAAGTGCCGCGCAAATACTCATAAAGCAAGCACTTAAGATGATTATCCCACAACTTATCAAAGTCATTGTATAGGGCATACTTCAAGAAGTATGATGCACCGATATGATACTCCTTCGACAGTCCTACCTCCTCACCTTCAATAGCCGCATTGAGATTATCCATACGATTCTTTATCCTCTCGATAACATCAGATGGAGGCATTTTATCAGCACCACCCCACGCTTCGACCTCGTCGAGCATACCTTGTCTCTCCTTTGCAGTTATCTCTCTCCAAGCAAAGCGACGACGCATCGCAAAGTCAATACTCTCAACGCTGCGATCAATATCATTCATTGTACCTATGATATAAACATTATTTGGCACATAGAAGCCACCCTCAAATACATCACCCGTACCTTCAAGGAGGTTCTGATATTGAGTATCAATTTTGCCCTTTTCACCACGATAGCCTGGATCGATAGCGAAGAACAACTCTCCAAATATCTTCGACATCTCTCCTCGGTTAATCTCATCGATGATAAAGACATATGTTTTAAGTTGTTCAGGCTCTACCGCTTCAACTTCTACTCCATCAAAATATTTGTCATATACATAACGTAGCACCGCCCAAAATGCAGAAGTATTACAACCACCTATTGCAGCTTTCACTCCCTCGTATATATTGGTCAGATCATCTAACGACTTCTTATCTCTATATACTAAAGACAATTTCTGGAGTCTATTATATGATATTGTATATTTATTTTCAGTCGTAGAACCCTCTGCCTTAAGAATAATATTTCCTCTCGAAGATATTCCCGTAACATCAATACTACTGCCAGCCGATTTTAATGGGATAGCTTCGACAGTTCCACTAGCTATATCTCCTACGAGTTTTCCATATGCACTTTTCAAACGCGCCTCAAAGTTGCGGGTGTCTGAACTTTGTGGTTGACTATTGTTATAGTTTTCAAGTGCTTCAGCGCAAAAACTCTTGAATACACCATCCCTATGCTCAAAGCCAATTCCTACACCATCATCCGACATTACAGGGCGAAGTCCCTCCACAAAATCGGTATAATCGTACGACTGGTGGAACTGCACCATCTTAATAGTATCCTCCGTAGCCCCAAGTTTCTCCGCTATCTTCTTTGCCAAATAGGTTTTTCCCGTACCTGGTGCGCCTGTCAAAATCAAGTTGTAGTTACTACGCAGTAGCGATACTATCTCATTAAGTTCCATATCATTCAATATATTAATGCTCTCTTGTATTCCAAATTCTCGTGCAAATCTATGGAAATCCCCCATATGCTCGTTTATATACACTTCAACTCTATCAGCCAACTCCTCTTTGCTGTACTGTGAAGCCTCTTCAGGAGAAATTTGTTTCCAACTACGACTCTTTATTTCTTCACTTGTACGGTTACCAATATACCCTTTACTACTACGTGAGTCTATATGTATTTGGAATCCTTCTCTTGAGGAGCCAATTACAAAAAACACTTTGTCATCACACGCCTTGGTAAGTTTAGAATCTTTAGGATACACTTGTGCCCAATGATATGTTGAGTAGCTTTCTGCTTGAGATTGATTTGTAACCTTTCTAAAGATACTACATTTGTATCCTCGAGCCTTCAAAATATCTGAGATCTCTCCAAGTTTATCATACATTTTCCGAAGCTGCCCAAATCCTTCAGGAGACTCTTTTCGCGATTTTCCACCATAGGTATCGAATAGCTCAAAATCTGATATATCAAAATGTTTTCCCATTATTTGGCAATTTGGTTTGTAGGTTATATAGTCGGATTCACTAAGGCAAATTTAACAAAAGAGTCGCTAAAAAGCAAATATCCAAATTAAAAATGAGTGGATAAATGCTGCATTCTCAAGGAAATGTTTTATCTTTGTTATTAGTATTACTCATAAAGTGAGATATTAACCTCAAACACTACTCAATATGAACTTAAGAAGACTTATTATGCGTGGCACGGCTATCGTGGCGGCCATAGCATCGTTCGCCTGCGCCTCGGAAAACGACGCAGAACAGGAGGCAAACATCCCAAACACCCCTATCTCGGAGATGACATATAGTCCCGCAGAGACACTCTTCGAGCTATGGTCTCCAGATGCCGAGCGTGTGGAGGTGGTGCTTTATGAAGGTGACACTCTCGTAGAGGAGATAGCTATGACTGCGGGCGAGAAGGGACTATGGCACGCTACGGCGAAGGGCGACCGCAAGGGTATGTACTACGCCTTCCGCGTGACTATTGGCGGTAAAAGTCTCAAGGAGAGTGCTGGTATCTTTGCCAAGGCTCTCGACGTAAATGGCAACCGCGGTGCGATTATCGATATGCGCGACACCGACCCCGAGGGTTGGAGCGAGGATAAGGTTCTCGACGTGGAGCTCTCGAAGAGCATTATCTACGAGATGCACTATCGTGATATGACGGCTCACGCATCGGCAGGCTCGAAGTATCCAGGTAAATATATAGGTATGGCCGAGCGCGGCACACGCTCCTTCGAGGGCCTTGCAACGGGCATCGACCACCTTGTGGAGTTGGGCGTAACACACGTACACCTACTCCCTACTGCCGACTTCGGCTCTATCGACGAGTCGGAGCCTACCGACCAGTATAACTGGGGCTATGAGCCAAAGAACTACAACACCCCAGAGGGTACATACTCTACCGACCCTGCAACGCCAGAGACACGTATCCGCGAGTTCAAGAGTTTGGTAAAGGCTCTCCACGACGCGGGTATTGCTGTTGTTCTCGACGTGGTATATAACCACACTACCTCTACCGAGAATTGTGGCTTTGAGCTTACCGTACCAGGCTACTTCTACCGTATGCGCGAGGATGGCACGTTTGCCGATGGCTCGGGTTGCGGCAATGAGACTGCCAGCGAGAAGCCTATGATGCGTAAGTATATGGTCGAGTCGTTGGAGTATTGGGTTAAGGAGTACCATATTGATGGTTTCCGCTTCGACCTTATGGCGATTCACGACATCGAGACTATGAACCTCATCCGCCAGCGTCTTGAGGTCCTAAATCCTGACGTATTGCTCTATGGCGAGGGCTGGGCAGCACAGGCTCCGCTCTACGATGAGAAGAAGCTCGCCTTCAAGCGCTACACCTACCGTATGCCAGGCATCGCAGCCTTCTCGGATGATATTCGTGATGCGTTGCGCGGTACGCTCGACCTCTCGAAGGGTGGCTTCATCCACGGCGTGGAGGGCAATAAGGAGGGTGTTAAGTTTGGCATCGTAGGTGCTATTGAGCATCCCGAGGTTGACTACCGTGAGGCAGCGTGGACAGCATCGCCTTTGCAGCACGTAAGCTACGTAGCGTGCCACGATGACCACAACCTTCGTGACCGCTTGGAGCATATCTCGCCTAACGCCTCGGAGGCGGAGCGTCTACAAATGGTACGTCTTGCACACCTCGGAGTATTCACCTCACAGGGTATTCCTTTCATCTTCGCAGGTGAGGAGATGTATCGCTCGAAGCTCGGCGAGAAGAACACCTATAACCTCCCTGATAAGTATAACGCCATAGATTGGTCACTGAAGAGCAAGTATGCCGACCTCCTCGACTACCACAAGGGACTTATCGCAATGCGCAAGGCACACCCAGCATTCTCGTTGGGCGATGCGGAGTTGGTACGCGAGCATCTGTCATTCATCGAGAACGAGAACGAGGCTGCATTGGGCTTTGTGCTTGATAATTTGGAGGGCATCGACTCGGCAAAGCGCATCGTGGTATTGATGAACGGCTCACGCGAGGCTGTGGAGTTCGAGATTCCTAACGGCAGCTACAAGTGGGTTTGCGATGGCGAGGCTATTGCGGAGCGTGGCATAGGCCGTTACGACGTTAAGGAGGGCAAGATTGCCGTAGCTCCTATCACAGGTATCGTCCTTGCAGAGTTCTAACCTTCGAAATAGATACAAATAAATAACCCACCTGGATTTCAGGTGGGTTATTTATTTGTCATCGTATCAACGACGACCTATCGCTCTATAATTACTCTACAATACCAAGCTCCTTCTTGACTGCTGGAGTGATATCCGCAAGAGCCGATGGATCGAAGTATGCAAGGCCCGCAGAGCTTGGCTGGTCACCAGCAGTGCTAAATACTGCGATGAAGCCTCCTGCCGCAGAGACCTTCTTAACAGCCTCGTTAGCCTTCTCATAGATAGGATTCATAACCTCAGCCTCCTTCTTCTGCATATCCTGCTGTGCGAGCTGTGTGAAATCCTGATAACGCTGCTGAAGCTCCGAGAGCTCACGCTCCTTAAGCTGGCGTACTGCATCGGTCATTGTAGATACCTTCTTCTCGTAGTCAGCAAGCAAGGTGTTGAACTCCACCTGAATCTGCTCGAGCTGATCCTGAAGGTCCTTACCATAAGCCTCAAGGTTTGTCTGAGCCTCCTTGAACTCTGGCATATTAGTAACAATAGCTGCGAGGTCTACGCGGCCAAACTTCTGTGCAAACACCGATGATGCACACATTACAAGCATCACAGTGAGGGTTAGTTTCAAAATCTTCTTCATCACTTTTATAATATAAATCATTTAAATTTTTCTACTTCAAAGCCTCGATAATCTTATCTGTAAAGTCCACCTTCGCGGAGTAGTACAACACCGTAGGGTTTGCTGCGATGTCGATAATAAGGTCGTAGCCATTAGCCTTTGCGAAGCTCTCGAGTGTTGCGAACACCTGCTGCTGGATAGGCTGAATAAGCTCCATACGCTTCTTCATAAGCTCACCCTCATTACCGAACAACGACTCCTGATACTCCGCAGCCTCGGCCTCGGCATTAAGAATCTGCTGCTCACGCGACTGACGCACGCTCTCCGAGAGCGATGCACGCTGTGCCATATAGTTATTGTAGAGAGTCTCCACCGCTGCAAACTTTGCATCCACCTGCTTCTGATAACTCTCCGAGAGAGTCTCAATCTGCTCCAAGGCGCTGTTATATGCATCTATTGACTTGAAAACCTTCTCGCTGTTGACAACCATATAGTTCTGTGCTGATGCCACACCCGCACACATCATAACCGCAAAAATTGCAAAAAGAAGTCGTTTCATAGCTATCTGTTTTAAATTGTTTCTACAAATATAACTCTTTTATTTCAAATATATTGCCATACGGGGTTAGAATTGTTGACCAAGTACGAAATGGAACTGCGAGCCACTGCGCTCGGTCTTGCCATAGGCAGGGTCGAAACCATAACCCCAATCAATACCCAACATACCCACAACAGGCAAGAACAATCGTACACCAACACCCGCCGAACGCTTAATCTTAAATGGCGAGAACTCCTTCCACGAGTTGAAACCATTACCACCCTCCAAGAAGCCGAGAACATAAATTGACGAGTTAGGCTTGAGGATTACAGGGTAGCGAAGCTCCATAGTGTACTTGTTGTATGCCACAGAGTAGTAGCTCGAAGGATCGAGCGCACCATCCTCATAACCACGCATCGAGATGATATCCACACCGTAGATGTTATAGCCCGTCATACCGTCACCACCAATCTCGAAACGCTCGAATGGAGATATCTTATTCTTGTTGTAGTGGCCCAAGTAACCCATCTCGGCACCGAGCATCAACACAAGGTCCTGATTACGTGTAAGAGGGAAGTACCAGCGGCCCTTCAACAACCACTTATGGAACTCAATCCAGCGGTAACGATCCTGATCCGAGAGGTTTGCGTCAGCATAGTTCTTGCCATCCCACAACGAGAATGGAGGCGTAGCCTGCACCGAGAGTGTAAACTCCGAACCCGAGCGCGAGAAGAATGGCGCATCGACAGAGGAACGCTGCAACACCAACTTCAACGACAAGGTATTCGCATTACCATCGCTGAGGATAAATGAATCCCAGCCCTTTAGGCCATAGTGCTGATAACCAAGCTCACCATAGAACGTGAAGTATGGATCAGGCCACTGCAAACGCTTACCCAAACCTGCGAAGACACCAACAGAGCGATAGTACATCGAAGCGGTCTGCCATACGTAGTAGGCATTATTCTGCTCCGAGATATAACCCGAGAGGGTGAATGAGTTAGGGCGACGGCCACCAAGCCAAGGATCGGTAAAGCTCAACGACAAAGCCTTGTAGTATGTACCGTTTGTCTGGCCCGAGATAGAGAGTTTCTGGTTCTGACCCGAAGGATATGGTCTCCACGCATCCTTCTTAAAGAAGTTACGCATAGAGAGGTTGTTGAGCGTGATACCCACACTACCTACGAAGGTTCCAGAACCCCAACCACCAGCGATATTAAACTGGTCGGAAGCCTTCTCCTGGAGAGGCCAGTTGACATCGACAAGTTCATCCGATACGGGCTGAATATTTGGCACGATAGCCTGCTCGTCGAAGTGTCCCATACCCATCAACGTACGCATAGTCTGCATCAACAACGCACGGTTATACAACTCTCCAGGGCGAACATACAACTCACGACGGATAACCTCGTCATCCACGCGCATATTACCCGAGATACCCACCTGGTTAATCGTAAATGGCTTACCCTCGAAGATACGAATCTCGATGTCCAACGAGTCGGGACCTACGACAATCTCCGCAGGCTCGATTTGCGACATAAGGTAGCCGTTGTTGTTATACAACGACGAAATAGAGAGCTCCTCGGGATTCATCTCCTTGCCGATACCGAGGCGCTTATGCATCGACTTCTTGTCGTAGACATCACCTGGCTGCACACCAAACATCGTCGAGAGCTGCTCGGTAGTATATACCGAGTTACCCACCCAGTTGATATTACGAACGTAGTATTTGTTTCCCTCCGAAACCCTGATGTCAATGCCAAGAGTCTCATCATCAATGTAGTAAATCGAGTCGCTGAGGATAGTGGCATTACGGTAGCCTCGCGAGTTATAGAAGTCGAGAAGCAACTCCTTATCGTTCTCATACTCATCCTTCAGGAGCTTACGATTCTGGAAGAAGAGGATGCTCTTCTGGTGAGTCTTCTTGAATGTGCGGCGCAAGCGCTTATCCTCGAAAGAGTCGTTACCCTCGAAGTTGATAGCTCCCACACGTACCTTTGGACCACGGTCGATGTCGAACGTAACATTCACACACTGCTCATAGAGGGTATCGTTTGTGATACGTACATCAACCTCGCAGGTGCGGAAACCCTTCTCGGCATAATGCTCCTTGATGAGCTTCACATTCTTGTCGATAACATAGTCCGAAAGCTCGGTGTTACGGCGCAACTTAAGCACCTCATCTATGAGGTCTGTCTTCTTGGATTTCGATACTCCTGTGATATCCCAACGTAGAATTCGAGCGCGCTCCTTGAGGAATACCTCCAAGTCGAGCGAGTCGCCCTCTATAGTGGCACCAATCTGAACATTCGAGAAGTATCGTGGCGCCCAGAGACGATACATAGCATTCGAGATAAACTTACTTGGGAGGTATATCGAGTCACCCTCCTGCAAGCCTGCCGAAGCCTTTAAAATACTGTGGTTAAGATACTTAACGCCGTGAACGTTAATCTTTCGGATGTAGTATAACTTACCATCGCCCTCGGTCATCACGGGCAACGACAGGTCGAAATCTACCGTATCAACAATCTCGTTATTAGCATCATCGCCCACAGTGTAGCGCGTAGAGGCTACCTGCGCCTCGGCCTCCAAGACCGAGCATAGCAGCGCAACGATGGCGACAATAAGTATCTTTGTGTATCTCATTACTCTTTTCATTCTTCAATTACTAAACCGTAACGTCTCTCTCGCTCGGCATACACCTCGAGAGCCTTCTCGAAAGCCTCCTCACCGAAATCGGGCCATAGCACCTCGGGGAAGTAGAACTCGGCGTATGACGCCTGCCACAATAGGAAGTTGCTCAAGCGACACTCACCGCTTGTGCGAATTATAAAATCAGGATCTGGAATCTCGGCAGTCATAAGCGCCTGCGCGATACTCTGCTCGTTAATATCCTCGGCACGCATCTCACCTCTTGCCACACGCTCGGCCAAGGCTCGCGTAGCAAGCATAATCTCACGGCGTGACGAGTAGTTGAATGCCAATACGAGTGTGAGTCTGCTTCCCTCTGCCGTAACGCTCTCGATACGCTCAATCATCTCGATAACGTTTGGCGAGAAGTTTGTGCGCTCGCCGATAATTCTTACGCGCACACCCTGACGTGCCAACTCCTCACCCTGCCCCATTACGGTACGACAAAATAGCTCCATTATAGCCTCCACCTCCTGAATAGGACGTCCCCAGTTCTCTGTTGAGAAGGCATATAACGTAAGCCACTTCACACCATTTCGCGCCGCAGCAGCAACTACATTACGCACCGAGTCGACACCCGCGAGATGTCCCTCGTAGCGCTCCTTGCCACGCTGCTTCGCCCAACGACCATTGCCATCCATAATGATGGCTACGTGCTGTGGTATCTTTTTCGTCGTGTTCATATCGGCTCTTTATGCGGTATATTAACTTGCAAATGTAAGCATTAAAATTCACAAATCACAATTGTGGGACGACAAATTTTTCACGCACGCGTGAAGCCTCACGGCAAGTAGTTGAATATCAAGTGTATATATGATTGGATTCAACTTCAACGCAATGACCATATTTCTTACTCAAAGAGGTCTATTGTAACGCTCGGCGAATTTCGAAGCGATGGGCTGTACTAAGTGTACTGCTCATTGCCGAGATAATTCGTTAGCGTAAGTAGATGACCTCTTATCTCAAGTCCCAATTTCTTGTTAGAAGAGGTTAGATACAACGCTCGGCGAATTTCGAGGCGATGGGCTGTACTAAAGCGTACTGCCCATTGCTGAGAGAATTCGTTAGCGGAAGTAGATGACCTCTTATCACAAGAAATTATCGGTTGTCAACCCCCCACATCATCTTCTCTCTCAACGTGTCGTAGAAGGTATTATTGTGTGGAGTTGCTAAAATAAGCTGCTCCTCGGCACGCTGAAGACGTATCTCCGCGCCATCACGAAGGCTATATGTGCGATTATCAGCAGATAGGAACGCCTCGCCACCTCGAGAATGGAGGCGTAGGGTGATAGTGATATTGTTAGGCACAACCACAGGACGCATAGTGAGATTATGTGGCGCTATGGGTGATAGGATGAAGCAGTTACACATAGGATCTACGACAGGACCACCTGCACTCAACGAGTAGGCCGTAGAGCCCGTAGGCGTAGATATCACAAGGCCATCGCCGTGATAGGTAGCGATACGGTTATCATCTACGAAGGTCTCGATAGATATCATCGTAGCGCCGTGACGATGTATAGCCACCTCGTTGAGTGCCAAGCACTTACCGCCACACATAACATCTCCTGCGATACTCAACATATCGCGGCGCTGATAGCTAATATTACCCACTGCGATGCGCTCCAAAAGCTCCTCGATACCCTCGCCATTATCCGCCGTAAGGTAGCCCAAGCGACCACAATTGATACCCACCACAGGAACGTCGCTATGTGGTAGCAGCTGCACCGCCTCGAGAAGCGTGCCATCGCCACCATAAGGAATCATAACATCCGAACCCGTAGCCTCGGCACAACCCTCGTATCTTCTATCGCGAGGAATCTCCACGCCGAGCATAGACTCTACGACGGTCGCAAAATCCTCATTAATAGTGTAGTTAAGGCCCAATCGTTGCATCGTAGCAAAGAGCGTTCTCAACTGCTCGGGGTTGTGGTTAACCTGCTTACGCGAAAAAAGTATTATGTTCATTTCGTAGAAAGGAAAAATATTCGTAACTTTGCTTTTGCAAAGATAATGAAAATATGAGATAACTTTGTTGATTATGACAAAATTAAGTGTAAATATCAATAAGATTGCCGTTGTTCGCAACTCACGCGGCGGAAATATGCCTAATCTTCTTAAGGCAGCGTTGGATATCGAGGATTTTGGTGCTGATGGCATCACCGTACACCCACGCCCCGATGCCCGCCATATCCGCTACTCGGATGTTCGCGAGCTTAAGGCCAATATCCGCACCGAGCTAAATGTCGAAGGTAACCCTATCGAAAGCTTCTGCGAGCTTGTCGAGGAGGTGCGCCCAGCGCAGGTAACTCTCGTGCCAGATGCCGAGGATGCTATCACCTCATCGGCAGGTTGGGATACTATCAAATATCGTGACTTTTTGAAGGCTATGGCCGACAGATTCCATAAGGCTGGCATCCGCGTATCTATCTTCGTAGACCCTGTGGTTGAGATGGTTACAGCGGCTAAGGAGTGTGGCGCTGACCGCGTTGAGCTATACACCGAGGCTTATGCTGCGGGCTATGCCGAGGATCGCGAGAAGGCTATTGCGCCATACGTTGCAGCTGCCGAGGAGGCACGTCGCGTAGGCCTTGGCTTGAACGCTGGCCACGACCTCAACACCGAGAATTTGCAGTACTTTATCGAGCGTATTCCTTGGGTTGACGAGGTGTCGATTGGTCACGCCCTTATCAGCGATGCACTCTACTGGGGTTTGGAGAATACCGTAGAGATTTATCAGCGTTGCATCCGCCGAGCACACAATAATAACGAGTAGATGAAGCCTCTTAAGCATCCTATTTTCAAACATATAACGCGTGTTGTCGACCGTATGGGTGTCGAGGCATACGCCGTAGGTGGTTTTGTCCGCGACTACTACCTCAACCGTCCCTCGTCGGATATCGACGTTGTGGTGGTAGGTAGCGGTGTTGCCGTAGCCGAGGAGTTGGCCAAGGAGCTAAACGCCAAGGTTACGATTTTCAAGACCTATGGTACGGCTATGCTCCGCTGGCACGATACGGAGGTGGAGTTCGTTGGCGCACGCCGCGAGAGCTACACCCCCGAATCGCGTAACCCACACGTCGAGCCAGGAACTTTGGAGGATGACCAGCGCCGTAGAGACTTCACTATCAACGCTATGGCGTGGTCACTAAATGGCGAGCGATTTGGCGAGTTGGTCGACCCATTTGGCGGTATGGAGGATTTAGAGGATTGCATAATCCGCACCCCTTGTGAGCCAGATAAGACCTTCTCGGATGACCCATTACGTATGATGCGTGCCGTAAGATTTGCGTCGCAGTTGGGCTTCGATATTGATGACGAGACCTATGATGGAATTTGCCGTCAGGCGGAGCGCATTAAGATTATCACTAAGGAGCGTATCATCGTGGAGCTAAACAAGATAATGGAGTCCCCTGTGCCATCCATTGGCTTGACTCTGATGCGCACTACGGGGTTGTTGAAGTACATACTTCCGGAGTTAGATAATATGTCGGGCGTGGAGCGTCGTGGCAAGCACGGACATAAGGATAACTTCGAGCATACGATGAAGGTTCTCGATAACCTTGCCCGCCATAGCAACGACCTCTGGCTACGCTGGTCGGCACTTCTGCACGACATCGGCAAGCCTATCACCAAGAGCTATGACGCACGCCAAGGCTGGACATTCCACCAGCACGAGGCTGTAGGCTCGAAGATGGTGCCACAGATATTCCGCCGCCTGCGTCTACCTCTCAACGAGCCGATGCGCTTCGTGCAGAAGATGGTCTTCCTACATATGCGCCCTATCGTGCTATCGGAGGATATGGTTACCGACTCTGCGGTACGCCGCTTGCTCTTCGAGGCGGGTGACGATATTGATAAGTTGATGACTCTCTGCGAGGCAGATATCACCTCGGGAAATGATAATAAGGTGCGCCTATTCCTCAAGAATTTCGAGCTTGTGCGTAGCAAGATGCGTGACTTGGAGGAGCGTGACAGGGTGCGTAACTTCCAGCCACCTATCACAGGCGATATCATTATGAAGACCTACGATATTCCGCCATCTAACGTTATCGGCGACATTAAGGAGGTTATCAAGAATGCCATCCTCGACGGTGTTATTCCGAACGACTTCGACGCTGCCTACGCGCTTATGGAGGAGGAGGCTGCCAAGCGCGGTCTTATGCCCCGTAAGTAGGTGCTGCGCTATCGCCTCGTTACAGATGTAATATATTGATTCTTAGCGATATGATTTGGGCAGGCATCGCACTTTTAGCTCTATACATAGGAGGTAACACATACCTTTTCATACGCCTATGGCAGCTTGTGGCACAACAACCACTATGGCTGCGCATAGGCTTTATTTTACTCTTTTTGGTGGTGGCAACAGCGCTCTTCGTGTCGTTTGCTCTGCGCAATGCCAACCTCCCGACACCTCTCACACAAACGCTCTTCGGCATAGGCTCTTCGTGGCTTGTGTTTCTGTTATATGCCGTGATGCTGCTCCTCGTTGCGGATGTTATAAAGCTCCTTTGCCCTACGTTCCAATATGGTACGCTCTACGCACTTGGAGCGACACTATTACTTCTTATATTCGGATACATCAACTACCGAAATCCTCGCGTCGAGCATCTGGAGATTACGACAAATAAGCCTCTTAATAGGGAGAACTACCGCATTGTTATGGCGAGCGACATCCACCTCGGATATGGCACCACACGCCGCGACCTGGCACGTTACATCGAGCTGATAAATAGCCAACAGCCAGATGTTGTGGTCATCGCCGGCGACCTTATCGACAATAGCATAAAACCCGTTGCTGAAGGAGATATGTGTTCGGAGTTTAGTCGTGTAATGGCACGTGATGGTATCTATATGTGTGCGGGTAATCACGAGTATATCAGCGGTATAGATGCCGTAGAGGAGTATCTATCAACGAGCAGCGTCCATCTACTACGTGATGATGTGGCGAGGCTACCCTCGGGTATATCAATCATCGGCCGCGATGATAGGATGAACCGAAACAGAGCCTCCCTCGAGGAGCTTGCTACGCAGTGCGAGGAGCAAGATTTTATCGTTGTCCTTGACCATCAACCAAGGAGCGTTATGCGAGATGCCGACGCATCGTTTAACGAGATGCAAAACATCGCCTCGCACTCCAACCTCCACCTCTCGGGCCATACACACCGCGGACAGATATGGCCTCTTAACTGGCTCACTGATGCGATATATGGGCAGAGCCACGGCTATCGTAAATGGGGAGATAGTTGCCACGTGGTAGTGTCGAGTGGTCTATCACTATGGGGACCACCCTTCCGCATCGGCACTCAAAGCGAGATATGGGTTATCGACATAAAGAGACAATAAAAAAGAATGAGCAAGAGAAAATTCTCTCGCCCATTTTTTAAGCCCGAAAAAGCGCAATATTAACCCTCCAAGTTCTTGAAATAGCGGTAGGTAGAGACGCGCAACTCCTCGGCAGCCTTATCGTCACATACGATGATGCCACGTGGGTGTGTCTGCAATGCAGAGAGTGTCCACTGATGGTTGTAACCACCCTCAATAGCGTGACGCAATGCACGAGCCTTCTTCGCACCAGTAGCCAAAATCAACACCGTACGAGCGTCGAGGATAGTTGCAACACCTACGGTAAGCGCCTGTGTTGGCACCTGCGAGATATCACCACCAAAGAAGCGTGAGTTAACAGCGATAGTATCTGGCGTAAGAGTCTTGATACGTGTGCGTGACTGAAGCGATGAGAATGGCTCGTTGAAGGCGATATGTCCATCCTCACCTACGCCACCCATAAACAAGTCGATGCCACCCGCAGCAACGATAGCAGCCTCATAAGCCTCACACTCCGCCTCCAAATCCTCGGCATTACCATTGAGGATATGTACATTCTCGGCACAGATGTCGATGTGTGAGAAGAAGTTACTCCACATAAATGAGTGGTAGCTCTCGGGATGCTTCTCATCCAAACCGATATACTCATCCATATTGAACGTTACGACATTCTTAAACGACACCTCACCAGCCTTGTGCAAACGGATAAGCTCCTTATAGGTCTCAAGGGGTGTTGAGCCCGTAGGGAGTCCCAATACGAAAGGCGCTGGGGTCTTTGCCGCCTTGGCATTGATAGCATCCACGATATAACGTGCTGCCCACTGTGCCACCTCAGGGGTGGTATCCTTAATAATTACTCTCATAATATACTTATTTTCTTACTGTTACGTTACTAAATCGAGGCTACTCCTCCACACGAACAAAGCTATAAGTAGGAGAATCAACCTCCTCGCCATTAGGCAACACTACCTTGCCCGCGTAGTAGCTAAACTCATCGTCGGAGATAAACTCAACGATGCAAACACGTGTCTGTCCAGCGGCAGGATTCGCGCTCTCATCTAATTGACTCTGTATAACCTGCTTCAAATAAGGAAGCATCATCTCCACCTCCATAGATGAAGGCTCTGCCTGAACATCCTCAACCGTATAACGGAAATGGTCGTTATTTTTCTCGGTAAGTTCATTACCCTCCAAACTCCATTCCATACCCGCCTCAACCTTCACACTACACATCAAGACAATCTCCTCATCCAAAGGAAATGACATCTCGAGTTTTGACTCCGAGATTGCCGTGCCGTCGGCATTGAATGTAACATAGCAATCAAGACCAGCATTGCTTCCGTCCACACCCGTAGCCTGCTCCATATAATTGTCTAACTTTACCTCACCACGCCACTTACCAACAAGCGACTGCGCCGAAGCACTAACAACGGTAAAGAGTACAAATAGAAGAACCAAATTTAATACGCGCTTCATAGCCAATATTTTACTTATTGTCAATGTTATAGATGTATTAGGCCCTCCTGTTTAGAACATCTTTACGAAGACCTCAATAGCCTGATACTCCGCCATACCGAGCTTATCGTAGAGCTTTGCGGTATTCTGCGTACGCTCCTCGGCACGCTGCCAGAACTCACGGGTATCGCTACCTGGGAATGGCACGATATCCTTCTGCGAGAGGTGACGGTAGATAGCGTGACGCTTCTTGAGCATCTCGTCTGGTGAGAGAGGCACTGCCATATCCACAAGTCCCAAGTTCCACTCCATCCACGCACCGCGGTAGAGCCACAAGTGACACTCCTCGCGCCAATCGTCATCCTGCGTAACCTCCAAAGCCTGAAGGATAGCCTCCATACAAGTGCGGTGTGTGCCGTGTGGGTCAGCAAGGTCGCCAGCAGCATAAATCTGATGAGGACGCACCTCGCGCAACAACTTAACGATGATATCTATATCAGCTTCGGTAAGCTCACCCTTCTTAATACCTCCCGTCTCGTAGAATGGAAGGTTGAGGAAGTGGGCATTGGTATCGGGGTTAAGACCAAACGAGCGTACCGCAGCACGAGCCTCCGCGCGACGGATAGCACCCTTGATATTGAGCAAGCCACGAGGCTCTGGCTCTCCACGGCGCTTATTCTCGATAAGCGTCTTAACCTCAGCGAAGGTATCTCCAAGGCCAAGCTCACGCGCTGTATCTACGTTCTGAAGCACAACATCATCGTGAACCGCTACGTTACCCGAGGTCTGATATGCTACGTGTACGTCGTGGCCCTGCTCCACAAGGCGGATAAACGTACCACCCATCGAGATTACATCATCATCAGGGTGTGGCGAGAATATCAACGCACGCTTAGGGTAAGGCAACGATGGTGCTGGGCGGGTAGAGTCATCAGCATTAGGCTTACCACCAGGCCAGCCTGTGATGGTATGCTGAAGGTCATTGAATACGCGGATGTTAATCTTATCGTACGTACCACACTTCTCCAAAAGCTCACCCAACGAATTCTCGATATAATCCTTATACGTCAGCTTCAAGATAGGCTTATTCACAATGCCACAGAGCCATACAACAGCCTTACGCACAAACTTTGGAGTCCACTCACAAGGACCTACCAACCAAGGTGTCTGCTCGCGTGTAAGTTTCTCCGCCGCAGTCTCATCAATGACAAGCTCCACGTTAGGATGCTCCTGCAAGTGGCTCGCAGGCACGTTGCTCGAAATCTCCTCCTCGACAATCTGCTGCACTGCCGTAGCCTTATCCTCACCCCACGCCATAAGCACAATCTTATCGGCACGCATAATAGTGCCAATACCCATTGTGATAGCCATCTTTGGGGTACTTTCGAAGCCTGCGAAACGCTCCGACTGCATCTTTCGTGAGTTATGCGATAGCTCCACAAGGCGAGTTGTCGACTTGGCATAGGAACCCTGCTCGTTGAAGCCAATCTGTCCCTGCTCGCCAAAGCCAATAATCATAAGGTCAATCTTACGTATCGACTTGTCGTATGCCGCACAATACTCCGAAATCTCACGCTCCGAAATCGTGCCATCTGGGATATGGACATTCTCTGGCAAGATGTCGATATGCTGAAGGAACTCATCGTGGATGCGATAGTTACGGCTCTGCTGGTCGCTGCTGCTGATAGGATAGAACTCATCGAGCGAGTAGACCGCAACGTTCTTGAACGAAATCTCACCCTCCTTATGACGCTTCACTAACTCGCGGTAAAGGCCCAATGGTGTGCGACCTGTGGTGAGTCCCAATACGAATGGAGGCAACTCCTCGTAAATATCTCGTACCGAAGCGTTTTCGGTGTGCGTATGCACCATACGACATATCACATCGGCAACATACTGCACTCCGTGATACTCACTCTCAAAGACACGCGTTGCCATACGCTCATAGCGATGGATAATATCTCTTGGTGCGAAATCCTTTACAAGACCACCATCCTTAGGGAGTTGATACTTACTATTGTTCATAATTTATAGCTTTTGTTTATTCTCTCATTATCCCGCGATGCTCAATACAAACATCGTTCAAAGGTAATAAAAAAAACTGAAACCGCGAAAAATATCGTCTACCTTTTTAATAATAAAAGCACCCACAGAGGCGTTATATCTATACCAAAAGAGTTATTAACTATGAGAAAGATTATTATTTTTGCCGTTGCACTGATGTTGTGCGAGCCTCTTTTTGCGCAGGAGCTGGAGCGCAACATAATACAAGTTACGGGCTTCGCCTCACGCGAGATTACCCCCGATGAGTTTACACTCGACATCGAACTCTCCGAGAGCGACTCCAAGGGACGTCGTACACTCCAGCAGCAGGAGCGCGAGATGATAGCAGCACTCAAAGGTGTGGATATCGATACGAACAAGGATTTGCGCCTTGCGGATAATAGTAGCGACTATTTCCGTCGCGGGGTTTCGGTTGCCACACGTCGCTACAAACTCACCCTACACTCCAACTACGAACTTACCGCAGCGTTTGATGCCCTACGCCCTTTGGGCCTCAGCAGCGTGACACTCACAAAGGCCATCTGTACCCAACTCGAGGAGATACGTGCCGAGCTACGCCGCGAGGCTATACTAAACGCTCGCACGAAGGCTAACGAAATCGCCACGGCTATCGACCAATCTATCGGCTCGTGCATCTATATTATAGATTATAACTCTGGTGGAGATATAAACTTTTCGGCACGCAACTACGCAAATCGTGCAAAGGGATATAGCAGTGCGGACCTTCTTACCGAAAGTGAGGTGTTTGTGCCAGAGTTTACGAAGGAGCGCGTAGAGTACTCCCTACAAGCGAAATTTGAGTTACATCCCCAAAAGGTGCAATAAAAAAGGGTATCCTCGAAAGATACCCTTTCTCTTTTTATAGCAGTTTTACAATACGTTCGAGCCACTCGCGGTCTACATCGTCAAACGTCGCAAGATGCTCGCTATCAATATCTAATACCGCAACTATATTATCGCCTTTATGTATCGGCACAACAATCTCGCTACGCGACAACGAACTGCACGCTATATGCCCTGGGAACTGCTCCACATCGGAAACAACAACCGTCTCACCACGCTGCCACGCCGTGCCACATACGCCACGACCATAGGCTATGCGCGTGCAAGCGATAGGCCCCTGAAAAGGTCCTAATACCAACTCCTCACCCACCACGCGGTAGAAACCCGTCCACCAAAACCCGAAGGTCTGATGTATCATCGCCGCGAGGTTTGCCATATTTGCTACGGCATCCTCTTCACCCGCGACAATCTCACGCGCTTGGCGATATAGTAGTTCATATTTCTGCTCCTTACCGCCCTCGGCTATACGCAACTCCTCGGCCATAATAAAGTGTAATTCAAAGGTTTATATTAATATCTAAAGAGACAACTCTCGTACTGCCCATTGACGAGATAATTCGTTAGCGGCAGGAGATTGCCCCTTATCACAAGAAATTATCGGCCTGTGGAACCAAATCCGCCTGCCCCTCGCTCTGTGTCGTCGAGAACCTCTACGGCATCCCACTCAACCTGCTCGTAACGTGCTACGACCATCTGCGCAATACGCTCGCCAGGGTTGATAACGAAATCCTCGTTAGAGAGGTTTACAAGGATTACCTTTATCTCGCCACGATAATCTGCGTCGATAGTTCCTGGGGTGTTAAGCACTGTGATGCCGTGCTTGGCTGCAAGACCGCTACGAGGGCGAATCTGCGCCTCTGTACCCTCTGGGAGTGCGATATAGAGTCCCGTAGGCACCATAGCGCGCTGCAGTGGCTGCAACGTGATAGGCTCCTCGATATTTGCCTTGATATCCATACCCGCCGAACGCTCGGTGGCGTAGAATGGAGTGTCGAATGCCGATTTATTTACAATCTTTACTTTCATTATTTTAGGGTTTTATTTCTCTACACAAAGATAATACTTTTTACTCGGAAAACAAAAAGAGGTCGGCTAATAAGTCGACCTCTAATTATTGTATATATGTGATAGGATTACTCCTCGGCAATCTCCTCTGCTGGAGTGAACTGGAATGGGATAGCCTCGTTCAAGGCGTTTACCTCATCCTCGGTAAGCTCCGACACTGGCTTGCCAAACATCTTCTCCGAGATAGTGTTACGATACATATCGAAACCTGCCTGAACCTCCTGCATAAGGCTCTCGCGTGTAGCCTCTGGGAGCTTCTCGGCAGAGATGAAGCCCGCAGCATCAATCTTCTCGCCATCTACAAGCTCTACGGTCTCGTGGTTTGAAAGCAACATACCCTCGATAACACGTGCCAATGAGCCCTCCTCCTCTGGAGTATCGCCAGCCTCGTCAGTAAAGACGCGGTCGCCAACCTTAACCTGATTCTCGCTAACAAACTCGATGATAACAGGAGCGTTGCTAACAGTGCTATAACGATCTGCACCACCCTCGAAAGTGGTAGGAGCGCCAAATGCCAAGGTGTAAAGTACGAAAATCCAGTGAGCAGAGATACCTGCAACAAGACCACCTACGGTGTGAGCAAGGATAGCCTTTGAGGTGAGCTTACGGTAGCCGAGCGCATCGAGCATAGCGGTGTGAGTAGAGAGGTAACCGCTCCAGCACATACCGATAGCTGTGAAGACTGCGATAGCGTTACCGTTGATAATACCCTGTGCAGCGAACTCTGGAACAAGGCTCAACGCAGCACCTACAGCACCCAACGATGTGATAGGGAAGGCCATAAGCGCAGGGTGACCGAAGCCGAACAACCAGTCGAACAAGAAGTTAATCTTGCCAAATACCAATGGAAGGAACTCGATACCCTCATATGCAGCACCATCGTAAGTGCCGTTCTCGCCAGCACCGAAAGTAAGAAGCATAACAAGAGTAGAGATGATAAGCACACCTGGGATGATAGAGAAACCTACGTCAACACCTGTCTTACCACCATCGAGCAACGAGTTGAGGATACGTGTGAAGAGCGATGTCTCCTTTACCTCCTCGTCAGCCTTCATATCCTGCTCGTCGATAACTGCTGCGAACTCCTCCTTAAACTCTGGATACTGCTTAACAACGAAGCGCTGCATAAGGCGTGTAGAGCAGATACAGCCGATGAAGGCACCCAACAAACCGATAAATGGCTCTACGAAGTAACCCTGCGAAATCATAAACACGATAACGAGAAGGCCCATACCGAAAGCCGTACCGAAGTTAGTAAGTGAGATAAGCTGGAACTTACGGAAGTAAGAGCTGAAGCGCTTATCCTTTGCCAACGAGATGATAGCTGGGTTATCCGAAAGGAATGTCATAACCGCACCCAACGACGCAACACCTGGAAGGTTGAAGAGTGGCTTCATAAGAGGACGCAAGATACGCTCCAAGAGGCTCACAACGCCAAACTCCACGAAGATACGGCCCAAAGCGCCTGTGATAACGCAGATAGCCATAAGATAGAAGACGGTGTTGAGCAACAAGTCGTGCGCAGTCTTCATAATTGTGTTAAGCATATTTGGCAAGCCCATAACCGAGCCAATACCACCAAAGATACCTACAACGATAAGAAGGCAGATAATACCTGTAAGGTACTTCTTAAAACCTTTTTCCTGATTCTCCATATAGTATTAGTTTTTAGATAATTGCAAATTTATTAACGCTTCGACTGCACCTTCTCGATAAGTGATGTAAGGCCCTGAATAACGTCAATCTTCCAAGTTAGACCAAATGTAAAGAAGGAGCCTGTGTTAAGCGCAGTACCACCAGGGTTGGTGTTGTGGCCGATGTTGTAGGCATACGCAGCGTGAAGACGGATATCGCGGTTGCCCTTTGCGCCGAGTGGGTAGTACTCAACACCACCACCTACGCGTGTCATCTCCGTACCTGGGAAGAGGAACAAACCAGCTGGGTACTCCTTACCTACCTTGTCGTAAGTAACCTTAGCAAAGATATTTACGCGCTCGGCAACGAGGTAATCCACCTCACCCATAATCGAGAAGTTATCGAACAAAAGCTCCTTGCCGCTGATACCTCGATTCATCAAGTCGAGCTGAATTGTAGCATCACCGAACTTGAACTGGTTACCCAAAACCACATATACATCGAACTTACCACGCTCATACTCCGAGAAGTTCAACGAGTGGAGCGCTGTATAGAAGCCGTGTGAACCCATCCAGTAGAGGTTGTAGGCATAGAGGTCGCCGAGCTTATTGCCCAAAGCATCGTAGTTGCGAGCCATCTTGTGGTAAGGACTCTGACACACCTGGAATGTAAGGGTGTCGTCACCCTCGTTAGTTGTGAATGCAACCGAAGCACCAAGCTGGAAGCAGTTTACGTTGTTCCAATACTCCGAGCAGTAGTAAACGTCGATAGGGGCGCGGTCATACTCCCAACCACCAATCATCACCACCTGCTTACCTGCCGAGATAGCCCAATTCTGGTTAGGGCGATATGTGAGGTGAAGCCAATCGGTGTTGTTCACAAAGTCGGCAGCAGAGTTAACATTGCTGAAGCGCTGACGCCACGAATATGTGAACTTATCGGTAATCTGACCATCCATACGGAGGTTGAAGTAACGCACCTTGAAGCCCGAAGCATCGTAGAGCTGATTACCATCGAGAGCCTGGTTAAGATAGTCGAAGCGAGCCTCCACACCAAGGCGGAAAATCTCGTTGCTCTTCTCATAACCCTGCTGTGCGCAAACAGCTGACACTGAAAGCATTGCCAACGCAGCACAAAGAATCTTAGTAAAAGTTTTCTTCATATTTTGATAAGTTTAGATTATTGCGTAAGACCACGTTTTTAGCTACATTCCCGCGTAGCTACATCCATCATTTAGCAGTTTTATAACTACAAATATACGAAACTATTCTCAATTCGCAATCTTATGGAGAATAATATTCTCCAATATATAAAAGAAAAGTTGCCCAAAATAGAAAAATTTTGGACAACTTTACCTATTCAATACGCAACTATTTCTCGAGCGAAATCTCTACTGTTACAGGCTCCTCGCCAAGCTCCACAGCCACCCTCTGAAGCTCACCCTCAGCATCGTAGTAGCGAAGCTCATAGGTGCGATTCTTCTCCACCAATACCGAGAACATATCGTTCATATCACGAAGAGGACCAGCCGTAAGGCCACCGCCCATCTGCTCCGTACCGCAGAACACATCTACACCCATTGCCACACGGTCATCCGAGTGCTCAGTCTGGCCCGCAACCTTATAACCCGCAATCTTTATAAATGTGTGAGTACCAGCCTCCAAGTGGCGTGTATACTGCTCATAAGCCAACTCCTGATAGTGCTTTGTAACATTCTCGGCACCTACCCACTTTGGTAGCTCCTCGATTGGGCGGCCCTCAACATCGCCATCTGCCCAAACCATTGGGAACCAATCATCAGCCTTACCGAAGCGTGTTGCATAGATAGCATAGGTACGCTCCTCGGCGTTAGCCTTCGCAGCATCAGGCATAAACCACAAGTGGTCGAGCTTCGAAGGGAAGTAGTACTCGGTTACTCGCCACTGGCCATCAAGCCACACCTCGGTCCAGCTATGGTTACCGCGGTTATCGTGCCACGAAGCGGTACCTGCGAAGCGTGCTGGGATACCCACTGCGCGGTAAGCATCAACGAGCAAAATAGCAAGACCTGTGCAAGATGCCATACCCTGACGCATAGACTCACGAGGGCTCTGGTTAGTCTTCTCGCGCTTGGTGTTGTAGTCCACACCCGTAAGACGTGGGATGTTAGCATTTACGGCACACACCGCATCGTACATCGTACGGCAGGTATCTACCGCAGGTGAGAACATCTCATAAAGCTCCTTACGCCACGAGTCACGTACCTCATCCACAACGTGATAAGGGAGTACATCGTGAAGATATACATCCTCCGGAAGCTGCTTCGCCCAGGCATACTTCTCGCGTGCTAAGTGTGCATACTCCACATTCTCCTTGAGAAGCTCAAGATCCATAGCCTCGCGGTCGAACTCTGGCATATTCTTCAACAAGAAGGCCATCTCGCGCTGCTGCTCCATAGGCATATTCTCCACCAATGCCTCAAGCTCTGCGCCACGTGCCGAAGAGGCGATAACCTCCTTAAGCTCCGCATCATCCGCAGGGTTATAACCCTTCGAAGGCCAAACGACAAATGCTATGGCGAGCGCTACGGCAGCCAAAGCACAAAGTAAAACTCTCTGTTTCATTATTTTATAAGTTTAAGTATCTCCTTTACCTCATTCTCATCCACGGTGCGTAGTGCATACTCATCTACGGCATCCGAGCCACCCATCGAGATGCGAGGGTTGCGATAGAGCATACCTCCCGCCACCATACACTTTGCACTGAAGTGCAACGCATCGACACCCACAGCCGCAAGCTGCGCAGCATTCTTCGCCACAACACCACTGCCCGCCATAATCTCTATACGGCCACGGCTAATCTCCACCGCACGCGCGATGTTCTCGATGCCATCAATCGCCTTATCGTAGCTTCCCGACGTAAGGATACGGTCACATCCCGCAGCGATGATATCCTCAACCGCCTGAAGATAATCCTCGGTCATATCCACCGCACGGTGGAACGTAGTCTCCATATCTCCCGCAGCCTCAACAAGTTGGCGTGTGCGATCCACATCCACCTTACCATCTGCCGTAAGGATGCCAAATACCACTCCCGTAGCGCCACCCTTGCGAGCATACTCTATGTCGAGGAGCATCGTCTGAAACTCATCATCCGAGTACAAGAAGTCGCCACCACGAGGGCGAATCATAACACTAAGGTCGAGGTTTGGAATCTTCGCAACGCGCTCGATAGTTGCCAACGATGGGGTAACGCCACCCTCTGCAGGCGAGGCACACAACTCCACACGATTAACACCCAAACGCGCAGCAATCTGGCACGCCTCAACTGAATAGGCACAAAGCTCTGTTTTCATATCTTTTTAGTTATAATTGTTCGCTATCAATCAACTTGTTAAGTACGGCATATACCGTAAGGCCCGCTACGGAGCGGATGCCTGTCTTATGGACAATATTCTTGCGATGGGAGATTACGGTATGTGGCGAGATGTTAAGCTCCGAGGCTATCTCCTTATTGGTATATCCGCGAGCCACAAGAATAAGTACATCGCGCTCACGCTCCGAGAGTTCGTGGCTCTCCGAGACGTTATGCTCCGAAGGCTCCTCGGCAGCCTCAACAACGATACGCTCCACATCCTCTGCCGAGGTAAAGAGAGTTATCGTAGCCGCAAAACGTCGCAACACCTCCTCCTCCACAAGCGTAGTCTGAATACCCACCACAGGGGTGCTTCCCAACGCCGTAGAAGCCTCTATTTGATGATATTTCGCCACCGAAGCCACCACAACATCCACACGTCCTGCCACCAACAGCGACTCCACGTCGGATAAAAGCCTATAACATCCCACAACCTCCACCTTTGGTGAACGTGAGAGGATGGCTGCTATGCCCTCGGCAACTACCGCTGCCGACTCCACTATGGCTACCCTAAATCGTCTCATCGCTTTGCGTTTATATACATTTCTACCAATGGACGAAGCAAGTAGGCCTCCACGTTGCTATGGCGACGTAGGTCATCACGAAGTGCGTAGATATGCTCGAGCATCGTGCAGCGCAACGCCGTTGGCGCCTCCTCGGGAAGGCTCTTGAAGATAAGCGATGCGATGTCGTTCGAGCGGTCGTCGATATCGGCGTGTGGCATATCGAAAAGCGTACCCGTACAATCCGTATAATTATCTATGTCACAGCTATCTATAATCGAGAATACATCACACTCCTCCTCCTTGAAATGCTCTACGATATACTGCGTATAGTCGTCATAGAAGCGGCGTAACGTGCTGCGAAACAGCTCCCCGCAGTGCTGGAGAATCTTCTCGAGATGCGCCGAGGTGTGAGGCAACATATGCTCGGCATAGTAGCGGTGTGAGGCACGGAGATACTCGACCACCTCCTTCAACATCTCTGGTCGCAGATGCTCCGCTGAGGGCGTAAAGGTAGCGTCGGTATGCATCGACGCAAGCATCAGGAATAGCTCCACAGAGTGTCCCTCACGCTCACACATCTCCTTAACAGAGATGTCGCCAAATGGTAGGCGAATGTTCAGGCGCGAGAAGATTGAGAGTAGCGACGGCGACACCTCGACAAGCTCAAAAAGCTTCATATCGGGTGAGAAAGCCGCGAGATATGGGGTATTATGCATTTTATTCATTGAGTATCAATATATTATATCCACACAGTGTTATCTTATCGTAATATAATGCAAAGATACGCATAATTTCGATAACGGACAAATAGCTAATATATGGGATATTGCCACCGTTAAATTCCCCAAAATCGGCTATTGTGATATTTCCATAAATCGACCATCTTTGCAGTGTGAAATTTAACGATTATATGACAACTCCGAAGAGGGGTATGCGATAAAAGAAATATTAATCTTTTTAGTTTTTATTGGGTTCTTCTCCGTTTAAGGAGAAAAAGGGTGTCCAGCAACTCTGCAGGACACCCTTGTTTCTTATGCTAAAAGTTGTATAATAAGAGCTGATTTTAGGCTTACAAAGCTCGAAAAAACGGAGTTTACTAAAGTGTAAATGAGCATTTTGAGAGCGAGAGCAACGCCAAAGCAGCCTTATTAGACAGCTGTTACGGTACAGGATCGTAGCCCGAGCCACCCCAAGGATGACAACGCAACAACCTTCGAATGGTAAGATATGTTCCCTTGATAGGTCCGTGCTTACGCAACGCCTGCAAGGCATACTGCGAGCAGGTAGGCGTGAAGCGACAACAAGGGGGCTTAAGAGGCGATATACACACCTGATAGAAGCGCACCAAAAGGATTAGCGGATAGGCAAGGATACGCTTAACAACGCTCAGCGACCTCTTGAAGAATTCGGGTAATGGCATTGTTGATAGTGTTGTATGGCAGCTCCTCCTTCGAGACATAGATAAAAGCAATGCGCACCGCACGACCACGCTCCGCAGCCAGACTCTGTAGCGGCGACTTCTGAAGACGATAACCCTCACGCATACGGCGCTTGAGGAGGTTACGGCGGTTAGCGCGCTTATGGAAGCGCTTAGGTACAGAGAAGAGTACCTCGACAGATGGCGAGGCACTCTCTTCTATAATCAGTTTATACTTTAGCGGGAACACAAAGCCAGAGTCACAGTCGCCAAAGAGACGGCTGACCGTGGTGCGCGACTTCACACGCTCCGAACTCGGAAACTTATTTCCCGCAGTCATAACTATGCGTTCTTCTTTGTGGTACGGGTACGAGTCTTCTTCTGGAGCTTAGACTGCTGTGCGCGGATAAACTCCTCCTTCTCGGCATCGCTATGTACCTCGGCATCCTCAATCATTGCACCCTCGGCAACCTTGCTGCAGTAGATATCCAAAGCCTTAACCATTGATGGTGCCTCTGGTGATGGTGCCGAAGCCTTAACCTTCAAGCCCGCCTCCTTCGCAGCACGCAATGTCGCCTCGCCAAAGGTAGCCACAACAGGGAGCTTCTCGATGTCGAAGCTCTCCGCAAGAGCCTTAACATCGTTTGGTGAGTAGAGTGCGATGATATCGTAGTCCGCAGGGTTAACATCCTTCAAATCGGCAGCTACGGTACGTGCAAAGACCACAGGCGACACCTTGAGCTTCAACTTTGCCAAGGCATCTGGAAGCTCTGGCTTGAATGGCTCGGTGAGTGCCAACATAAACTTCTCGTCCTTATGCTTCACGATAAGCTCCAAGAGCGAGTTGAACGTACCATCGGCAAACGAAATCTTACGCTTGCGGTAGACGATATACTTCTGCAAGTAGAGTGCTACTGCCTCGGTGTTGCAGATATACTTCATAGTCTCGGGTACGGTGATACGCGCCTCCTCGCAGATGCGGAAGAAGCTATCGATGGTTGTACGTGACGAGAAGATCATCGTTGTGTGATCCAAAATCTCGCTACGCTGTGCGCGAAACTCCTTAAGAGTAACGCCATCAACACGTATCAAAGGCTTATAGTCAATGCTAAGTTCGTTCTTCTGAGAGAACTCATAAAAGGGGGACTTCTCTATTACAGCTGGGCGTGGCTGCGATACCAAAATCTTATTTACTTTCAACTTACCTCTATTTTTTATTATCACTATTCTCTCGCAACAGACTGATATTCAGCCATTACTATCCTAAATTTGTAGGCAAAAGATGCATCACAAAACTTAAGGGTAGCAAAATTGCGGTGCAAAGGTACAAAAACCAATACAAAATCGGAATTTTTTTTCCAATAAAGAATAAAAAAGTCTCTTTAACATACAAAACCACGATTGGCAACATACATACAATCACCACTATGGTTACGGTTTTGAAGATATCTGCGTCGGCTAACAACCACACCGCAACAACGGGATAGAGTAACACTACGCCACGCACGAAATTCATATAACCTATCGAGGCTAAAATCTGCACTCCATCCGACGCCGTGAGCCACTCCACAACCTTATGCAGAGCATACAACCACGCGCGGATAACAACAACGGCTACGATACCCATCACAACGGCGTAGCGCGACATACCATTTATATATATAGGAGAGTCCGCGGGAATAGCACCTTCACCGAGGCGAACTACCACCAATGCCAACATCAACGCACCAACCATCGCAGCACCACGCTTGAAGAGCTGAAGTGGCAAGGCACCACCCTGCGACACCATACGTCGCTCGCTCTGATTCTTCAGCGCATCGCCATAGATAGTGTCGATAAACTTCCACGAGCGAAGGAGCATATATAGGTATGCCGCAAGCGTCACGACAAGCACAATGTGGTATAGCGGCTCGCTGCTGAACTTTGGCGACACCGCCTCGACAGGCTCTCCCACCTGAAGCGTTGAGCAGTAGCCATACATCTGCTCGGGCGTAGCCTCACGATAGCCACCCTCGTACTCCACCTCTCCCGACTGAAGGGTAGAGCTACGGCCATATATCGCCTCGGGGCGTACTACCTTGTACCCCTCGGCTGCGTATGTCGATATTGAAGCGTTACTCATCGCCCTCCTTGCGTTTTAGTGTTACACGTATTGTAGTGCCTACGCCAATCTCCGAGCGCACTACGGCAATCTTACCCTTATGATACTCCTCTATAATTCGTCGTGACAGCGATAATCCCAAGCCCCAGCCACGTGTTTTCGTTGTAAATCCTGGCTCGAAGATACGCGTCCAATTGCTCTTGGCAATACCCTTACCCGTATCACTGACCTCCACAAATACCGAGTCACCACTCTCGCCCACCTCAACGTTTATGGCACCCTGGCCCTGAAGAGCATCGAGCGAGTTCTTCATAAGATTCTCGATAACCCACTCGAAGAGCGCAGCGTTGATAGATACACGTATCGGAGCCATCGCCAAGCCGTTGTAGTTCAGCGTAACGTTGCGAGGTATGCGGCGATGGAAGTACATAACCGTATCTCCCACAACCTCGTTTATGTTCATCGGCGTAAGCTGCGTCTCGGAGCCAATCTTCGAGAAGCGGTCTACGATTTTCATCAGGTGCGCCAGGTCCTTCGACATCTCATCTACGGCCATCTGGTCTACGGGTTGCTCCCTGAGATACTCTATCCATCCCAATAGCGAGGATGTTGGCGTTCCGAGCTGATGTGCAGTCTCCTTCGCAAGACCTACCCACACACGATTCTGCTCGTTCTGCTTGGTAGAGGAGAAGGCGATGTAGGCAAAAATCGCAAAGAGGATGATAATCACAAGCTGCACATAGGGGAAGAATACCAGAGCCTTACTATGAGCGCTCGATACCAACGTCTCGTAATCCGTCGTGCCGTAGTAGATGGTAAACACCGTGCGGTTTATCATACCATAGGTCACCGATATCGGCTTATTCTTCTCGCTCATAAGCATTATCTCCTCACGCAGACGCTGCGGGTTGCCGACAATCTCCTCCGGAAGGTTTGTAACCCTCACATTGAGGCGCTCATCAGCGATGATAAGCGGCACGTTGGTATGCTCAGCGAGCTTATTCAGCAACTCGGGATTATATATCATCTGGCCACCGATGTTGGTGTTATGCAGAATATCCTCCCACATCTCCACAGCATTACGCTCATCACGGCGCAACTGCTCTATGGCCATCTCATCCTCGTGCTTCATATCTACCGACACCCTCCACGTGTAGAACAACGACAGGGAGACAAGCACCAAGCCCACCAAGATTACCAAGGTGCGGCTTCGTGTCGAGAATACCCCTCGTGGAAGTGTGATATGCAGTAGTTTCATCCTACGATTTTACGTTTAGTGCATCTCAAGATGCTTTTGGCTAAGTATTCGCTCGTACTCCTCGCGGTTAAGAAGCAACTCTACGGCCTGCGCGACACTGCTATCTGTGGCTGCGGAGTGCTGCAAAACACCACTATTATAGGCATAGCGAAGTATGATGTCGCCATTGAGCGCCTCGACGATATCTCTGCGGTAGCGCTGCAAGTTCGACATATTATCATCGTGAAGAAGTCCCTTCAACATCTCCAGCGCCTCGTCCATACTCTCGGCATAAAGCTCCTTCTCGGCAGCAGCCTCAAGAGCCTTCAGCGCCTTGCGTGTCTCCGACTCATAGCTAATATCCTTATCGGCTACAAAGCGGCAGAACTCCTCATAATCCTCATCCGTAATCGAGAATGTATTGATATCTATCGGCTCGGCGTGATGCTTACGCATATACTCATCGGCCCAATCCTCGATAAAGCCTTGGGTGTAGAGCGCTATGGCAAAGCGACTTACATACTCTGGTGTAATCTTCACATCGGGAACAATACCTCCACCATCGTACACCCTACGACCACCACGTGTCGTAAACTCCGAGATTAGCGAATCGGGCACCTCGGTCACCACACCATCGTTACGCATAGCGGCGTAGTTACGCGACTGTATGCAACGTCCCGAAGGGATATAATACTTCGCAGTGGTATATTTGAGGTAGGTGTTATAGCCGAGATATCGCGTACCCTGCACAAGGCCCTTGCCATAGGTGCGGCTACCCATCACCACCGCGCGGTCGAGGTCCTGCAACGCACCCGCCAAAATCTCCGATGCCGATGCCGATGAGCCACTTACAAGAACAACGATAGGGATATCCTCAGCAATAGGGGCATAGCGTGTATTGTAGTGCGTAAGTGACGAGGAGTCGCGTCCCATTATCGACACAATCTGCTCGCCACGTGGCACAAAGAGCGAGGCGATGTCGACAGCCTCCTGCATCACACCACCACCATTCGAGCGGTAGTCCAGCACCAAGCCCTTCAACTCACCCTGCGCCATAAGGCTCTCCACCGCACGGCGCATCTCATCATAACTACCCTCAATGAAGTCGTTGTGAGAGATATATCCCACGCCATCGCGGAGCATACCCGCATAATTGACACTCGGAACTGTGATACGCTCACGGCGAATCGAGAGTGTGTCAATCGCACCACTGATATTGCGCTCTATGACCACACTAATGTCGGTACCCGCCTCACCACGAAGACGCGAACTTACGTCCGATGCCGTAGCGCCACGCATATCCTCATCGCCGATTGCCAAAATCTTATCGCCAATCTTTACACCCGCAACATCCGAAGGCGAGTTCTTATATGGTTGGGCAAAGATTATGTAGTCACCCTTCTTGCGAATTAGCGAGCCTACACCACCGTAACGTCCCGTAGTCATCACCTCGAAATCCTCCATAGCCTCCTCCGAGAGATACTCCGTATAAGGATCGGAGACCAGAAGCATACCACGTGCTGCAGCCTTCAGCAACTCATCTGCCGAGACCTCCTCAACGAAGCCACTCTCCAACTCTCGCATCATATTCGCAAGAATCTCTATCTTGCACCCCAGGTCGAAATCACGCCTCTGGCGCTCATCCCCCTGTGCCGATGCCGAGAGAGTTATAGCGAGTGCTACACATAGCACAACATATCGCAACCCAGAACGTAACATACTCTATTTCTCAAATCTACTATTCTCGACGTAAGCACCAAGCTGATAGGCAATACGCGCCACAGCACGGCGAATACCCTTAATCTCCACGCCGCCCTCAACGGCACGCACCTCAATCTTATCCTCGTACATAAACGTTAGGCGCTTAAACACTCCACGAGCGCGATAGGTAATCACCCCCTGCTCCTCACCAACAAGTTCGAAGTCAAAGACACGCATAGCATTGTCGATACGCACTCTGTCGCTCGCGATATCCACACCCTCAACCCTACGTGTCATAAAGCCGAAACGTGGGTAGAAGATAGCAAGAGCCACAAAAGCCACAACAAGCCACACTCCCTGCTCGGAACGCAACTGTGCCTCAAGTAGCGTCCACATATCCACCTGCGAGTTGTACGACGTAACGGACATAAGCCACGTAAGAGCCACATACAAAACGCTGATAAAGAGCAGATACTTCAGCGAACGGATAATATATCTCACCATAATTCTACTATTTTTTCTCGTTACACATAGCCTCAACGGCCTTTGCCACATCCTCCATCAACCATCGTGGCGTGGAGGTAGCACCACAGATACCGACACTCTCGGCACCCTCAAGCCACATCATATCAACGTCCTGCGCCTCCTCGATATTGTAGCACCTTGCATTTGCCTTGCGACACACCTCCGAAAGCACCTTGCCATTCGACGACTTGCGGCCACAGACAAACAACACCACATCTACGCTCTTCGAGAACTCCGCCAACAACGCCTCACGTCCTGCCACACGGCGACAGATAGTATCATTAACCGTAAGCTCAACACCCTCTGCCATACGGCTACGGATAATCTCGGCAAGGTGATTGAAGAGTTCGATGCTCTGCGTAGTCTGCGATAGGAAGTATATTGGACGGCTATAATCCAACACCTCAATATCCTCCTCGCGCTCCACAACTACAACATCATCCTCAACCTGTCCCGTAAGGCCTATAACCTCGGCGTGACCGCGCTTACCAAGAAGCACCACACGACCATTTACCGCCGTCATCTTCTGATATGCCTCACGCACCACACGCTGCAGACGTGCCACAACAGGACACGTAGCATCCACAACATCTATACCCAACTCCTCGGCACGCTTATACGTACGTGGTGGCTCGCCGTGAGCGCGGATAAGGAGTGTTCTGCCACCCAACTGAGCCATATCCTCCTGCGAGACGGTATGCAAGCCCAAGGCCTCAAGTCTCTGCACCTCGATGCGGTTATGCACGATATCGCCCAAAGAGTAGACCTCGCCAACACGGCGCAACGACTCCTCGGCAACCTCGATAGCACGCACTACGCCGAAGCAGAAACCCGAATTATCATCAATCGTAATACGCATATTAGCCATTTATAACACGCTGATACTGCTCATCAAACCACGCCATCTGCTCCTCGACACTCATATGTGAGTTATCCAACACAATAGCATCATCGGCCTTACGCAATGGCGAGATAGCACGCGACATATCAGCCTTATCGCGCGACACAACATTCTCGTAAACCTCCTCCAAGGTGACGTTATCGCCCTTGGCAGATAGCTCCTTGAAGCGACGCTCGGCACGTACCATAGCATCGGCGGTCATATATATCTTCAACTCGGCATCAGGGAAAACCACCGTACCGATATCGCGACCATCCATCACTACGCCACCCTTGCGTCCCATCTGCTGCTGCATAGCAACCAACATCTTACGCACCGCACCAATAGAACTTACGGCGCTAACCGAGTTACTAACCTCGATAGTACGAATCTTACCCTCCACAAGGTCGCCATTTACGTAGATGTCGCTGGCACCACGCTGGGCATTGAAGCGGAAGTCGATAGCGATATCCGACAACATAGCCTCGATACGCTCCTCATCGACGATGCCATTCTGAATTGCACCATTCTCCTGTGCGTACAACGTCACAGCGCGATACATCGCACCTGTATCGATAAAGATATAGCCAAGGCGTGCTGCTATGGCCTTAGCAAAGGTACTCTTACCACACGACGAGTGTCCGTCGATGGCGATAATAATCTTCTTGTTATCCATTTGTTAACCTATAATTACAGTGACAAGGGTTATGACACCCAATGCAGATATGACCACACCCGCAACGCGGTTGATGACAAGCATATGTCGTGGTCGGAAGCCCTTGCGGAAGATGTTGATTGTTGAGGTTAGCGCCAACCACCACAACATAGCGCCCAAGAGGAAGCCCACCAACACCAAGATATTGTTCATCCAGCGACCTACCTGCGATGCTGTCTGAGCAACATCAGCACCCTGCGGCGCATCCAACGCTAAGTCGATATTGAACATCGTGAAGAAGGCAAGGATATATGGTATGATAACCACAAAGTTTGCAAGCGTAAAGCCAAACATCGACGCAAAGTCCTGCCACAAGGCACTCCTTCCCGCACGGTTTTTACGAATCTGTGGCACAGGGTTCTTGAAGAATATCATAACTCCCACGATAACCACAAATATACCTCCACAGAACTGAATGATAGTGTTATACTCGTCGATATAGCTCTTGAGAAGTGCATAGACCGAGAAGGCAAGGATAGCCATCAGCGTATCGGCACACGCGATACCGAGTCCCGACATAAGGCCCGAGAGGTGTCCCTTGCTCAACGTGCGCTGTATGCACAACACCGCCACAGGACCCACCGTTACCGATGAGGCAAGTCCCACACAGAGGCCACCGAAGAGTATCTTAAATATCTCGAACAACATATCCTATATCTCAATCAAGCACTATGCCCTTATGTCTTATGACATAACAATACACATATCGTGGCAAAGATACAACATTTTGGTAGATATATGAGCTATTCGAAGGTAATATTTCACACAAAATATCATTTTTTTGCGGTGCGGTTTTTGAGTTTTTGGTTGTTCGCAAATATTTTCTTACTTTTACAAAGTAATTCTTAAATTAAACAACACATAGATATGAGCGAGATTAAAAAAGCAGAGTTTGACATACAACTCGACGAGCAGGTGGGACTTGGCCAATACTCAAACCTTCATCTTGTAGGTTTTTCGCCTACGGAGTTTATCCTCGATTTTGCTACGATTCTCCCAGGCCTTCAGAAGCCACGAGTACGTAGCCGCATCATCCTCACCCCAGAGCACGCAAAGCGTCTTCTACTCTCGTTGCAGGAGAACGTGACACGTTACGAGAGCACTATGGGTCCTATCCACCTTCGCACGAAGCAGCCTAACATCGACCCATTTGGCGGCAAGGGCAATGCTTAATGATTGTGCGTTAGGCAATTAGGCACACAATAAAAATAGAGGGCATCCCGCGGGACACCCTCTATTTTTATTTAAAGGTCGAAGAAATAACTCCACCTCTTAATTTGTTGTTAGAATAGTTCACATACTACGCTCTACGAATCTCAAGACAACGAGTTGCACTTGGCGTACTCCCCTTGCCGAGATAACCCGTTAGCGAAAGTAAGTGCGCTATTATAACGGCAAACTATACGGTCATTACCTCCTTCTCCTTCTTCTCCAACTCGGCATCGATAACCTTTGTAAACTTCTCAAGAAGCTTCTGTACCTGTGCCTCGCCATCCTTCTGCTCGTCCTCAGACATACCCTCCTTCTGAGCCTTCTTGAATGCCTCAACAGCATCACGGCGTGCGTTACGGAGGCTGATACGTGCAGTCTCACCCTCGGCCTTTACAGCCTTTACAATCTCCTTACGACGCTCCTCCGTAAGAGGTGGAATCGAAAGACGGATATGCTCACCATTATTCGATGGAGTAAGGCCGATATTCGAGTCGATAATAGCCTTCTCAATAGGGCGAATCATATTCTTATCCCAAGGCTGAATAAGGACTGTCTTTGCATCTGGAACAGTAACACTTGCAACACCCGATACAGGAGTCTGCGAGCCATAGTAATCTACGAAAACGCCATTAAGAACATTTACAGATGCCTTACCAGCGCGAATGTTAAGAAGCTCCTCAACGAGGTGATCTACAGCACGCTGCATACGATCGGTTGCTTCAGCTAAAATAGTTTTGGTATCCATACTTTTATCTTTATTAGTTTATCTTCATTTACTCTTACTTCGCGAGAGCCTCTACGATAGCATTCTCAATCTCCTTTGCAATCTGCTCGTCGTAGCCTACGCCAACATATGCCACAACGCCGTCACGTCCCACAACCACACTGCGAGGGATATAGTTCGAAGCATACTTGCGATAGATATCCTGTGTTGGATCGAGGCCAATAGGGAATGTGTAGCCCATCTTCTTGATGTATCCCTCAACCTTTGCACGCTCCTCGCCGCGAGAGATAGGAAGCACTACGACATCCTGACCTGCAAAGCGGTCGATAACATCCTCCTGCATATGCGAAAGCTCCAAGCGGCAAGGAGGACACCACGTAGCCCAGAACGAAACAAGGACAACCTTGCCACGCAACTGAGAGAGAGTAACCTTCTTACCATCGAGCATCTCGACCGTGAAGTCGGGAGCTACATCGCCAGCGTTGATGAGTGTTGTTGCTGCGATATCATCCTGCTGCGAAGGGTACTCCGCACGTGATGCAGTAACATCAACAGGCCAAAATATAACAGCCGCCACAACGGCTATAAGTGCTACGAGCATCACCAAAAGGGTGAGCGTCGAGCCACGTTTCTTATGAGTAGTCTTAATTGCCATAACTTTTTATTTTTAAGCGTTTTACTCTGTTACCACTGTACCAATATTCTCTCCTGCTACGACCTTCTCGAGATTGCCCACGGTATCCATATCGAAGACTATCAACGAGAGGTGATTCTCGCGGCACAACGTGAAGGCTGTCTGATCCATAACCTTTAGGCGGCGCGCGATAACCTCGTCGAACGTGATGGTATCGAACTTCGTAGCCGTAGGGTCCTTCTCTGGGTCTGCGGTGTAGATACCATCCACACGCGTACCCTTGAACATAACCTCCGCTTCAATCTCTATGCCACGGAGTGCCGAAGCTGTATCGGTTGAGAAGTATGGGTTTGAGGTGCCACCACCGATGATTACCACATATCCAGCCTCGAGATACTCGATAGCCTTCGCCTTTGAATAGTACTCGCCAATAGGCTCCATACGGATTGAGGTAAGCACCTTTGCCTTAACACCCGCCGACTCCAATGCCGACTGCAATGCCAACGAGTTGATAATCGTAGCAAGCATACCCATCTGGTCACCCTTCACGCGGTCGAAGCCACGTCCTGCACCCTGGATGCCACGGAAGATATTACCACCGCCGATGACGATACCTATCTCCACGCCCATATCCTTAATATGCTTAATCTGCTCTGCATAAGCATTCAAAACCTCCACATCGTGGCCATAGTTCTGCTTACCCTGCAACGACTCACCACTGAGCTTTAATAATATTCTGCGATACTTCGATGTTGCCATAACTATATAGATATGCTATTATGAGTTTAAATTATGCGAAGGTAGTAATTTTTGGCTAAATATACAATCTTTTCGCCATAGTTTTTAATTTTTGATTCACGTTGTACGGTTTTTGAGGCGAATGAGAGATATTCCACAAAAAAATAGTATCTTTGTAGATTGATTGAAAAGTGTAGCATCGCTACACTACAACCCATATAGCATTATTACAACAATGAGCGACACTGATTACAAATATCTGACACGTGTAAATACTCCCCACGACCTACGAGCGTTGAGCCTGGAGGAGCTGAAGGTCTATGCCTCGGAGCTTCGTCGCTACATTGTAGAGTGTTGCGCCACAAACCCTGGACACCTCGGCTCGAGTCTTGGCGTTATAGAGCTTACTATCGCGCTACACTACGTCTACGACACCCCTGAGGATAGCCTCGTGTGGGATGTGGGACATCAGGCCTATGCGCATAAGATTATCACCGAGCGCCGCGATGCTTTCACCACAAATCGTAAGCGTGGTGGCATAAGTGGCTTCCCACGTATGAGCGAGAGCCGTTACGATGCCTTTGGTGGTGGTCACGCCTCGGTTAGTATCTCTGCGGCGTTGGGTATTGCCAAGGCGCAGGAGCTTCAGCAGAAGCCCCACCACGTGGTGGCAGTAATCGGTGATGGCGCACTTACGGGAGGCCTCGCCTTCGAGGGACTCAACAATGCTGGAGCATCGCCCAAAACCGATATTCTTGTTGTACTGAACGACAACGAGATGTCTATCGACAAGCCTGCGGGTGCGTTGGATAGTTACTTGGTGCGTATCTCAACATCGCGTTGGTACAACTCCCTCAAGCGCACGCTATGGAAGGGACTCTCGGTTATCCCACCACTACACCGCTTGGTACGCAAGACGGGTAACGCCATAAAGCACGGCCTGCTACAAAATAGCAACCTCTTCGAGAGCCTTAACTTCCGCTACTTTGGCCCTATTGATGGCCACGATATAGAGGAGCTAATACGCACACTCACAGCACTTAAGGAGATTGGAGGGCCAAAACTTCTACACATAAAGACCACAAAGGGTAAGGGCTATGCACCCGCAGAGGTAGATCCCTCAACGTGGCACGCTCCAGGTCGCTACGATGTAGCATCGGGCGAGCGCGTGAAGAGCAACTACCCCGCAGACCGCTATCAGGATGTCTTTGGCCAAACGCTCCTCGACTTAGCTCGTAGGGATGACCGTATTGTGGGTATCACGCCAGCTATGCCTTCGGGATGCTCGATGAATATCGTTATGCGAGAGATGCCCGAGAGATGCTTCGATGTGGGTATCGCCGAGGGACACGCCGTAACCTTCTCGGCGGGCTTGGCAGCTAGAGGTAGCCGCCCCTTCTGCAATATCTACTCATCGTTTATGCAGCGTGCCTACGACAATGTAATTCACGATGTTGCGCTCCAGAATCTCCCTGTTGTTATGTGCCTCGACCGTGCGGGTATCGTAGGTGAGGATGGCGCTACGCACCACGGAGCCTTCGACCTTGCATACTTCGGCTGTCTGCCTAATATCACCATCGCCGCACCACGCAACGAGTGGATGCTTCGCCAGATGATGTACACTGCATCTGTTGCCGACCACCCTACCGTTATCCGCTATCCACGCGGCATTGGCGAGGGCGCGGAGTGGCGCGATAGCAAGTTTGAGACTATCTCGGAGGGACGCGGTGAGCAACTACGCGAAGGTAGCGACATCGCGATTATCGGCGTGGGTACTATGGTCAACGTTGCTATGCGTGCGGCAGAACGCACCGAGCGCAGCGTGGCAGTCTACGATATTCGCTACGCAAAACCGCTTGACACTGAGCTTATTGAGACCATTGCCGAGAAGTTCTCACGCATCATTACCATCGAGGATGGAGTACTTCGCGGAGGTGTTGGCGAGGCGATTGTTGCCCACCTTGCACGCAAGGGCTACACTCCGAAGGTCAAGACCTTGGGTATAGACGACCTCTTTGTGCATCACGGCAAGCCTGCGGAGTTGTATGCCGAGTGTGGCTATGACGAGGAGGCTCTACTAAAAGAGATTAATAATATATAATAAATATAGAGTTATGTTTGAACTTGAAAGAGATATAGTCGAGCAGGCGTGGCAGAACCGCGAGATGCTCAAGGAGGAGAGCGTTAAGGAGGCCATTCGCCGTGTTGTGGAGGCCGTAGATAAGGGTGTGGTGCGTTGCGCCGAGCCTATCGACCTCGAGAATAGCAAGTGGCAGGTTAACGAGTGGGTTAAGAAGGCAATTATTATGTACTTCCCAATCCAGACTATGCGCACTATGAGCGCTGGCGAGTTGGAGTGGTACGATAAGATGGAGCTTAAGCGTGGCTACGAGGAGCTTGGCGTTCGCGTTGTGCCTCACGCCGTAGCACGCTATGGTGCCTATATCGCCCCAGGAGCTATCCTTATGCCTTCGTATGTCAACATCGGCGCGTATGTAGATAGCGGCACTATGGTCGACACGTGGGCTACCGTAGGTTCGTGCGCACAGATTGGCAAGAACGTACACCTCTCGGGAGGTGTGGGTATCGGTGGCGTGTTGGAGCCTGTGCAGGCATCGCCCGTAATCATCGAGGATAACTGCTTCATCGGCTCACGCTCTATCGTTGTGGAGGGTGCGCACATCTGCCGCGAGGCGGTACTCGGCTCGAACACCGTAATCACTGGCTCGACACATATCATCGACGTTACTGGCCCAGAGCCTGTGGAGTATAAGGGCTATGTTCCACCACGTTCGGTCGTTGTATCGGGTACCTACAATAAGAAGTTCCCAGCGGGAGAGTATGGCGTTCAGTGCGCCTTGATTATCGGTCGCAGAAAGGAGTCTACCGATAAGAAAACATCGCTCAACGACTGCTTGCGCGACTTCGCAATATCGTAGGTTTCAGCGTTTTTTGCAAAAAAATTGAGCGATAAAGGCTTGTGTTAAGAAATTTTCACTATCTTTGCGCTCCCAAGCAGGCACTTATGGGGTCATAGCAATAGATTATGATTGAGTGGTGCTGAAGTTAAACTATTAATAATTAAACAATTATGCAGACAATTCAGATTAACGGTACTGCACGTAACAACTTCGGTAAGAAGTTCGCAAAGGCTGCACGCCGCGAGGGTCAGGTACCTTGCATCATCTACGGTGGTGGTGAGGAGATTGCTTTCACTATCGACTCTAAGGAGCTTTCACAGCTCATCTACACTCCTAACTCATACATCATCGAGCTCAACATCGATGGTAAGATTGAGAAGGCAGTTATGCGCGAGGTACAGTTCCACCCAGTTCGTGAGCAGGTTCTTCACGTAGATTTCTACCGCGTTCAGGAGGGTAAGCCAGTAGCTGTTAACGTACCAGTTCGCCTTACAGGTAACGCTGAGGGTGTTAAGATCGGTGGTAAGCTCGCTCTTTCAGCTCGTAAGCTTACAGTTAAGGGTCTTGTTGAGTTCATTCCAGATGAGATCGTTGTTGACGTAACTCCATTGAAGGTTGGTCAGACTATCTTCGTAGGTGATCTTAAGCACGAGAACCTTACATTCGTAACTCCTGCAACTACTGCTGTTTGCGCAGTTCGCGTAACACGTGCTTCACGTGCAGCACAGTAATAGCTGGACTAAACCGATTCGAAGATGAAATATCTTGTTGTCGGGTTGGGCAACATTGGCGCCGAGTACGCCAATACCCGCCACAACATCGGATTCAGAGTGTTGGATGCCTTAGCCGAGGCATCCAATATCTCTTTTACGACGGTACGTTATGGTGCTATGGCAACGCTCAAGCACCGCGGTCGCACGGTCTATCTGCTTAAGCCCTCAACGTATATGAATCTCTCGGGCAAGGCAGTACGCTACTGGATGGAGCAGGAGCGTATCCCACGCGAGAACCTCCTCGTTATATCGGACGATATAGCACTTCCATTCGGAACATTCCGTATGCGTAAGAATGGTAGCGAGGGTGGCCACAACGGACTTCGTAACATCACCGAGCTTTTGGGCGATAACCAGTACACACGTATGCGCTTTGGCGTAGGCGGTGACTTCCCCAAGGGCCATCAGGTGGATTATGTGTTGGGACCTTTCAGCGACGAGGAGAATAAGACAATGCCCGAGCGTTTGAAGCTCTTTGGCGATGCGATACTCTCGTTTGTATCTGTAGGTGCCGACAGAACGATGAACGCATACAATGGCAAATAAAAAAGGGGTGTCCTTTCGGGACACCCTCTTTTTTTATACGTTGTATAACTATTTGCATTATAACTTGATGCCGTAGGCCAAGTCGCCCGCATCGCCAACACCTGGAACGATATACGACTTTGAGGTAAGCTCTGGGTCGACAGTGGCACACCACAACGTACACTTCTCAGGGTTCGTATGCTTAAGCACAAAGTCTACACCCTCCTCCGATGCGAAGACCGCAGCAAAGTGGGTATGGTCAGGCTCTCCAGCACGGCGAATCAACGCATCGTAAACCAACATCAGCGAGGTACCTGTCGAGAGCATAGGGTCGACAAGAATAAGCGTCTTGCCCGTAAGCGATGAGGTAGCGACATACTCCACATCCACGATAAAGCTACCATCAGGACGGCTCTTACGGTATGCCGACACGAAGCCACTCTCCGCATCATCAAAGAAGTTTAAGAAGCCCTGGTGGAATGGCAAGCCCGCACGAAGAATCGTAGCAACAACTATCTTATCGGAAATCTCCTCCACCGCAGCAATGCCGAGTGGTGTCTCAACCATACGTGTCGTGTAGTTTAGCTTCTTCGAGATTTCGTAAGCCATAATCTCTGCCACACGCTCCATATTACGGCGGAAACGCATAGGATCGCGCTGCACAACCTTATCGCGCATCTGTGCGACAAACTTATTGAGAATCGTATTCTCCTTATTCAATATCTTTACCATAGCTCCTTGGGTGTTACGTTAGTATAAGAAGTTATTAAATGGATAGCGTCCTGCGTGAATCTCACGAACCATACCATAGAGGTCCGAGCGGAGTTTATCCACACCTATCTTCTCACGTGCCGAGATGAAGATACAAGGGGTGTTAGCCTTAGCAATCCAGCTATTCTTCAAATCCTCGAGCGAGAGATTCTCCTTCGTAGCTGGGGTGAGGTCATCCTCCTCCTTTGGAGTGTATGTATAGGCATCAATCTTGTTGAATACCAAGAACGTAGGCTTATCGCCCGCACCAATATCTGCCAACGTCTGCTTAACAACAGCAATCTGGTCCTCAAATCCTGGGTGCGAGATATCCACAACGTGCAACAAGAGGTCTGCCTCACGCACCTCATCGAGCGTAGACTTAAACGACTCGATAAGCTCGGTAGGGAGCTTGCGGATAAAACCTACGGTGTCGGACATAAGGAACGGCAAGTTGTCGAAAACCACCTTACGCACCGTAGTATCGAGGGTTGCGAAGAGCTTATTCTCGGCAAACACCTCACTCTTCGAGATAAGATTCATCAACGTAGACTTACCAACGTTGGTATATCCCACCAATGCCACACGCACCATCTGTCCACGATTAGAGCGCTGCACGGCCATCTGTCGGTCAATCTTCTTAAGGTCCTCCTTCAACTTCGCAATACGGTTACGCACTATACGGCGGTCGGTCTCAATCTCACGCTCACCGGCACCACCACGTGTTCCCGTACCTCCTCGCTGACGCTCAAGGTGAGTCCACATACCCGTAAGACGTGGGTAGAGGTACTCAAACTGCGCCAACTCAACCTGTGTCTTGGCGTATGCCGTCTGCGCGCGCGACATAAAGATATCGAGGATAAGGCGCGTACGGTCCATAATCTTACAAGGCATAGCCGCCTCGATATTACGTGTCTGCGCTGGCGACAGCTCATCGTCGAAGATTGCGATATCAATCTCATTCTCCTTACACCACTCGGCAATCTCCTCGAGTTTACCAGGGCCGACATAGATCTTCGACAGTGGCTGTGGTAGGCGCTGCGTGAAGCGCTTCACGCTCTTTATATTTGCGGTCTCGGCCAAGAACTCCAACTCATCGAGGTACTCCACAGCCGTAGCAGGGTTTTGGCTATCACGGATAACAGCCACCAACACGGCACGTGTTTCGCGCTCCTCGACAGTAGGTATAGGCTCTTTGCTCTTACCTTTAGGCTTCTCGTTCTCCTCTCTCATAATATTTAGATAACAAAGGACTCCACATTAGATAATAAAGGGCTCCACTTGTTAGTGGAACCCCAAATTCTGTCTATTCAGCAGATTAGTTCTGAATCTTGAACGCAACAGGCAAAGTAAATGATACCTTTACTGGCTTACCACGCTGCTTACCAGGCTTCCAACCATTCTTCATCTCGTTAGCCTTCTTCAACACGTCGATAGTAGCATCAGACAATGTCTTATCAGGAGACTGAAGAACCTTGAAGTTACCCATCTTACCATCTGGGCCTACAACGAACTGGATAACTACGTTACCCTGGATACCATTCTCAAGAGCAATCTGTGGGTACTTTACGTTCTGCTGAACCCAAGTACGGAACTCTGGAAGACCGCCACCACGGAACTTAGGCATCTCCTCTACGGTGAAGAAAATCTCCTCCTCGACGATCTCCTCCTCCTTATCCTCGATTACCATCTCGAAGTCTGCGAACTCATCTGCGTCATCCGCAAATACGATGTTTGTCTCAATCTTCTGGTCGTTAGACACGATGTTCAATACATCTGTTACTACCTGTGCCTGAGCCTTCTGCTGCTCTGGCTGAACCTCTGGCTGATCCTGACGTGTGTTATCAACCTGCTCCATCTCGGTTGTCTCGCGCTTAGGTGGTGTGTACTCACCAGCCTCAGGCTTAGAACTTAGTGAAAAAGCTAAGCCTGTGATGCCCAATGCAACTACAAGGCCAAAGAGCAAGAAAAGCATTCTCTTATTCTGAAGATCTGCTTTAGGTGATTTCTTAATCTCCATTATATCTAATTTTTTAGTTTTTAATATCTTAAACCGCTTTTGAGTTCGCACATAGACGCACTACACTACGCAAAGATATATATAAAATTTCAAAAAAAATATATTTAGGCGAAAAAATATTTAATTTTTATTAATTTTGTAGTCAGGATACGAGATGAAGAGTATGGTAAATAGAATGAAATATAGACTATATGGCGCATCGCCTGACGAGCTAAAGAGCCTCTGCGAGGAGCTTGGCTTGCCACGTTTTGCGCATAAGCAGATAGCCAAATGGCTATATACACGTTTTGTGACCGACATCGACGCTATGACCGACCTCTCGAAGGCGGCACGCGAGACTCTCAAGGAGCATTGCGAATTGGGACTCTCGGCACCGCTGAAGGTTTCGGAGTCGACAGACGGCACCAAGAAATATCTATTCCGCACGCTGGAGGGGGAGTATATCGAATCGGCACTTATCCCCGATGGCGAGCGTATGACGCTCTGTGTATCCTCGCAGGCGGGATGTAAAATGGGGTGTAAGTTCTGTGCCACAGGACGTATGGGATTCCGCCACCATCTCTCTGCAACAGAGATAATTAACCAGATACTCTCAATCCCCGAACGCGATAAGCTCACAAACCTTGTGTTTATGGGTATGGGTGAGCCGTTGGACAACATCGACAACCTTCTACGCACGCTCGACATCCTCACCTCGGAGTGGGGCTTGGCGTGGTCACCAACACGTATCACAGTATCTACTGCGGGTGTTGCCCGCACCCTACCACGACTCCTCGACGAGTCGAAGGTGCATATCGCCGTATCGCTCCACAACCCATTCCCCGAGGAGCGTAAGGAGATTATGCCTATCGAGAATTCATACTCTATTAAGGAGGTGTGCGACATCCTGCGTCGCTACGACTTCACGCACCAGCGTCGCGTGTCGTTCGAGTATATTGTGCTTGAGGGTATGAACTGCTCGATGCGCCATATCAAGGAGCTATCGCGCCTACTCGATGGCATCAAGTGCCGCATCAACCTTATCCGCTTCCACAAGATTCCCGACTCGCCATTCTTCTCACCCGAATTGGAGAAGATTATCGAGTTCCGCGACACACTAACAAAGCGTGGCATTCAGACCACATTGCGTGCCTCACGTGGCGAGGATATCGAGGCTGCTTG
>JAFYRB010000034.1 GCA_017559615.1 Alistipes sp. | reverse complement strand
TTGGAGGTTCCTGCATACCACAAGCTTTTGGTAGTTAGTGACGTAGCTGTTCTTCCTTGCCCTAACTTCGAGCAGAAGAAGCAGATTGCTAAGTACCTTATCCAGACTGCAAACAACCTCGGTATTGAGACTCCAAAGGTAGCGCTTATCGCACCATCAGAGCAGCTTCTTCCAAAGGTAGTTAGCTCTGTAGAGGCTAAGGAGCTTTCAGACCTCGGTCAGGCAGGTGAGCTTGGCAACGCTTTGTTCCAGGGCCCATTGGCATTGGACGTTGCTATCGACGAGGAGTCTGTTAAGATTAAGAAGCTTACAGGTCCTGTTGCAGGTGACGCAGACTGTATGTTGTTCCCTAACTTGGAGTCTGGTAACGTATTCTTCAAGGCTTGCTCTAAGTTTGGTGGCGCAGAGTTGGCAGCTATGGTAGCTGGTCCTATGGCTCCTTGTGTATTGACATCACGTGGTGACTCTACAAAGACTAAGCTCTACTCTATCGCTCTTGCTTGTTTGTCAGCTAAATAATTTCGAATAAGTTAATAACATATATTATGGCTTATAGAATCTTAACAATCAACCCTGGCTCTACTTCAACAAAGGTAGCTTTGTTCGAGGATATGGCACAGGTTCAGACCTTGAAGCTCAGCCACTCGGCAGAGGAGATTGCACGTTTTGCATCTGTTGCTGACCAGTTGGAGTGGCGTTTGGAGATTATCCTCGACGCTTTGAAGGCTGATGGTATTGAGCTTACATCACTCGACGCTGTTATTGGTCGTGGTGGTTTGATGCGCCCTATCGAGGGTGGTGTTTACCGTGTAGGTGAGGCTATGATTGCCGACCTCGTAGCACCAAAGCGTCAGCACGCCAGCAACCTCGGTGCTTTGATTGCACGCCGCATCGCTGATGCAGCAGGTGTTGAGGCATACATTGCAGACCCTGTTGTTGTTGATGAGCTTCAGGATATGGCACGTGTTAGCGGTCTTAAGGAGCTTCCACGTCGCTCTATCTTCCACGCTTTGAACCAGAAGGCTATCGCACGTCGCTATGCTAAGGAGGTAGGTCGTCCTTACGAGGAGCTTAACCTTGTAGTAGTGCATATGGGTGGTGGTATTTCTGTATCGGCACACTATCAGGGCCGTGTTATTGATACTAACAATGCTCTTGATGGTGACGGTCCATTGGCTCCAGAGCGCGCTGGTTGCTTGCCAGCAGGTGACTTGGTAGACCTCTGCTTCTCAGGTAAGTACGACAAGGGTGAGATTAAGAAGTTGTTGGCAGGTAAGGGTGGTCTTGTAGATCACGTAAACTGCAACAACGTTCAGGAGCTCAACGAGGTACGTGCTGCAAATGGTGATGCTGAGGCACGCTTTATGCTCGACACTATGGCATACTCTGTTGCTAAGTACATTGGCGAGATGGCAGTAGTGTTGAAGGGTAAGGTTGACGCTATCCTTCTCACAGGTGGTATCGCTTGGAACGACTGCGTAAATGAGGTTATCATTGACTACTGTAAGTTCCTCGCACCTATCAAGATTTACCCAGGTGAGAATGAGCTTGAGTCATTGGCAGAGAACGCTCTTCGCGTATTGAAGGGTGAGACTGTAGCCAAGGAGTACTAAAATTTATAGTGATAAGGTATCATCTGTGGTCTCTTACTTGCTTGCAAATACCTCATTTACGCCAAGTAAACTGCGGATTTGCAATCTGCGATAAGCCACCACATCTAATACCTTCTAACGATAAATTTAGTTGCGCTGATTTAAGTGCTAAATTTCGCTAATATTTTTAGGCGATGAAAATATTGATTATCAACGGGGCGAACCTCAATCTCTTGGGGCGTCGCCAACCTGAGATATACGGACGTGAGAGCTTCGAGGATTACCTCGAGGCTCTTCGCGCACGTTATCCAGAGCATACTCTCGATTACTATCAGTCGAATATCGAGGGCGAGATTGTCGAGGCGTTGCAACGCGCTGAGGGTGAGTACGATGGCATTGTTCTAAATGCTGGTGGCTACACTCACACCTCTGTTGTTATCCGCGATGCTATGTCGGCTATCTCTACGCCTGTTGTTGAGGTACATATCTCCTCGATTCTTTCGCGCGAGGATTTCCGCCACGTGTCTATGTTGGCACCTGCGGCAGTGGGAACTATTATGGGCTTCGGTATGGAGTCCTATCGCTTGGCTGTTGAGCATCTAATTGGTTAGCGTATGGCGGAGCAGAGGTTGGAGCGCAAGGTTGCGTCGGGTATAGCGTGGAGCTTCTCGGAGAAGCTGCTCACGATGGTTGTGCAGATGGTCGTAAGCATCATCGTCGCACGTGAGCTTATGCCCGAGGACTTTGGCGTTATGGCCATTATGACCTTCTTTACCTCTGTTGCTTTGGCTATTGTCGACAGCGGATTTTCGCAGACACTTATTCGTAAGGAGTCACCTACGGATAGCGATTACCGTACGGTGCTTCGCTTTAACTTGCTGATGTCCATCGTGTTATACTTTGTGCTTATTGCCGTAGCACATCCCGTTTCACGACTCTACGACACACCCATAATCTTGGACATCGCACCTATTCTCTTCCTTATTCTTCCTATCAATGCCCTTTGTGTGGTGCAGACCGTGATGTTCACGCGAGAGTTCCGCTTTGCGTTGCTCTCGAAGATTGTCTTCTCGGCATCGCTTATCAGTGGCATTGTGGCTGTTGTTATGGCCGTTGCAGGGTGGGGTATATGGGCATTGGTGGCACAGCGACTGCTTATGATGGGTATCAAGGCTGTGGCATTTTGGTCGATACGTCGCTGGCGTACAGATGCTCCTGTGAGCCTCGATGCGTTACGCAAGATGGCGCCATTCTCGCTACGCCTTCTTCTTACCGACCTTATCGCCTCTATATATAATAATGTAGCGCAGTTGTTTATCGGTAAGATTCATAACACCTCGATGTTGGGCTACTACTCTCAGGCGCAGAAACTTAAGGACCTCCCCGTAATCTCTACCGTTCAGGCTGTTCAGGGCGTTACATTCCCTGCACTGGCGCAACTGAAGGAGAATGATGAGAAGTTTACGGCTGGCTACTTGCGTATTGTTGAGCTGCTGTCGTTTGTGTTGTTCCCCGTGATGTTGGGTATGATTGCCGTTGCGAGCGATATGTTTATGTTGCTCTTGGGCCAGAAGTGGATGCCTACGGTGCCGTTCTTCGAGATTTTGGCACTCTCGGGGTTGTTCTATCCCTTGAGTATTGTTGCGTATAATGTGCTTAAGAGCCGCAGCGATGGTGGCGTTATAGTCCGCCTTGAGGTTGTTAAGCGCCTGATACAGACCATTATACTTGCAGTTACAATACCTTTTGGTGTCGAGGCTGTGGCGTGGGGAATATCCGCGATGGCACTTGTGGAGTGGTTGCTTAATGCTGCTACTGCTATGCGTTACGTGTCGTGCAACATCGTAGAGATCCTGCGTCGCATAGCACCCTCGATGATTCTTGCTGCGGTGATGTTTGTGGCGGTAAGGATATCGCAGCCATACTTCGCATCGTTGCACGTTGCTTTACGCCTACTTTTAGGCGTTCTTGTTGCTGGAGTAACATATCTTGGTGGCGCGTGGTTGTGCCGTATCAACGCCCTGGGTGAGGCGTTAGCTCTTCTTCGAGCAACTCTTTCAAAATCAGAGCATTAGAAGTGCTCAAATCCTCGAATTTCAATATCTGAAGGTACGCCGTTGTCGAGCCACGTGAGTGTCTCGGTGTCGGTGATTGTGCCTATTGCCGTAAGTGTGGTGCCCGTAGCGTCATAGAGAGCCTGCGCTATTGCATTAAATGACTCTGGCTCGATGGTTAGCAGCAACTCATAATCCTCGCCTCCCGTTGTGGCGTAACGTATGTCGTAGTCGGTAGGCACCTGCTCAAGGTTTATCGTAGCACCCACCTTCGACTGCTCCATAATATGCTTGATGTCGGAGCCTATGCCATCCGAGATATCCATCATTGCGTGTACCTCCTCGCGCGCTCCAAGCCACGCACCCTCCGCAGTACGTGCCTGACCACGGCGGTGAACCTTCGCGGCCTCGGTGTTTAGGTCGCCAAACATTATATCCACAAGGCCCTTCGACGATATGCCGAGCTTACCAGTTACGGCAATTACGTCGCCAACTTTTGCTGCCGAGCGACGCTTGATATTTGCGAGTGGGGCGCGACCGATGGCTACGACATTGATGGTAATCTTGTCGCGTGAGGCTGTGGTATCGCCTCCGACCAGGGCTACACCCTCCCTCTGTGCTACGGCGTGGTAGCCACGCATAAAGGCCTCGGCCCATTCGCCCTGTGCCGACTCTGGCAGAGCGAGGCTGAGCAGTGTAGCTAGGGGGGTTGCTCCCATAGCGGCCACATCCGAGAGGTTTACGTAGAGAGATTTTTGTCCCACCTCCTCGGCGGAAGAGGCTCCGCGTAGGAAGTGTATATCCTCGACCAGCATATCCGTTGTCATCACCAGTGCCTCATCGCCCAGGGGCAAGACCGTGCAGTCGTCGCCGATAGGTTCGAAGCCGTGGTGGGGTAGTGTGCCGAAGAGTGTGGCGATGTCGCCAATAAAAGAAAATTCGCCCTTTTTCATAGGCGCAAAGGTAACGATTTTTTTAAAAGAAATAGGGAGGCAAGGGGATAAAATCACCCTAACCTCCCTAAGGTTGTTGCTCTGGAGAGCCTAAACCACCCGAGTCGCCCCATTGGGTAGCCTAAACCACCCGAGTCGCCCCGTTGTGGAGTGGCTTAGTTGAGTCTGAAGCGGTATGCTGCACGCACGCTGTAGCACTTGTCGCGAGTAGACTCGAGGCAGATAACGCTGTTCTCCATAAAGGCTACTGCGATAGAGCTGCTCTTGTCGAGGCCTGTAGATGACCAGTAGAAGGTCTCGTTCAAAGGCTCGCCACCGTTGTCGGTGAGGGTCTTATTGAACTGCGCTACGCTCTCGTTCTCGAACTTGTGGGTACCGCCCGACACGGCATCCCACATCCACTGCATCTCGGTCTGAGATGGGAGGAACCAGCCATCGCCGTGCTCCACGCACCACTTAAAGGCTGGGTATTTGTTGATGTCGCGGCCATCGCGTGTCTCCGAGAAGATATCCTCGGTAATCCAAGCGCCCCAGGTAGAGTTGGCGTAAGAGAGTTCCACCTGCTCGGTAGACCACTCCAAGTCGGCCTCGTCCATAGACATAACGTAGCAGTAGATGACGCTCACGCCAGCGACTGGGTTGTTGTGCTCCTTGATGGCGAAGATTACGCCCTCCACACCATTCTCGTTGTAGTACATACCTGCCTCGTACTTACCCTCCCAACTTGGGTCGTAAGCATCTATACTGGTGCTCACGCCAGTGGTTAGGCCATTGTAGCGAGCGCGGAAGAGGTGGGTACCTACTTTGGTAGTAGAGAAGGTGTTGTCCTGGAGTACCTCTTCGGTATTGACGTTATAGATTTCTGCCTCGGCAGTGACATCCTCCTGGCCATAGAGTACGGTGAAGGTTGTCTTTTCGGAGCCATCGGCCTTGATGCGGTTAGGGGTAGCGGTGAGAGTGAGGCTCTTCTCTACGGGGACCTCCTGAGCCGTTGCCGTTACCATTACCTCGTTAGACTCCCACTCCTGGAACTTAGCCTTGAAGCGGAACTCGCCAGCTACGTTGGAGGTGAAGGTGTTACCCTCGAGGGCTACGTTGTAGACGAGGTTGATAATCTCATAGCCGTTGCTAACCTCCGCACCATCAACCTTTACGGTGAAGGTTACAGCCTCGGTGTCATCTGCAACAATCTCGCTCTTATCAGCCTCGAGAGTGATAATCTTCTCGGCCTCGGTAGCTGTAATCTCCACAACGTCCGAAGACTCGTTGCCATATACAGCCTTGAACTGATATGTACCTGGAGTGGTAGTTGTGAAGGTATTGCCCTCGAGAATAGAGTTATCCTTGAGTGCGATAATCATAATCTCGGCATTGGCAACGCCATCAACCGTAGCTGTGAAGGTTACCTTATCGGCACCATCAGCTACAATTGTGCTCTTGTCGGCAGTAAGTACAGGCTTCTTTGCCTCCTGAGGCTCGTCGTTTGGTCCCTCGCAAGCTACAAAGCCAAGTGCGAGGGCCAAAACGGCAAATATGTTAAAAAACTTCTTCATACTAATCTTCGTATGTTTGGTTACTGTGCGTTATCGAACATCTCTGGAGTTACGCGTACGGCGTACTGTGTAGGAGTATTCTCAGCGTTAAGTACCTCGAAGAAGAATACATAGTCCTCCTTATCAACACCTGGGAATGCTACTGTAGCACCCTCTGCAGTCTTAGCAGCTGCGAGAGTTGTAGGCTCTACCGAAGTACGGAACATAAAGAATGCCTGAATCTGTGACCAATCGTTTGGATCCCAGTACTTTGCAAAGTCGAAGTTGTTCCACAACTGTGCACCAACCTTCATATCGATAGCATTGTTGTCGGTCTTAACAAGGAAGTTAACGGCATACTTGAAGCCATCCTTAACGATTACAGCGTCTGATACCTCGAGTGAAGCAACGATATCTGATGAAGGAGATGCAGTTCTGAATGGCACTGCAACATAGTTGTAGTCGTAAACCACGGTTGGGTCAACAGTTGTTGGGTCAACGTAGAACAATACCACTACATAGTCAGTGTCGTTCTTCAATGTCTGGTATGAAGAGATTGTGTGTGTGCCAACGCGGCCGAGCTTATCCTGCTGGATGATATCGCCGAAGCCATAGCCCTGCTCAACAGCGATGTTGTTAAGGCCAAAGTAGCTACGCATAACGATGTTTGCCTTAGCCTCGGTAGCCAAAGTCTCGTCGTATGACTTCTTAGTCCAGATGTAGTATGTCCACTGTGCATCAGCCTTTGAAGGTGTTACAGTGAGGTTGAAGTCGGTGTGGTTTGTAACAAGATCCGATGTTGTGAACAATGAGTTAGGATCTACCTGTGCGCCCTCTGGAGTCTTGAAAGCGTGGCGGAAGAGCTTCATCTCATCCTGCTGATAGTGCATAGCCTCCCAGTTCTCGAAGTTGAAAGCTACTGCGAGGTACTCGGTCTCGGCAGCAAGGTTGCACTGGAGGGTAGTGTTACCCTCGGTAATCCACTCGCCGCTGTTAGGGTTCTCGATGATATACTCGAAAATCTCGTAGTCGTTGTTGTAGATGCCGAAAGCATCGAGCTCCATCTTTGTGATAACGCGGAAGTAGTAACGGTTCATACCGTTAGGGTGTGCAATTGCAGTTGCAGATGTTGCAGTGAGGTCCTTGATAGAGATCTCAACATCGAACTCCTCTGGTGATACCACTACCTCTGGAACAGGGTCAATGATTGGGTCTTCTGGTGTAGGTGCTGGCTTCTCGCAGCTCAACACGAAGAGCGATGCAAGTGCTACGGCAAAAAATGAGAAAAACTTCTTCATAGTAATAATGTTATTTAAATTAGTTTTTTATTAATTGTAATCTTGGATGCCATCGTGGCACCATTTTCTCAATCACACATCGGTACAAAGATAGTGATATTCTTTGGAATATCAATCGTTGCCTATGATAATTTATCAATCTTGGAGCAAGAAAACGAAATAACTCTTTGGAGATATGTATAATTTTATTATCTTTGTATTCAATTTTTGCAATTGTTATTATCTTCGTATTTTATTTGTAAAAAAATTTGTGATATAATATGAACCAGAAAACTCAGCGTTTGTCGATAATTCGAAAGATTATCCGTTCGGAATTTATCTCCTCGCAGGAGGAGCTTATTGCGCGTTTGGAGGAGTGTGGTGTGGTTGTTACGCAGTCGACATTATCGCGTGACCTACGTTTTATGAATGTCGCAAAGGTGCCACACAAGGAGCGTGGCTATATCTACGTGTTGCCAAATACTGCGCATAGTGACCTTGTTGTCTCAACGAACATTACGGACAACATCGTCGATATCGCCTTCTCGGGAAATATGTGTGTTATTACCACCAAGCCTGGTTATGCAAGTGCCGTATCTGTGCCTATTGATAGCCGTGGCATTCCAGAGGTGTTGGGTACTATCGCTGGCGATAACACTATTCTGTTGGTGCTTCGTGAGGGCTTCGATAAAGATGCTTTGATGGATGCTTTGTGTGAGTTGTTCCCATCGATTAAGCTATTGTAGCAGTACTCCTAAAATAAGAGAGGTTGTCCGCAAACGTGTGGACAACCTCTTTTTTTTTGTTTGTGCGACTTTTGTCGAGCCTACTTTATGTCGAAGTTAAGTAGCGTATGTCCCGCAATATCAATGCGATAGTTGTCGCCAGCTTTCACCTCAATTTCGTATGGCGATCCCAAGTAGATAAGGTCACCAATGCGCAGTGTCATACACTCCGAGAGGTGGCTTAAAACTCTATCGGGCGAGAATCGCATATCCGAAATCTTGATGTGTGCGCACTCCTGGCCATTGACATAAAACTTCGCACCCTCAAGCATCGCATCGCGTGAAAGTGTCTCAAGTGAGAGGGCTGATGAGTGGTCGAAGCCTACCGCCTCGTCCCAGGGGAGCCCCTCGAGCTGCGCCTCCTCAAGCCTGTCGGCCATAGTAAACGTAACACCCGCCATCACACCATCAATGCATCGTGATGCAAAGCGCTCGCTGATGCACTTCGCAAGGCGTGCATTCTTAAGCACGATATGAGGTCGTGCAACGATACGTCCCACACCATCGGGGATGTAGAAGGCGTCGTTGTTACGCAAAAGTGCGGTGTCGGCCTTGAGGTAGAAGCGTGGTGTGGTGCCTGCCTCGGAGTAGTTGTTTATGATGTTTATGAGTTTCATATCTATTTCTGTCGTAGTGAGTTAACAATATCTTCTGCAAAGCGATACGATGCCCCTTCCGAGCCAATCATCCTACGAAGCTCATCGAAATCGTTGAGCATACGCTCACGCTCCCTGCCGCCCTTAAGAATTACACGAAGCTCCTCTTCGGCCTCCGCGATATTCAACTTTGCGCGAACCAACTCCTTCACCGTCTCACGACCGAGGTTGATGTTTACAAGCGAGATATATGGAATTCGCAAGAAGTAGGGCTTCAGCTTCTCGTAGAGCCACGGTACGTGGTACATAACCACCTCGGGGATTCCCATAAGTGCTGTTTCGAGTGTAGCAGTTCCCGATGTTACTATCGCCGCCTCGCTCATCGCGAGAGTCTGCTGCGTGCGATTTGAGATATATTTCACCTCCGAGCCTGCGATTATCTCATCGTAGATGCTTCGGTCTATCCACTCAACGGCCGTTACAATGAACTGATACTCGGGAAATCGGCGCGATATCGCAACCATATCTGGGAGATTTGCACGAATCTCCGACACGCGACTACCAGCCAATAGCGCAACGATAGGGCGGTTGTCGAGTCCTGCCTCGGCGAGAAACTCCTCACGCGAAGGAAGCGTGGCGCGACGCTCCGCGATATCATCCACCAGCGGGTTGCCGAAGAAGTGTGGCTCGATGCCGTGACCTCGGAAATATTCGGTCTCGAAGGGAAATATTGTGTAAAGACGGTCGACATATCTTCGAAGGCTCTTCACACGTCGCTCCTTCCACGCCCATACCTTTGGTGCGATGTAGTAGTAGACCTTAATACCTCGACTCTTTGCCCACTTTGCAATGCGGATATTGAACGCGGGGTAGTCTATCAATATTATAACGTCGGGGTTGAACTCCGCGATGTCTCTCTTTACATCATCCATCTGTCGGAATATGGTGCGTAGGTTCATTGCAACCTGCACAAAGCCGAAGAACGACATCTCCTTGTAGTGGTAGAGCATATTCTCCCTGCCTCCAACCTCTGCCATAAAGTCTCCACCCGAGAAGCGGAAACGTGCCTCGGTGTCGAAAGTCGCAATACCTCGCATCAGCTTACCTCCGTGGAGGTCGCCCGAGGGTTCGCCAGCAATGACGTAGTATCTCATATCGTAAATTTTATATAGCAAAGATAAATGATTCTTGCCAATATGCCAACTTTACACCCAAAAATAAGCGGGGTGTCGTGACTTATGCCCCGACACCCCGCCTATATTATATATATAGGTATACTACAAACCCATCTCTTCGATGAGCCAGCCAGCACCACCTACCTTATCAACTACGAACAATACGTAACGAATGTCGCAGATGATGTTGCGGCACAATGTCTCGTCGAACTCGATGTCGGACATTGTCGATAGCCAAGTACGGTCGAAGTTAACACCGATAAGCTCGCCCTTGTTGTTCAAGACTGGTGAGCCAGAGTTACCTCCTGTGGTGTGGTTAGTAGCGATGAAGCATACAGGAACGGTGTACTTGCCATACATCTCCACGCCCCAACGGCCATAATCCTTCGTAGCATAAGCATCGCGCAACGCCTGTGGTACGTTGTAGTCGTAAATCTCTGGGTTATCCTTTGCGATGATACCCTCCAATGTTGTCTGTGGAAGGTGCCACTCGCCATCAGCATACTCATAACCAGCAATCTTACCATAGGCAACACGCAACGTGAGGTTAGCATCTGGGAAGAAAGCACGCTTCTTATCCCACTCCATAAGTGCCTTCACGTATGGGCGGAACCAACGCTCGATATCTGGGTGGTTGCTGAAGTTACGATAGGTGTACTCCTTCACGCGAGTCTGAATAGGTGAGATAGCCGCTACGAACTCAGCCATAGGGTCGTTCTTCGCAGCCTCCACACTGAAGCCCTCCACGGTGCCGAGGGCGGTGTTGTCGTAGAGCCAATTTGCGTAGTTCTCTGCGCCACCGTGCTGTGCAAAGAGAGCCTTAAGCTCATCAGAGATAAACGTACCATACTTCTCATACTCCTTGAGCATCGCAACAGCCAACTGACGGTCAACCGCAACATCGAAATCCTTGTAGAACAACTCTGCCAAAGCCTGCTTCTGCGCCTCATCAAGGCGCTCGTTCTCGGCGATGCGTACCACCTGCTGAAGCTCAATGCCACGCAACGTCTCGCTGAAGAGCTCATAGTTGAAGTAACCCTCCATATTTCTCTCATAAGCGGCCTTCAACGAGTCGAGAAGATATGCCTTCGAAGGGTTCTCCTTGCGGAACTTATTCTCGTATGCAACCTTCTTGTCGTATGTGACGAGACGGTTGATACCCTTAACCTCGCCCTGCCACTTCTTCCAAGCGTTGGCGATGTTTGCCTGCTTTGCTGCGTACTGAATACGTGTCTTTGGCGACTTTGCCTGTGCAGTACCAATGATATCGAGACGCTCGGTGCGGAAGAGAATCTTTAGAGGATCCGAGAGCTCGGCGATATACTTCACAGCATCCGATGTGATATACTCCTGTGTGTTGCCTGGGAAGCCGTAAATCATCGTGAAGTCACCCTCGTTAACACCCTTTGTCGAGATGTTGAAGTGGCGTGCTGGTGTGTATGGCTTGTTGTTTGGGCTATACTCCGCAGGCTCGTTGTTCTCGTTAGCGTAGATACGGAAAATCGAGAAGTCGCCAGTGTGGCGTGGCCAAATCCAGTTGTCGTTGTCGGCGCCAAACTTACCAATAGCGGTTGGAGGCGTACCTACAAGACGTACGTCGTTAAACTCGCGGTAGATGAAGAGGTAGGCGATGTTGCCATAGTACATAGACTCCACCTTTGCGCGGTAGCCTACGCCCTCGGCCTCGGCCTTTGCGATAATCTCCTCCTTGGTCTCACCCGCTGCAAGACGCTCCGTAACCTCGTCCATACGTACAAGGATGTGTACCTTTAGGCCTGGGCAGTATAGCTCCTCCTCGTGATTCATAGCCCAGAAGCCATTTGTGAGATAGTCGTGCTCCACGGATGAGAGCGCCTGAATAGCATCGTAACCGCAGTGGTGGTTGGTAAGGAGAAGGCCCTTCTCGGATACAATCTCACCTGTACATCCGCCATCGAACAACACCACAGCATCCTTCAACGAGGCCTGGTTAACAGAGTAGATATCCTCTGCCGAGAGCTTAAAACCCTTCGACTTCATATCCTTGATGCGGCTCGAGATAAGCGATGGAAGCCACATACCCTTGTCGGCAACTGCCGAGAATGTCGTTGCGAGAAGCAACGCAAATAATAGTAAGGTTCTTTTCATTGTATTTGATTTTTGTTGATTGTTTCCTATAAGTAGCACGATGGCAGCAACTCGATGAAGTACTCCAGCTCGCGGCATAGTCGCTGCACGGGGAGTCCCATCACGTTGTAGAACGAGCCCTCGATAGACTCAATGCCGATGTAGCCAATCCACTCCTGAATACCATAGGCCCCCGCCTTGTCCAAAGGTTTGTAGTTCTCGACGTAGTATGCAATCTGCTCCTCGCTTAGCTCCGCGAAACGCACCTTGCTCACCGACGAGAATGTACGCTCGCGGTCGGCCATACGTAGCGTAACGCCCGTAACCACACTATGCTCCTTTCCCGATAGCTCGGCAATCATCGCCTTTGCCTCCTCTTCCGATGCTGGTTTCCCCAAAACCTTGTTGCCAAGAACTACCGTAGTGTCGGCCGTGATAAGAATATCGTTGCAACGAAGTGCCGTAGGGTAGGCGTGGCTCTTGAGGCGCGATAGGTAGGGCGCTACATCGAGAACCTCTATCGAGGCGGGGTACTGCTCCTCGCACTCGAACTTCTCGGCAAGGCGATAGGTGATGCCTGTGGCTTGTAGCAACTCCCTGCGTCGTGGCGATGCCGAAGCCAGAATGATGTTATATGCCTTTAACTTGTCGTGTATTAACATAAAGTCGATGTTTGTTCTGTGAGCCTTTGCGCGAGGCCACTATTCTATTGCCCAAAGGTACGAAATTTATTTGAATATCTAAACCACAAAAAAAGACTATCGAGAAAATTCCTTCCCGATAGTCCTATAATCGTTCGATATCTATGTTAAAGCATTGCGATAACCTCCTCGTTTGTGTAGGCATCTGCGCCGTAGCAAGTCTTCAAGTATGCCAAGCCTCCGATGTAATCCTCCTCGGTAAATGAGTCAGTAGCCTCCTTTGCAACCACAACATCATATCCCAACGAGTAGGCATCTGCCGAGGTGTGACGCACACACATATGAGTATGTAGGCCTGTCATCACTACGGTTTTTACGCCCAACTCACGAAGAAGAATGTCGAGATCGGTCTGGAAGAATCCGCTATAACGACGCTTTGGCACCACATAATCACTCTCCGCAAGCTTTAGCTCTGGAATCACCTCTGCACCTGGAGTGCCTGCAATGGCGTGGTCACCCCATAGAGCAAGCTCTCGGTCGATATCCTTAATGTGTGCATCGTTGCAGAAAATTACAGGCACTCCCTTCTGGCGTGCTGCATCAAGAAGCTCTGCGGTAGCGGGAACGATAGCTTTGCCGCGCTCGCAGGTCAAGGCTCCATAAACAAAGTCGTTGAGCATATCAACAACAAGAATTGCGGGTTTGTTTAATTTGTTCATAGTTTTTAAGTGTTAGGAAAAGTCTGTTTTTAACAGTAGGTAAAAACTAATTCAAAGTTATAAACTATTTTTGATAGTTCCAAATTTATCCTTCAAAAAAATGCAACTCTCGGATGATTTTCGCTTTAAGGGGGTATACCTATATTTATATATATAAAGGGCTAAAAAGCCCTCCAAAATAGGTTGTGGTGTAATAAGCTGAATATCAGTTATATATCGAAAACAGTTCAAAAAGTACTAAAAAAAAGAGTAAAAAAGTTGCGAAAAAGTTTGGAGATTAAAAATAAAGCGCTACCTTTGCACCCGCAATCAAGAGATACACGATATCGACTGAAAGCAGCAAGGTTCTTAGACAAAAATTTTTTGAAAAAAGTTTTCGAAAAATTTGGTGGTTAAAAATAAATCACTTATCTTTGCACCCGCAATCAAGAGATACACGATATCGACAGAAAGCAGCGAGGTTCTTAGAAAAATTTTTTGAAAAAAGTTCTTCAAAAATTTGGAGGTTTCAAAAAATTGCCTTACCTTTGCACCACTTTCCCACCTCAAAAAAAATGAGGTTCGAAAGTGGACTAAAAATGGTTCTTTGATTTACTGGTTTTTATATTGAGAGAAAAGTGTAGTATTTATCTGTCAATTTCCTTTTAGGAAAAATTGAAACAGTCAGGACTCTAACAAAACATT
>JAFYRB010000033.1 GCA_017559615.1 Alistipes sp. | reverse complement strand
GGTTCAGCACCACAAGCGTAAGGAGCATAGAGCAACTATAAGTAACCAACTGCTGAAGGGATGCATCACCACCAAGTGGCAGAAGCTTAACAATGTAGATTGAGACTATCTGCATAAGTAGAAAAACAACCACAAATAGCAGGAGTCGCATTACTGTATCAACGAGTTTTCTCATATCATCGGCAGGTTAATATCCCGAACAACAGACGGGATAGCACAAAAATCAAACAAAGATATATAATTTTTGAGAAAAAAGGGGGCTAAATCGGATAAATTTACTATTTTTGCAAGAATAAATTTTTCATTGAAAACGAAAGGAATTATATAGATGGCAAAAGTAGTTGCATTAGCGAATCAGAAAGGTGGAGTAGGCAAGACCACAACAGCCATAAACCTCGCAGCATCAGTGGCTCTCTTGGGCAAGAAGGTGTTGCTTATAGATGCTGACCCACAGGCAAATGCCACATCGGGACTCGGCTTCGACATCAACCTCCCAGGTATCTATGAGTGTATCGTTGGCGAGTGCGAGGCGAAGGAAGTTATCCTCCACTCCGAGGATATCAAGAAGCTATGGGTGTTGCCATCGTCTATCAACCTCGTTGCTGCCGATACCGAACTCTCAACAATGGAGAATGCCCACCACATTATTAAGGGTATTGTGGAGTCGGTGCGCGATGCTTATGACTACATCTTTATCGACTGCTCGCCATCGTTGGGCTTTACTACGGTGAACATACTTACGGCAGCCGACTCTGTTTTGGTACCCGTACAGTGTGAGTACCTCGCGCTGGAGGGTTTGAGCAAGCTCCTTAATACCATCAAGATGGTTAAGAGCCGCCTTAACCCGCAGCTTGCTATCGAGGGTTTTGTGCTTACTATGTATATGCGCAACAAGCTAAACAATCAGGTTGTTAGCGAGGTACGCGAACATTTTGGCGAGTTGGCATACGACACTATCATTCAGCGTAACATCCGTCTTGGCGAGGCTCCATCACACGGCAAGCCTATTATGCTCTACGATGCTGCGGCATCAGGTTCGGTGAACTATCTAAACCTTGCCCGCGAGTTCCTTAAGCGTAACAAGAAGAAGTAAACAGACGACTATCACAATATGAGTACACAGAAGAAGAGAGGCTTGGGCCGAGGTCTTGATGCACTTTTTGGACCTACCAACCCCACACAGCAGTCTACCCCAATGTCCGAGATGGCAGAGGTGGCTATAACAGATATCATCCCTAACCCACTCCAGCCACGCCGCGATTTCGACGAGGAGGCACTTCAGGAGTTGGCTACATCTATCGCAGAGTTAGGTGTTATCCAGCCTATTACCCTCAAGCGTCGTGACGATGGCAAGTATATCATCATCAGCGGTGAGCGTCGCTGGCGTGCTTCGCAGATTGCGGGCTTGGAGGTGCTTCCTGCATATATCCGCGATGTGGAGGATGAGGATTTGCACGCTATGGCATTGGTAGAGAATATCCAGCGTGAGAATCTCAACGCCATAGAGATTGCCTTGGGTATGCAGCGCCTTGTCGAGGAGTGTGGCCTTACGCAGGAGGCTATGGCACAGAAGGTGGGCAAGAAGCGCTCTACCGTATCTAACTATATGCGTTTGTTGAGCCTTCCATCGGAGGTGCAGCTTGCACTTAAGGAGGGCATCATCTCTATGGGCCACGCAAAGGCTATCGCAGCTTTGGACCACGATCTTCAGATTAAGGCTTTGAAGAAGTGTGTGAAGAAGGCATTGTCGGTACGTCAGGCCGAGATGTTGGCACGCAAACTTGCCGAGACACCTATGGTTGCTGCAACAGAAGATGAGGAGGAGTACCCAGAGTCATACTCACGTCTTGTTGTGGAGCTAGAGCGCGTACTCAGCGACAACATCTCTATCAAGCGCACCAAGAGCGGCTCAACACGTATTGTTGTGGAGTGTGCGAACGATAACGAGGTAGAACTTCTCGTAGCAAAGCTCAGCAACATAAAATAAATAAACCTTAACGAGCGTTGATTGGATAATGAGCAAGCGAATATTAAGATACATTACTCTACTGGTGGTTGCTATTGTAGCCATCAGCACCTCTGTCTCTGCACAGGAGTATAACCGTCAGAATCTACGAGGTAATGTTCGCACCATTAACCAAGGTGGCCTTGTGCCTATCGACTCTGCCGCTATCCTTCGCGCCAAGGCCGAGGCTGCAGCACGTCGTGACTCGATATACTACAACTTCATCGACTCGCTCGGACGTATGGAGTATGAGGCATACGGCGAAGCGGGTACAGCGGTTCGTGACTCGTTGCGTAATGTTATCGCCAAGAAGGTTCGTCGCGACTCCGCTATCCTTATGCGTGGCGACAGCATCACACCCGACGGAAGACGCATTCACCTAAATAAGAGGGGCGAGGAGCGTAAACCATTTATCAGCGACTCGATGGGCCTCTCGAAGGTGTGCCTATTGTCGGTACCACTCCCTGGTTTCGGACAGATTTATAATAAGCAGTATTGGAAACTCGGAGTGCTATATCCTGTTGTTGGAGCTTCGGTGGGTATGTTCGTCTACGAAAATAAGCAGTACAAGCCACTGAAGAAGCAGTATGACCAATACCTCATTGACTATGGCTATATGCGTACTCCAGAGCTCGATGAGATTCAGACCAAACTTATAAAGCACAACACCCTTCAGCAGATTTACGCAGGCATTGCTATCGCCTCGTATCTCTACTTTATCGGTGATGCTGCGGTGAACTACACCACTAACGAGGTGTCGCAGGTGAAGAAGGCAACTACCCTATCGACCATCTTCCCTGGTGCTGGTCAGATCTACAACAAGAGCTATTGGCGAGTGCCTATTGTCATCGGAGGTTTGGCCTCTACAATCTATACTATCGACTGGAACAATCGTGGTTATCAGCGATTTAAGACCGCTTACTCACTAAAGGTTGACTACGAAAAGGATCCGAGCAAGTATCCTAATGGCGCACCAGACGAGTTCCGCGGAGCTTACACATCTTCGTTCCTTAAGAACCTCAAGGATAGCTATCGCCGTAACCGCGACCTCTGTATCATCCTTACAGCGGGCGTATATTTGCTGAACATCCTTGATGCTCACGTAGATGCGCACCTTCAGGATTATGACATCTCGGATGACCTTTCTATGAACCTTGAGCCATATTTCGACTGCACAACCATAGGCAGCAAGCCTGTGTATGGTGTGAATATGAGCCTCAAATTCTAACCCCAAACCGATTATGAAATCACTATCTATACGCTCTATTATTATGCTCTTTTTGGGCGTAATAATCTCTACTAATCTCTTTGCCGAATGCTCGTTGCAGCGCCCTAATCGCCGCGCACGCAAGCAGTACACCTCACCCGAGGAGATTAAGGCACAGCAAGATAGTCTTCTTGCAGATACGACATATACTCCACTCGCGTTCGAGGAGGTAAAGAGGGAGAAGGCACCCCGTGTCAACACCCTCCAGCAGATTGATTCTGTTGTTGCGATGTGGCGTACAACAACTACGAAGGAGGCCTACGAGCGTTATTTCGACGACTTCGTTATGGCTTGCGAACGTATAGATACCACATTGAATACAAGCAACATAGACTCGATATATGTAGCAAGACTTGAGGCGCTTATGTCGCCTATTCCTCTTGAGTATAACTCCGAGGTACGTACTGCTATCGAGCGCTTCATATCGCCAAACTACGCCTCGATTATGGGCTATGCCTACTTCTACTTCCCTATGATTGAGGAGGAGCTTATCAACGCAGGCATTCCCGTAGAGTTGCGCACCCTTGCGGTTGTGGAGTCTGGACTAAACCCATTGGCCACGTCACGTGCTGGAGCAAAGGGACTTTGGCAGTTTATAACATCGACAGGTCGCAGCCTCGGCTTGGAGATTAACTCGTTGGTTGACGAGCGTTGTAACCCTCGCCTTGCCACACGTGCGGCGTGCAAGTATCTCAAGACGATGTATGAGCAGTATGGCGACTGGACTTTGGCTATCGCATCATATAACTGTGGCCCAGGTAATGTAAACAAGGCTATCATCCGCGCGGGAGGTACGCCATCGAACTATCGCGGCTCGTTCTGGGATGTATATGAGCATCTGCCACGCGAGACTCGCAACTATGTTCCACTCTATATGGGTGCTACGTATGCCTATGCTTACCACAAGGCTCACGGCGTGGAGTATCCTACACCATCACTTCCGTTGATTGTAGATACCATAATGATTAACAAGCCTTTACATCTCGAGCAAGTGTCGTCAACTATCGACGTTAGCCTCGAACTATTGAAGATGCTTAACCCAGAGTATACACTCAATATCATCCCCGCAACAACGAAGAGCTACCCTCTTACCTTGCCTGCGGAGCGTGTCACAGATTACCTTCTCAACGAGGAGGTGATTCTTGGCAAGGATAGCACATATTTGAAGGAGTACGCCATCGAGGCAAATCTCGAGAAGAAGCGTCATCAGGCACCTCCAGCAACATACTACACCGTCAAGAAGGGCGACACCCTCGGCGGTATTGCACGCAAATATGGCCGCACAATTAAGCAGCTTATGCAATGGAACAACCTCAAAAATGCGGATGCCCTACGCATAGGTCAGCGATTGCGTGTTAGCCCACAGTAGTAATAGGTTTATGGCACTACATCATTTCGATACCGATAGCACGATTATCGCCCCTGCCACAGCTTCAGGAGGTGCGGTTGTCGTTGTACGCATTAGTGGTCCCGAGGCTATTTCGATTGTCGACGGGATATTCCGCGGTCGCACAAAACTCGCTGATGCAAAGGGATATACGCTCCACTACGGAGATATCCTCTACAATAATGGCGAACCTTTGGACGATGTTATCGTATCGCTATTCCACGCCCCACATTCATATACGGGCGAGGATAGCGTGGAGGTGTCACTGCACGGCTCGGAGTTTATCGTATCGGAGTTTCTGCGCCTTTGCATAGAGCGCGGGGCTATGATGGCAACACCTGGCGAGTTCACGCGTCGCGCATTCCTCGCTGGCAAGATGGACCTCAGTCGCGCCGAGGCCGTAGCAGATATCATTGCCGCCGACTCCCGCTGGTCACATAACGTAGCAACGACGCAGATACGCGGCTCCTATTCCGAGCGTTTGGCTGCGATGCGCGAGTCACTCCTCCGCCTATGCTCACTTCTCGAATTGGAGCTCGATTTTTCGGAGGAGGATGTTGAGTTTGCTAACCGCGATGAGCTACGCAAAATGTTAACGAGCATCGCATTGGAGGTTGCGCAACTCAAGTCATCTTTTGCTTTAGGTAACGTTCTTAAAAATGGTGTTACTGTGGCAATTGTCGGCGAGCCTAATGTTGGCAAAAGCACCCTTCTAAACGCGCTTATCGAGGACGATAGAGCTATGGTTTCGGATATCGCTGGCACAACACGTGATACCATCGAGGCCACTACAACTATCAGCGGAATCCGCTATCGTTTTATTGACACCGCAGGCCTGCGTAAAACGGACGACAAACTTGAGCAGATGGGTATTGACCGCACTTATCGCGCAATGGAGAACGCACAAATTATCCTACATATCGCAACTGCCGACAACCCTACATTTGAGAATATCACGACACTTTCTCACCAGAAGTATATCCAGATTATCAATAAGATAGATAAGACTACATCAACTAAAGATAGAGCCAATAATCCATTGTGTATCTCTGCCAAGTATAATATTGGCATAGATGCGCTGCGCACCCTTCTTGGCGAATGTATCGACACAAGCGGTATCAATAGCAGTTCTGTTGTTGTCACGAATATGCGCCACTACGCCGCATTGGAGAAGGCCTCGGAGAGCCTACAAATGGCAATTATGGCGATGGACAATAATCTACCTTCTGACTTGTTAAGTGAGGATATCCGCCAGACCTTGCACCATTTAGGCGAGATAACCGGCGACATCACCTCCGACGACATCCTCCACTCCATCTTCTCCAAATTCTGCATCGGCAAGTAACTAACGCCCTCTAATGCACACTAACAAACGCTAACGCCCACAAATAGCAACAGAATTTCCTACAAAAATAGACGAAAAAATCCCGAAAGTTAGACTCGACTTTCGGGATTTTTGTATGCTTTAATGTCTTCAATAAAAATTTCTCGCTCTGTTTGCAATGGTGTGTAATGAGGTGCAATGGAGTGCAACGAGCTGCAATAACAGGGCGAAGAGAATTGTACTTTCTACTAAAAAGGCATTGGTTGTCGATGTAGAAAGTCGTTAACAACTTTTTTACAAAAAAAATCACCAATTCTCAAACCTTATCACAAACACCCCTCTACTCTTAATATGAATTCACTACAAAACAATAACAAAATGGAAACAAAAGTTGTATCATTTGAGCAGATGCCAGAGCTCATTCAAAATCTGGTAGAGAGAATCGAATCACTCGAAAAGACAGTTCGTGAGAAACATCACCCCTTACCACTCGAAGGCGAGTTGATGAGCGTGGAAGATCTGTGCAAACTACTTGGTAAATCAAAATCCGCGGTATATCGAACGGTGAGATATCGGGATATCCCGTATATCCGACAAGGCAATAGGCTTTATTTCGACCGAGCGACTATCAAAAAGTGGCTCGATAAGAAGCACCATCTGGATGCAATTACTCGTATGGAGCAGATTGAGAAGATAATGACTCTCGACCCGTGGCGATATAGAAATCGACGCTAGTAAAGTGGGTTGATGGATTAGACTAAGATTGGCAAGGCGGGTTTAGTCCGCCTTTTTCTTGTTCATATTAGACAGAACAACAATACCTCTTCTACCTTATATTTATAAGATTGTTCACAAACTTTTTAGCAATATCACCTCTATCTGACAAATTTTACTTATTTTTGTATGTTGGAAGTTTTGTATCCGTACAAATTATTTTGTCAATTGTCATAAGTTGTCAAAATCAATACACAACTTTGCAACAAGAAAATATGAAGAACTAAACTCATAGGATATAAATGAATACAAAAAAATATAATGTTTTAGATTTGTTTTGTGGTTGTGGTGGACTGTCTAAAGGATTTGAAATGGCAGGGTATCACATTTTGTTGGGTGTAGATTTTAATGCACCCGCTCTAAAAACATATGAAGCAAATCACAAAGGAAGTAAAACATTATGTGGAGATTTATCCTCTCTAGAAACATTCCAGACCATAGATTCGTTAGTTGGAGATAACAATGTGGATGTCATTATTGGCGGTCCTCCTTGTCAAGGCTTCAGTCTTACAGGCCCCCGTAATTTTGAAGACGAACGGAATAAACTCTACCTTGCGATGATAGAGGCGATCAAAAGATATAATCCTAAGGCGTTCGTGATCGAAAATGTCCCTGGTATGGCTACCCTATATAAAGGTGAAGTCAAGAAGGAAATTATCAAACGATTAACTGCCATGGGATATGAGGTTAATTGTCAAATCTTGTGTGCAGCCGACTATGGAGTGCCTCAAATGCGTAAGAGGTTGGTATTTGTTGGTTTGAAAAATGGTGAAACATTTGACTTTCCCGCACCAACTCACACACCTGACACATATATTACTTGCGAACAAGCCATAGGAGACTTACCAAGTCTAGAAACCTCATTGGGAGCAGATATTTCAGAATATGAGAGAGAGCCTATTACGGATTATCAACGATTCATGCGAGGAGATTGTCGCATTTTGCATAATCATAAAGCGATAGACCACAAAGATTTTGTGAAGGCAACAATTGCATTGGTTCCAGATGGAGGTAACTATAAAGACTTACCTCAAGGTGTAGGCGAAAGTCGCAAATTCAATATGGCATGGACACGCTATTGTAGTTATAAGCCGTCAAGGACGATTGATACAGGCCATCGTAATAACTTCCACTACAAATGGAATAGATGTCCAACTGTTCGAGAGAGTGCACGACTGCAGTCCTTCCCAGATGATTTCGTTTTCTTGGGAACAAAAACCCAACAAGACCGGCAAGTCGGGAATGCCGTTCCATGTCTAATGGCAAAAGCAATAGGCGAACAAATATTGAAGTATATTAGTAAAAAGTAAATGAGCAAGAAAAATATAAATACTATTGACTTGTTCGCCGGATGTGGCGGATTATTGGACGGCTTTATGCTAGCAGGAGGCTACAACTCTCTTGCTTGTGTAGAGTGGGAAAAATATCCATGTGCCACATTATCCCATAGACTAAAGACGAGGTGGGGACATAGTAATGCTAATAATGAGGTTATAAGATTTGACATCCAACGCACCGGTGAACTTTTTGCAGGTTTTAACGACGAAGAATATGGACGTCATCCAGGCTTGGATGCTCTTGTTGGAAAGCACAAGGTGGATGTTATAATAGGCGGTCCGCCGTGTCAAGCATACTCATTAGCCGGCAGAATCAGAGATGTTAATGGAATGAGGAATGATTATAGAAATTACTTGTTTGAAAGTTATCTTAAAGTAGTTTCTCATTATCAGCCAAAATTCTTCGTCTTTGAAAATGTCGTAGGCATGTTGAGCGCCACACCAGATGGAACTCCAATTATCAACAAAATCAAGGAGGCGTTTGATAATGCAGGATATGCGGTTATAGATGACTTCAAGGAAGCTCTATTTGATGTTGCGGATTTTGGCATACCTCAGCATCGTCAGCGTGTTATCATCCTTGGGGTAAATAAATCATACTTCGATAAAGATGAGGCAATAACGCATAAAATTATTAGCGAATTTTACACATTATTGGCATCTAAACGAGGCGTAATTAAAACCGTAAAAGATGCTATTGGAGACTTGCCTATATTAAGGCCTAGCCGAGAAGTCACAAACAAGGATGGCAAGAAATACTCGCATACTCCTATCGTAAGTGATGGTGTACTAAATCACACTCCACGATTTCATAGTGAGCGAGATATAAGTGTGTTTAAACTTCTTACTGAGGATATTGCGACCGGTCAGAATAAGTATGTTACAACTACTGCATTAAAGGAGTTATATACGAATATTACAGGCAAAAAAAGTAATATACATAAATTCTATGTGCTACGATGGGATGAACCAAGCAATACCATCCCGGCTCATCTTTACAAAGATGGCCTGCGACACATTCATCCAGACCCTCAACAAGCTCGTAGCATTACTGTTCGCGAGGCAGCTAGACTACAAACTTTTGCTGATGACTTCGAGTTTTTGGGTCCTATGATGGCTCAATATAAAATGATAGGCAATGCCGTGCCTTCCGCATTTGCTACTACTATAGCCAAAGTATTGAAGACTATAATTAATAAATATTGTTGATATGGGGTTGTATTACATTCATAAGGTTGGTCACCAAGAAATGGGCTCTGTGATCAATAGAAGGGATAGACCTGCGCGAGGTCGATATTTCTTAATATCTAAACGATGCTTGGATTTCTTTCCGCATCTTTCTTCGGTTGTAATGAATGATAAAATAGTTCTCACTATTGTATCAATAAAAGAAGAGGGCGAAGAACGTGTATTGTGTACAATGGATTATCATAATCAGAGACATGCTGATATAACCTACGCCGGGGATAATCCTCGTGATGAGGTGCGATTATATATGAATAATTCTATCGACCCCGGTAAACAATATTTTTTCAAGAATGATTTAGCAGTATTCGAAAAGTTCACCGAAGAAGGACAGGTGTACTATAGCCTTACACGTATTACTCCCGATGACGAGAACTACGAATCTCTTTTGGATATAGTAGAACGAGAAGATACTAGATATGGGTCTAATATTGTGGTTGAAGCCGATCTTGAATTTATTACTAAACCTAGCCTGACACAAGAAGATGGTATTGTGGTTACTCCAGAAGCACAAGATGTGATCAGGCGCGAAACGGATGCAATCATAGAGTCTTATACAAATGACGATGCAGAACCTTCAGATGAGGAAGCTATGGGTAGTTCATTCTTCAATAGTGTCCTATTTAGGGATCTCGTGATGAATGCTTATGGGTATAAGTGTGCTATTACCGGAAAAGTAATTAGATATAAAGACTTATTCAATTTGGAGGCTGCGCATATAAAACCCCAGGCTCATCAAGGAACATTTTTACCTTGTAATGGTATAGCTATGAGTAGAGATATGCACTTCGCTTTTGACAAAGGATTCTTTACAATTGACGACAATTACACCGTAGTTGTTTCAGAGGAGATGAAAAATAACTGGTTCTACGAAGAGTATAATGGCAAACGGATTTTTATTCCTGCAGAGCAATTCTACAGACCTAATCTGACCTATCTCAAGCATCATCGAGAGAATGTTTTCAATACTTTTAGACAAATAAGGAAACTTCAGTAAATATATACAACCCAATCATATAGGACCCTCAATTATGAATAACACCTATTTCATATTGTCTACCGCTAAATTAAGTATAGATAGACTACATATCTGCACCTGGGACTTTCTTGAAAGCAATGCATCCATTGAAATTGGCATAGAATTTATGCCAACACCATACAAAAAGGATGTAGACTTTAAGCTATCCTTACCATTTCTTAAAGCAACGGACAAGGTTACATGTCTAATGGACTCGTTGATACGAGATGATGATAACTGTAAGTTTATATTTAATGACACTATTAAAACCACAACACATATAAGACAAGATAAACGAAATGGTGCGATATTGGATTTCTCTTCACGCTCCAAGTTATCTGTTTTACCAGTAAGGGAAATTAAAGTAGAGGATGGGGTATGCTCTTTTATGGTCAAGGATGTTAGTTCAACAATTAAGAATTATATAAGAATATACATACAAACGAGCGTCTCAAAACTATCAATAGTTCATCGAGGAATCACCAAAGAGACATATATTTACGACATTAAAGTGAATGAAAGGCGTAATTTACCTTCACGCATAAACGACTTATTAAATCAAGGTTATACATTGTGTAGTGATGTCAAAAATTGTTTTTGCTTCCATGTAATTCCAAGTAAATATAACATTGCATATCTTAATAGTGCCAAGTTAAAAAATATACGAGTCCTAGAGTCTGATGCTTTTAATAGATATCTGCCATGTTCCGATACTATATCAAATAATGAATGCCTCATCGTTTTTAATAAGAGTAGTGCTACAGATGGAGCACATACATTTTTCTCAGAATTTGAAAAAGAGACTATTGGAAACAAGCAAATTGTTTGGACTATATTTGCCAACATCCTGTGCAGTTTGTTATTTGGTGTCTTTTCTTTGAGATCATGGTCAAGAGGTCAAGAATGGTATGACTGGTTACCATGGGAATACTGGGCAACTATTCTATGTCTACTTATGTTGCTAGCCTACTTATTTTTACCATGGAGGAAGCTTGGAAAGATAATTAAAAAGATATTTAAATAATGAATATATTGTTAGATACAAATATCTTAATCCCATTAGAAGATACAGGAAGAATTCTAGAATCTTCTTTTGCAGAGTTACGCAAACTATCTACGGAACAGCAGCATTGTTTGTACATTCATCCAATGCAAATACAAGATATTAATAGGGATGCGAATATAGAGCGACGAAATATTGTATTATCTCGTTTGGCGCAATACTCACAAATAGAAAACCCGCCGGTACTTTCTATTGCTGAGAGGGATAATCTTGGTCTACATCAAGCAAATGATAACGATAAAGTTGACAATAATATATTATTTGCTCTATATAGAGGTGCGGCGCATATACTTGTAACAAATGATGATGGAATACATAAAAAAGCTACAAAAATAGGTATTGGCGATAAAGTCTATCGCTTGGACCAGTTTATTCAATTTTTACAGCATTCATCGTCAAAAAATGCCGATCTTGACTACACAGGAGTAAGTGAGAAGTATCTATATGAGATTAACAAAGGTCAATCATTTTTTGACTCATTAAGAAGATCATATAACGGATTTGATAATTGGTATCAGAAGTCAGCCAGTCAACAAAGAAAGTGTTGGTGTATTGAAGATTGCAATAATAATGTAGTCGCGATATGCATTTACAAGATTGAACACGACGAAATTCTAACCGATAACGGAGATGTTACAAAAGGTTCTATATTAAAACTATGTACCTTTAAGGTTGATGCAAAAGCTCGTGGCAAGAAACTCGGTGAGCGCCTAATGTATATAGCTTTTGACTATTGTGCGAAGAATGGTATTGATTGGGTATACTTACATACATATGGAGAAGAACAACAAACTCTAGTTGGTCTATGTGAAGAATATGGATTTTCATTTTTAGGCAAGTATAAACAAGATGATGTCTATATCAAACCGATGAAACTTCAAGATGATTGTACATCAACATTAGACTCATTGGTTAAGTATTACCCGTTCTTTAAGGATGCTAATGTAAACAAATTTATAATTCCTATACAACCTAAATATCACGAGGATTTATTCCCAGATATCAGTAGTATGAAGGGATCGTTATTTGATAAAGAGCAAGATTTATATTCATGTCAAGGGAACACGATAAAAAAAGCATATTTAAGTCATTCTAGAATCAAGGTTATAAACAAAGGTGATATTGTATTGTTTTATAGAAGCCATGACCGCAAATCGATACAATGCATGGGCGTTGTTGAGAATGCCTTTTTTTCTGATGATGTAGATGAGATTTTTTCAAGCATTGCCAAGCGTACTGTATATAGTTATGACGAGCTAAAACGAATAACCAATAAAAGGACATTAGTTATTCTATTCAGGTTCATTGCTCTTAACAAAGAAATATCACGTACAGACATTAGCAATGCAGGTATAAAAGGATACATACAGAGCATCCGACAAATAACTAATGACCAATATTTATTGATAACTAATGAAAAGTAAGACTATAATATTGTCAATTCATCCGCGACATGTTGAGAAAATACTATCTGGCGAGAAGCGATATGAGTATCGAAAACAAATACCAATAGATATCCAGTATCTTGTAATATATGCTACTGCACCTATTAAGAAAATTGTTGCAGTAGCAAATATCGACACCATACTTATGGATACACCACAAAATATTTGGAAACAGACCAAAAGTGGGGCTGGAATATCTCAGGATTTTTACACTGATTACTTTAAAAACAAGACAGTAGCATATGCCATAAAATTTTGTAAGATTCATCAATTACCCAATCCGGTTGATTACACTGTCATAAACGGTGTAAAATGTGCTCCACAAGCATATATGTATGTCAATGAGTCCATAGCTGATTTATGCAAAAAGCTCAGCATTATTTTATCTAAATGAATCATAGATTATAGGTTTGATTAATTATGGCCAAAATATCAATTAGATTCTATAATGACCGTGAGGTGCGAGCCGTTTGGGATGAGGAAAAATCCAAATGGTGGTTCTCTGCGGTTGATATTGTGGCAGCCATCACTGATAGCCCCAATCCGAGAAAGTATTGGAGTGTGCTGAAGACTCGATTGAAGAAAGCTGGCGACAAGTTGACTACAACTTGTAGTCAACTGAAATTAACCGCCGCTGATGGTAAGAAATATGCTACCGATTGCTACATTCAAGATGACATTATCGCATTAGTAAAAGCGATTCCAAGCAAGAAGGGTGCGGATTTCCTCGATTGGTTTACATATAACGACAATACTATTGACGGTCAGAGTCGTAAGAAGGCCTATTCGCTGTTTGAGAGTGGCATATTAAATAATTTAGAGCCCGGAAGCATCAAGTGCTTGCAGCAGATCCACGCCTACCTGTTTGGTGGTTTGTATGACTTTGCCGGTCAGATTCGTATGGTCAATATCGCCAAGGGCGGTTTCCAGTTTGCAATGGCTCAATTCCTTCCGCAGACGCTTGCTGCAATCGAACATATGCCCGAAACAACTTTTGAGGAGATTGCCGATAAATATGTCGAGATGAACATCGCTCACCCGTTCCGTGAGGGCAATGGTCGAGCGACTCGTATTTGGCTCGATTTGATTCTAAAAAGGCAGTTGCAGAAATGCGTTGATTGGAGCAAAATTGACAAGAACGACTACTTGAATGCAATGCAAAAAAGTGTTGTCGATTCGTCGGATATCAAGCGACTTTTACAGTCTGCTTTGACCGACAAAATCAACGACCGTGAAACCTTTATGAAGGGTATTGACTACTCGTACTACTACGAGCAGGAGGAGTAACAAAAATTTCAAAGTGCCAAATTCGAAATTTCAAAGAGCCATTTTGGCACTTTGAAGCTTAAGTTTAGAAATAACCCAACACTTTATAATTATGGATGCAGGAACAAAACAATTAGCAGATATTCTCAATGGTAATCGCATCCTTGAGGTGCCATACTATCAGCGTAGTTATGTTTGGAAAGAGGACCAATGGGCCCGTTTCCTTTCTGATATGGAATACATTACTAGCACTGGAAAGGATTACTTTCTTGGTTCTATAATACTGAAGCAGCAACCTACGGGTATATCTCAGTTTGACTTGCAAAGCATAATAGACGGACAGCAAAGATTTACAACCTTTGCCCTTTTCTTCAAATCTCTTTGTCTCAAAACTGACGATATGGAGACATTTGATAGCAAGTTTACAGTTCGTGATAAGAAAGCCAAGGCTCGTCTCCTTGCAATTCGCCATAGCATTAATGATCGCAAGGACTTCGAAGCTGTCATGGGACTCAATGAGGATACACCATATTCTTCAGAGACAAGAAGTAATATAATTAATTGTTACAATTATTTTCAACAGAACATTAATCCAGAAAAGCTTGATGTTGATGTACTCTTGAACCATGTTATATTTATTGGTATCTCACTCCAACAAGGAGAAGATGAGCAAGTAATTTTTGATACCATCAATTCACTTGGAGTAAGGCTAACGACTGGAGAGCTCCTTAAAAACTACTTCTTCACAGAAAGTACGCGTGAGGAGTACGAAGAATTATGGATGCCGATTTTTGAAAAGGATAGAGATCTTGCAAATTATTGGGACGAGGAGGTAGTGTCCGGTCGTCTTAAGCGTGCAAATATAGACTTCTTCTTTACTGCTTATCTAAATATAAAAATTCAAGATCCAAGTATAAAGGTAAGTGCAGACCATAAAATTAGATACCGCAGATCTGAAGGATTGTTCAACAACTACAAAGATCTTATCAGCACATATAATCTCAATAAAAGAGATATGATATATGACATACTTGAGTATGCCTTAATCTATCATGATAATATCAACCCAAATATTGCAAAAGGCGATATTCCTGGTACGCCAGGAATAGAGAGAATTAATTTTCTTATCTTCGTTCTCGAATATACTGCTATTGTACCATACATCCTTTATCTACTAAAGAATGTATCGGACATAGAAGAACGAAATGCAATGTTTGGCTATATTGAATCATATATCATTCGCCGACTTGTTTGTAAAAGTGACAACAAAAACTACAGCGATTTATTTTCCGAGAATCTTATTTTAAGACAAATAAACACCCTTGAATTATTAAAAGACTATATCGAAAATAGGGAAGAGGGACAAGCGTTAGTACTTCCTCGTGACAAGCAGATTATCAAAGCATGTCATGCCTATAAATATGCAAATAAGAAGGCTCTTGCCATTCTATACCTATTAGAGAAGGTAAACCTCACGCGACTAAACTTTACTCTTTTGAGAGATATACTCTTGAACACATAATGCCAAGAAGTTGGAAAGAGAATTGGCCGTTGCATAGTTCCTATACTGCAGACGACCGAGAAGATGCTGTATATTGTCTTGGCAACCTTGCAATACTCCCATCAAAACTTAATACATCAATAAGCAACGCCTCATGGTCGGATAAAAAGGATGGCAAAGGGAAAAATCTTGGAATGTCTCATTATGCAGCGGATATAGAATCTCTTGCAATGGTAATCACACAACCTATATGGAATGAAGATACCATCTCTAATCGAGCTGATTGGATTGCCGAGAAAGTAAATGAAATATGGCCCTCGTTTTTGCCAGAAGAGGAAGATGAAGGTGCTTCAGAAACTCTTTCTGCAGAAAAAATCAGATTATCACTGAATGGTGTACCGATGATATCAATGAGTCGATTTGTTCTGGATGTGGTAAATGCATATATGACAAAGTATCCAGAGGTAACATTTGCACGCTTAAAAGAGGTCTTTCATGATGGTTTATGTAGTTATGGATACCGATTCAAAGGCTTACTATGTAGTGAAGATGTATATAACGAATGGGATAACAAGAACAAAGCGAAGCGTTATATGCCAGACGCGCCTAATCGAAAACTAACCTCTGCGGATGGAGTGGTCTTTTATGTAAATACACAATGGACAAAAGATGGCATAAAAGGCATTGTTAAGCTTGCTAAAGCTGAAGGGTTTAAAGTGTCCATATCTTAACGCATCCGTGCTGTCCAAAGGAAATATTGATAGGTAATTTAGTATAATACTATCATAAGTAACAACTCGTGAGGTTCGCTCACGAGTTGTTTTTTTTATCCTATTAACTCAATTAGTTCCATCTTGCTTTTTTGTGGCATTTCATCTTGTGTTTTTGCGATAAAGAAACATAGTCAAATGGCACTTTGAAATACCATCTACACTTTCCAAAATAAAAAGTAAAGTTTATACCCTGGTGAGCAAAAATGCCTCAAATAGGGAATCTTTATTTATACACCTTTTAACACAATTTTCTATGAAATTTTACTATCTTTGTACTTGGATTAGGGCTCCGAGCAGAAAATCAGAGAAGTGTGCATTTACTGTAATAGAATGGCACAATTATCGGCCCTATTTCGGCTCAAAGTTTGCAACTCATTGATTATCAATGCTATTTTCACACTGCATCAGAAAGTAGACATAGCCATAAATAAATGAAACAAGAGATAAAACCTCAGGAGTCTGCAAGGGCGGAGGCGTTTGAACTTTGGATGTCATCGCCAATGCCGATGGTGACGTTGACAAAGACATTTGACGTAAGCAACATCGTAAAAATAAGTAAGCGCAATGGGATAAAGTTCAATGCGCTGATGTGCTGGTGTATAATAAACGCGGCGAGTAAGATTGTGCATTTCTTCACTGTTCCCGAGCAGGGAAGATTATACCGCTATGACCGTCTTGCAATAAACGTAATTGTCAACAACAGCAAAGGTGGCATTAATTCGTGCGACATACCATTCTACGAAAATATCACGCAATTTATCGAGGCATACAACGCACTAACCTCGCAGACTGCAGAGAGATGTAAAAGTTCGTTCTTGGAGGATTGTATGGTTGTAGGTACATCTGCAATGGTCTACACTGAGTTAGACTCAATTGTCAATCAATACACCGATAAATTCTGTAACCCAATGGTGATGTGGGGCAAATATCGCAAAACGTGGTTTAAGACTACCCTGCCGATATCCTTCCAATTCCACCACGTGCAGATGGATGGTGGCGATGCTGCCCGTTTCCTCGAACTCTTGCAAAAGGAGATTCACGCATTACGAGTATAGCGAATTAACATTTAAACGATTAAAGAGTTCGGTTAATACCTAACTCTTTAATCGTTTTTACATCACATAGGCACTATTATCAATCCTCGAGGTTTAATATGGGTTTTCCGAAGAGGTGGATATCTGCAGGAAGAGTGTAGGTTAGCTTGCCACCATTATCTCGGAGTGCGGCGAGCAGCTTACCCAAAACATTGCAGCCAAAGTAGTACTTCTTGCCATTTAACTCAACCAAAGTAGCACCCCAAAAGAGTCTCGAAGCATAGTTGGTTAATGTGGCATCCTCGACGGGAAGTTCGCCATTACAAGAGAGTAAGTCTTTGCGAAACAACGCATTACAGCGATACTTAAGCATCAAGCAATACTTCATCCACTCCACCTGAATACTCTTCCAATCTGTTCGCTCGCAGCCCTTAAACTTCGACTTATACTCGCTCTTCTTACGTGCATCCACACGGCAACCCTGAAATAGATTATCCTTCAACCATAGGTGCGCCTCCAGGCTATCCATTCGCGCCATATGATACAACACCTCCAGCTGACGGAAAGCAAAGTTGCCATATCGCAGATAGTTCGCCGTATCACCCTTTGGAACCAGCGACATATTGTCAAGTTGGTAAAATGGAGAGCCCTGTTTAGTCACAAATGGGACACACTCCTCGGCGGGATATAGGCCTAACTTCTCGATTTCAGAAAACTCCGCCTCGCACTGCGGCATCAGCGCATCGACATCTGCAACGACCTTCGACAGACTACTTCGCAACTTTGCGTCACGCAGCTGCTCCTCTATATACTGAATCTTCGTCATAGTCTATCCTTATAGTTGCAACTATCTCAACTCCAGTACGTTCTTTCTAAATAAACGAGACTCATAATACAGGTTAAGTGCTATTGGTTTGTACTCAGCCAACACCTGCCAACTTACCTCCTTACCATCTTCACCATACTCTGCGACACCCAACTCCACGTAGATAGTATGATTATTCACCTTACGCGACTCCCACATCTTGAGGAATGCGTGGTCACTTACCACTACCTTCTCATTATGAGACGGATAAGCATAACACTCTAAGCAATAATCCTTACCATCCTCCCAAACTCTCAACTCAAGGGAATCAAGACTCTTGTCACCCTCCCATTCCACGTCAAAGTAGACCTCGTTATGTCCGTTAGTTGAAACTGCCACGTTCTTAATCTTGTACTCGTTGTTTGCACTCATAATTATGGATTTAATTATTAGATTTATATTCGTTTGCTGACATAGATATAGACAAACTACGACATATAAATCTATCATAGAGCCTCCAATTTCATAAAAAAACACTATCTTTGAGGTTTGAAACTAAAGAGTATAGAAACAAATAATAAAAAGAAGAGTTATGAGTGAGATTTCAAAGTGTCCAAAGTGTGGCGGCGAGTATGTATATTTCGACGGTTCGTTGTATGTTTGCCCTGACTGCGCATACGAGTTTGATGGTGAGAACAGCGCTGCCGCAGCAAGCGATGACACACCACGAGATAGCAATGGTGCCGAGTTGCTTGATGGCGACTCTGTTACCGTTATCAAGGATTTGAAGGTTAAGGGTTCGTCGATGGTTATCAAGCGTGGCACAAAGGTAAAGAGCATCCGCCTTACTGAGAATCCAGAGGAGGTTGACTGTAAAATCGACGGCAGCAGCATCGTTCTCAAGACCTGCTTCTTGAAGAAGTAGCGCTCTTCACAACAGTGAGCCACACAATAAATAGAGGCTATACTCCATTAAGGGTATAGCCTCTATTATTGTAGCTACCAATATCTCTTCGCAAGATATGATGCCAACTCTGGATACTTTTCCGTGATAGGAGAAAATAGACTCTTGGGGTCAACAATGACATATTTACTTTGATCGTTCAGCATACTCCTCCAAGTGCACTCCATTTCCCTGACAGAAACACGATAACACCTTTCAAGAAGCGCTTTGTTGTCACTCGGCACCACGTGAATATGCAGATAATCTTCCGCCTTAAGGCGCTCTTTACCACGATATTTCACCATATTCTCTGCCCAAAGAGTTTGTCGCATCAATTGATAAAATGGTTCTTGGTAATATACCGAACCATAATACGACTCCAGGCTCTTTAATTGAGAAGACTCATCTGTTAATGCAGCATATCTTCCTACTCTTTCACGACCTTTACCATTCGCACCCATAGCCTCGCTCGCTCTATCCTCATTGGATTTATCTTCGGAGTAATAGTGCTCCGTGTACTTCCACTCTATTGGTATTAGCCATCTCTTTCCATCCCCTCTATGTACCGCATAAATAAAAGCATCAACCGAAGTGCAATTTGAGCCACGTGTAGGTGTTCCCTCATTTAGATAATCACAATCCGATACTACTTCAAAACCAATGTATTGTGGCGCTGCATCACACAATACGGGAAGAACATCCTCAAACTCATTCCTCACACCATTTAGCATTGCAAGGACTGCATCCTTATCATTCATTATAGCAAAAAGATGATTAAGGCAGGCTATCTGTGAGGATAGTGTATGTCCTGATGGTTTACCACCACCCCACCACGAAATTTTATTATCTTTGAAATACTTAATTACCTCGTCACGTATTGGTCCATAAAGGTTATTCATACCATTATGAAGCACAAAAGGTCGAGGAATACCTCTGAAGTACCCGTTTCCCTTATCACTAGAAAACAGGTCTGAGTTCTCAATCAATCTCTCCTGACGCTCGTATTGACTCTTTTTATATCGGCTCATTTCCACGCGCTTAAATTACAAGTATAACAAAGATACAATTTTTAATTTAGAAAAGCAATACGGGTTAAATCTCCTTGTCGAAGAAATCCTCATTCGCCTCGGCACTCGAGAAATTACCATCGGCAATACGATCAAAGAAGCGAGAACGGGCACAAGCTACCTTTCTATTCATAGATCTAACACCGCTATCCGAAGCCTCAAAGCTCATAACATTCGTAATCGAGATATTTATTGCTGCGCTCTCAACATCGTGATTAGCACCTATATAAGCAAATACCCAACCCTTTGCTTTGAGTTCATCCACCAGCGCCTTAATAGCCTTACCATCATACTCCCTCGAAGAATTCTCATAGCCATCGGTAACTATCGTCACAAGCACCGTATCCACATCCGCGACACTCTTTCTCAAGGCATTAAGCGACATACCCATAGCATCGTAGAGCGCTGTGCAGCAATCTGGACAATAGTTCTCCGCGGTGAGTTCCTTAACCTCGTTCACAGGCACACACTCATAAACGCTCTTTACATCATCATTAAAGGTTACGAGTGTTACCAGATGCTCCTGCTCCTCGTGTTTACGCTGTGCGCCACGGATGGTCTGTATCGTCTCATTAACGCTATCTATAGCCTCCTTCTTAATGCTCTGCATAGAACCACTCTCATCGATGATAATAAGGTTAAAAATTCTCTTCTTCATAGGTCAATAGTTTTTAGTTTACACATTATTTGTTCTCTTCACTACAACATACTCCACACCGAACCACTCGTTAAGCGTATCCTCGACCGCCGCCTTAATGCGTGGCGTTACTCTATCCTTAATCTTACGATAGACATAGAGTATTGCGGCGCCATCATCCAACACTCCGAGGAGCTTAAACACCGAGCGAGGTAGTAGGTCCATTGGCACAATGGTATAGGCTATCGCGGCATAGATAAGCACCCTGTCGAGTGTCGAGGTCTTCTCATCGGCCATAACGTAGTAGAAGGTCACAAGAGGGCGAGCAGCCACACGACCAACCTTCAGTGCCCACGGTTGTAGTTTATCCCTTATTTCACCCATCTTACTGCGCCAATTAACACTCTTAACTCGCTCAAGAAGTGGGTTAACATCCTTGCCCATAATCCAATAGACAAGAGCCAAAATAGATATTGTAAGTAGTATCATAGCTTTGTTCTCTAAATTTTACATTTTATAAGAGACTCACAGGATAATAAATCTAACACACGTATAACTAAATCAGATTATTTTTCGTAACTTTACATCGCTATGAGAACACGTCTTGCACTACAAGCTCTTACGAAGCTACTCCTCGGCCTTATCATTATTGGCCTGATGCTCTTCCTCCCAGCAGGCGATTTTGGGTATAGGAATGGCTGGGTATTTATCGTTGTTATGTTCACTCCGATGATACTCCTCGGTTGCGTGATGCTTGCCTTAAGTCCCGAGCTACTTCAGAAGAGACTTAATGCAAAAGAGAAGATGAGCGAGCAGAGGTGGGTTGTAAAGCTATCAGGACTACTCTTTAGCGCGGCATTTATCATCGCAGGAGTGTGCTATCGCTACGATTGGGCTATGCTACCCCAATGGACTATGTGGCTCGGTGTGGGAGTATTCCTCTTATCGTACGCTATGTATGCCGAAGTTATGCGCGAGAACGCATATCTATCTCGCACCATCGAGATTCAGGAGGGACAGCGAGTGATAGATAGTGGCCTTTACGCCATTGTCCGCCACCCAATGTACACCGCAACGATACTCCTATTCCTCTCAATTCCCGTTATCTTGGGTTCGCTGATTTCGTCTCTTGTTATGCTTCTCTACATCCCTATTATAGCTCAGCGCATTCGCTACGAGGAGCAGTTCCTCGATAAGGAACTCGATGGATATAAGGAGTATAAAAAAAGGGTACGATATAAAATCATACCCTTCATCTGGTAAATAACAACCTCTCTATTAACCCTTCAGCCAAGTGTGGCGAGCCACGCTATAAATAGGTACGAAAGGTAAAATCAAAGGTGTACGCTTGGCGTATGCCTGAAACTCAGGCATTGCACCATACACCTCCTCTTGGCGAAGTTCAAGACGGCGAGCGCCACTAAACATAACATAGACAATACCAATATAACCCAATGCCGCAACAACCCACTGCCACAATGTGCAGCAAGCGCCAAAGCAGATTACAAAGCTTCCTGTCCACATCAGCACCTCACCAAAGTAGTTTGGACATCGCACAATACGATATAGGCCAGTATCCACAAAGCGATTGGCATTAATCTTCTTCGCCGCGCTCTTCTGCGCATCAGCAACCATCTCGATAACCACACCCAGAGTTGCCAACACCGCGCCTATCCACGCCCAAAGTTCGCTAACCGCAGCACCCTCCTTAAGATTATGAAGGTAGAACGATACGGGACTCATCTGACCGATATAGAGCAGTGCGCACGATATCCAAATCATAAACATTACAAAGAGTGGCTTCTTCGTGGTATTCTCAGGCTGATAGAGAATCTTCTTATACGATGCCGACTTTCTCTCGCGGAGGAAGAGGTAGAGCGCAAGACGGATGCCATAGACAAACAACACTCCGCACAACAAAGCAGTAGGGATAGTCATCTCGCCCCAGAACATCGCCACAATAGCCACAGCGAGTGCCGAGATTGAGAGGCCGTAGCCGATGCTAAAGAAGTAGATGAAGTAGAACCAACCTACCGACGATACGATAAACGAGATAAGTAGAAGGGGTAATAAGTGTGACATAATAATGGGGAATTATTGTTAAACTATAGCAAAGTTATATTTTTTTTTCACAATAACGAAAATATGTTTGCATAATTGAGGCCAATAGAATAATTTTGTTATAAAATAAACAAGTAGAACTATGAGAGAGATTGACCCTAAGACAACGTCACGTGCCAAGGCTTTCGACCTATGGATGAAGGCTGCAATGCCAATGGTTACGATGACCAAGACCTTCGACATAACACATCTGCTACGCATTGCAAAACGCAAGGGTGTAAAACTCAATATGCTTATGTGCTATGCCGTTGTGCGTGCAGCATCGGAGTTCAAGGAGTTCTATATGCTTCCAGTTGGCGACAAACTTATGGCATTCGACTATCTGGCTATAAACACCATTGTTCGCACCAAGGATGGCGGTATCAACACCTGCGACATCCCCTACTCCGAGGATATCCACACCTTCGAGGCAGACTATTTGCGTATCACCGATGAGGCAACCCACAGCACAGAGGATATAACTCTTGGCGACGATTATATGGTAATCGGCAGCTCGGCACTTACCAAGTGTGAGTTGGACTCCGTTGTCAACGTTTACGCAGGATATTGGAACAACCCATTTGTAGTATGGGGCAAGTATCGCAAGGGATTTTTCCGCACCACCCTCCCTCTATCGTTCCAATTCCACCATACGCAGATGGATGGTCCGATATCTACGGGCTTCCTAAATAGACTGCAACAAGTTATGAACGAAATTGAGTATTAGGCTATGAAAGAGATATATTTGGCTGGTGGATGCTTCTGGGGTACAGAACACTATTTCAAACAGATACGTGGTGTTATCTCAACTACTACGGGATATGCTAATGGCAACATCGACAACCCTACTTACGAGCAGGTATACACCGATAGTACGGGCTATGCCGAGACCGTACACATCGTCTACAACCCCGATGTAGTAAGCCTCACATTACTCCTTGAGATGTTCTTTCGCTCGATAGACCCCACATCCCTAAACCGTCAGGGCGAGGATTGTGGCACGCGCTATCGCACAGGAATATACTACACCTCGGAAGAGGATATTACAACAATCAAGGATGTTTACAACAACGTAGAGCGCATAATTGGCGAGCCACTAATGGTCGAGGTGGAGCCATTGAGGAACTTCTACCCTGCCGAGGAGTATCATCAGGACTACCTCGACAAAAATCCTCGCGGCTACTGCCACATCCCCTTCGAGTTGATGATTATGGCTCGCGAGGCGAATAAAGAGTCGGCTACAACAACGGATAGATAGTTGGTGGCTGGATAGATACCCACTCCGCACCATTTCCTCGCGATGTGCAGACAATGCGCACCGACTTTATAGGCTTTTTAGGGTGGTCAATAGTATATTTTCCGCACTCGAGTTCTCCAAGAATCTCGGTTTCTCCATCGCTATATGTAACCTCTACATACCCCTTCTCGAAGATATATCTGGGTAGCTGGAAGTTTCCCGTAGCCACTACCATACGGCGACACTCAATACCATAGTTTGGATAAGGCTCATCATAACCAAATTCATCGTAGGCTTCGGGGTCGACAACTGCAAAATCAAACATAATCCAATCGCCTACATCTGCAGCACGTGTGGTACGCGCCAAACGACCATACCCCTCCGCCTTATCGAATGAGAAACGCTCGCTATCTGTCATTGACGAGGTTATGTTAAACGACGGAGTCATTGTTTTGAAGTGTTGTGGGACTGCCGATTTTGGCGATGTTGCCTCACCACGACGCGACACAAAGGCATAACGCGATGGGGTGTGAGTTTCAATAGGTTTAGTATATTCTCGCTCAATGATATTTCCCTCATACTCAAAAGTATAATATACCTTGCTTCCATCATCAGTTGACACAGAAAGTAGACCATTCTCATACTTCACTACAGGTGGCATCAGGCGATAGGCAACACCCATAGCATCTAACCTATTGTAGTGCGAAACCATTCGCTGATAGAAGCCATCAGCATCACGCTCATCGCTATTTACCCACGCAACCTCCGAAAAAGCAACCATACGTGGAAATGTCATATAGTGCAGATAATCAAGTGTTTCGGGCGTATGCGAGGCATACAACTCACTAAAGAACGAAGCCTCAAGACCGAGAATATTCTGCTCCTCTGTTGCACTAAACCCTACTCCCTTTGGTGAGAAGGAGTAGACTTTCGACCAATCGAACACCGCTGCCCAATCGTGACCTGGCTCGCGCGGCGTCTGCTTCATATCGAAGTAGAAATATTGTCCTGGCATAACCACCGTAGCATAACCCTCGGCAGCTGCTGCGCGACACTCGGCAATACTCTCCCAGCCATAAACACGTGTTTCGGATGAGAGTTTACCACCCTCAATCGCCTCATTCCACACCGCGGGGAGCTTACCATAGCGAGCGAGAATATCCGCCAGACGTGACATAAAATATTGCTGCAACTCCTGCGGCGTTTCCATACCCTTCTCTTGCATCAGACGCTGACAATCTGGACAACGCTTCCACTGCGACATATCCACCTCATCGCCACCAATATGAATATAACGCGATGGGAAAAGCTCACAAACTTCACGAAGAATATCCTCCAAAAGAGCATAGTTCGACTCCTTTGAAGCACAGAATGCCGAACGTGTATCATAGCCAAATGCACGTGACGTATTTGGCTGATAATCACATAATATCTCGGGGTGAAGTGTAGCAATACATAAGCTATGTCCTGGCAGGTCAATTTCGGGAATAACCTCTATATTTCGCACTGCGGCATAGTCGATAATCTCACGCATATCCGCCTTCGTATAGTAGCCTCCCCAACGCTCACCCCACTTACCATAGCGTGGCCAAATCTTGGCATCACCACCTCGAAAACCTCCCTCCTCGGCAAGTTCTGGATGCGACTCAATATCTATACGCCACGCCTCGTCATCGGTAAGATGCAGACGCAACGTATTAATCTTATGGTGTGCCAAAACATCGACATACTCCATAATCATCTCCTTCGACATCCACGTGCGGCAGACATCGAGCATAAAGCCACGATAAGCGTATCGAGGCGCATCCTTTATCTCACATAGTGGCAACTGCACAGGGTAGCTCAACGCGCCTTCGTAGACCTCCGAAGGGAGAAGTTGAAGAAGTGTCGTGATGCCGTTTATAACTCCGCCATACTCGCCACCCGAGATACGAATACCACCCTCGCCAACCGTTAGGCCATACGCCTCACGCGACAACGTAGCATCGTACGTAAGGTGAATCACTCCATCGCTACCCTCTCTAACATTAAGTAATAAGTAAGATGCAAGATACTCTGCAGCAGCGCGTAACGATGGCTCACTGAAAGTAATTTCTGCATTCGCTAAAATTGTGAACACACCCTCCTTTGCAATGATACTTTGTGGTGTTGGGACAATCAAAGGCATAGTCATATCCGCAGTGACATCCACCACATAATTAGAGGTCTTTGCTGCTGAAGGGCTATCCTGACAACTACCAGCAACAACCGACATCACGGCCACTATAAGCGAGGTTGCAATATACCTAATCCTACTCATAACTTATTATATAAAAGAGGGTTAACACACATTATGTATCAACCCTCGTTAACTAATTATCTCACTCTCAATCGCTGACCAATATGGAGAATCGACGTAGACTTGATGCCATTGAGCTGACAGATACGCGTCACCGTAGTACCATACTTACGCGCGATAGTACCGAGCATATCTCCCGAGCGAACTGTGTGATACTGCACCGCAGCAGCAGCCTTACGCTCCGCCTCCTCAATCTTCTCTACCTCCACCTCGGCATCGAAATCCTGCTCATACTTGGCGTAGATGCTGAAATGACGACGCTTGAGGAGCAACTCCGCGCGACGAAGATTACCCGTCTGAAAATCTATAAGGCGCTCTGGGTCAAATGACTGCCCCTTGTAGCGCACCTCGAAATGGAGGTGAGGACCTGTACTTCGTCCTGTGCTACCGCCAAGGCCAATCTGCTGTCCCGCAACAACCCAATCGCCGACCTCCACATCACGCTGCGAGAGGTGGGCATAGTAGGTTTCAAGGCCGTTGTTATGACGAATAATAACAAGATTTCCGTAGTTACCCGCAGCCTTTGAGAAGCGCACCTTACCGTCAAACGTAGCATATATAGGATCACCCGTCTTGAGCGAAATATCCAAACCCTGATGCGCGCGGCCACGGCGTGGGCCATAACGCGAGGTGATGCGACCTATATATGGATAGTGGTAACTCTCCAGCGAATCGACAAGAAGAATTGGCGTTGCCTCTGGCAAAGAACTCAACTCAACATCAGTATAGGCGTGCGTAGCTGTAGTATTCCAATGGTCACTAAACACCTCACTATCAGCCTTATAATTCTCCGACATCACATATCGCCACGTGTTATCATTGAAGAGAACGATACTAATCATCGCACTCTCCGTAGCAAGTGTATCAATAGGCGCAACCTGTCCCAATGTCTTAACAGGACGCACAGGCTGAGGCTTCACCACAGCGGCGCTATCAGGCTTTACAACCTCTACATTCGTGCTATCCGGCAACTCTGTGAGAGGCTCGTCCTGCGCCTTTGCCACAACCGACAGATACATTGCGACAACTAAAAACAAATATCTCATATTCAGTCACTTATCTAAATTTACTTCATCTCCTTTAGCATATCCTCCACAATCTCCATCTGGCCATAAAACTCCTCGCCAAAGGCACGAATAATAGGCTCCTTGAGGCCCTTGTACACAGGGATTCCGAGCTTCTTGCCACACTCACGTGCCGAACCACAAACCGCCCAGCGGTGGTAGTTCAAACCCGCCGAACCATTACGGAAACGGGTGACACGAATAGGATAAAGATGGCACGAGATAGGCTTCATAAAGCTACACTTACCCTCGCGGTATGCGCGCTCAATAGCGCAGAAGGTGATGCCATTCTCCTCGAAGGCGTAGGCACACGCAGCATTGTCAACCAGAGGTGTGGTATAGTCACCATCGACATCCACAACCATAAATCCCTGCTCCTCGACAGCCGCACGTCCCGCCTCGGTCATATAAGGAGCATAGTTCTCCCACTCCTGCTCGAGGATATCAACCTCATCAATATCGAGTGGTGCGCCAGAGTCTCCCTCCACGCAACAGATGCCCTTACATTTACCTAAATCGCAGCTAAAGCACTCGCGGAATAAATCAAGGCTAACTATCTTATCATCAATCTCAATCATACGGTCATCTATTAAGGATTGTAGATATCTTTATATCGGAAGGACAAAATCTCGTAGACCATATCGTGAAGCTGCTTTGCCTCCTCATTCTCCGAATCGAGGGCCATAGCACGCTTGAAATCGTTGATCGCCTTACCCCACTCATTATGCTGGAAGTAGCACTTGCCACGCTCGATATACGCTGCCACACTCTCGCCGCCATTCTCAATCATAGAGGTAAGGCGAACAATACGTCCCGCAGGTGTCCAAAGCTGATTCTTAACGATATAATCAGCAACAGAAGGGGCTACCATAGCCGAGATATCCTCGCTACGCTCCGCCTTCTGACGCACCTCTGTTGACGAGAACTCCACAAATGGTGCATCCTCCAACAATGTCACGCGGTCGGCAAACTTCTCCAATGCGTAACCCTTGCGAGGGTAGACATATATCTTATACTCCGCGAGGATACGCTCATACTCCTTCCACTCATCGAAACGCGCCCAAATATCTGTTCCTGTGATAATCGAGAACTCCATATCTGCGCCGTGATTTTCCTTTAGGAAATCGAGGGTATTGATTGTGTACGAAGGCTTCTCCAACACAAACTCCACTACCGAAGGCTTGATATGCTCTGGGTATCTCGACTCCTTACAAGCCATCTCCGCCATCTCATAGCGAGTGTACTCTGGAGTCTGCAAAAGGTCGGCCTTAAATGGATTCTGTGGCGAGATAATGAGTGCTACCTCATCAGCCAAATCCTTATCCAAGGCATACTCGGCAAGTGCGATATGACCATTGTGAATTGGGTCAAACGAGCCGAAATATAATAACATACGCTTCTTCATCTTATAAACTACTTTAAGAAATTAGAGATAATTGCTGTAGCCTCCTCCACAGCAACATCAAGCACATCGTTAACAACGATATGGTCAAACTCTGGGGCCTTCGAAAGTTCAAACTCTGCCTTCGCAATACGCTTCTGGATAACCTCCTCGGTATCTGTTCCACGGCCACGTAGGCGGCGCTCCAACTCCTCGACCGAAGGTGGCATAATAAACATCGAGCAGGCATCCTCGCCAAAGAGTTTTTTAAGGTTGATACCACCCATTACATCAACATCGAAGATTATGACATTACCCTTTGCCCAAATACGCTCCATCTCGCTCTTAAGAGTGCCATAACAAGTACCAGCATATACCTCCTCCCACTCTACGAACTCACCACGCGCAACACGCTCCTTAAACTCCTCATTCGACATAAAGTGGTAATCCACGCCATTCTGCTCCTGACCACGTGGCTGACGCGACGTTGCAGAAATCGAGAATTCAAACTGCGGAAAACGCTTCAAAAGTTGCTTAACGATAGTGGTTTTACCCGAGCCACTAGGGGCTGAAAATATCACTAACTTACCCATATTCTTCGATTATAATATATTGAGTACCTGTTCCTTAATCTTCTCCAACTCATCCTTCATCTGAACTACCAAACGCTGCATATTTGCTTCGTTCGATTTCGAGCCCATAGTGTTAATCTCACGACCTAACTCCTGGGCGATAAATCCGAGCTTACGTCCTGGAGCATCCTCCGATGCTGCCACCTCACGGAAGTAAGCACAGTGGTTATCAAGACGTACCTTCTCCTCGGTGATATCGAGCTTCTCGATGTAGAAAATCATCTCCTGCTCGAGGCGATTGTTATCCACCTCTACGGCAAGTTTCTGAAGATTCTCACGGATACGGCTCTTGATAGTCTCAACACGCTGTCCCTCGTAAAGCTCCACATCGTGACGATACTTCTCGATAAGGTCGATACGCGCCAAAAGGTCGGCAATAAGAATAGCACCCTCCTGTACACGGAAGGCATCCAACTGCGCTGCAGCCTGCTCCGTAGCAGCTATAATTGCCTTAAGCTCTTCATCGCTAACCTCCTGCTCCTCTGATGTTACCACATCGGGCATACGCATCACGGCACTAAGCAAAGCATCGCCCTCTACCTTAACGCCACTTGCCTCGCATACCATACGCAACTCATCGGCATAGGCCTTGAAAACTGCAGCGTTGATATGCGCCGAGGTATCTGCTACCGCAGCCTCGAACGATACGAAGCAATCTACCTTACCACGCTGCAACTGGCGAGTGATGATATTACGCACCTCGGCCTCCGCGGTACGATACTTACCAGGAATCTTGACACTTAAATCAAGCTGCTTGGAGTTTAGCGAGCGCAACTCCACGCGAAACTTCTTATCTCCGCAAATGGCCTCGCCCTTACCGAAGCCAGTCATTGACTTAATCATATCTTGAGTTTGAAATTACGATACATTAACATTATCTTGCAAAGATACATTTTTTTTCTGATTTATCATAAACATATATATAAAAAGGGCCACATAGTTTACCATCGACCAACAAACGTCCCCTCATTTAAATTTATTATATCTTTGATATAACAGGTCGTATTCAGAAGGTTACGGTAAAAAAAATCGCGTTAAAATGTATCTCGTATTAAAATTATTTGTATATTTGCAATGCTAAAGGAGCCGAAAGTGATAAGCATCACAATCGGTGAAAAGGGAATCCAGTGAGAATCTGGAACAATACCAGTTGCTGTAAGTCCCATCCTTGCTTATCGTTACGTTCGTAGCCATAAGCTTCAAGGGATGAATGTTGGACGCACTCTTTGCCACTGATCTAAAGAGATTGGGAAGGCGCGACAACGGACAAGTCAGAAGACCTGCCTTTGCATTATTGATTTATCACCTGCTGGGATTACGGGTTATAATCGCACTATTTTATTACTGTTTTTTTTGCTTTATCAAGCGAATTGTACGCCGAGGAAGAGTTGTACTCTTTCGTGTACTTTTTGACAAAGTGTATGTGGTTGGTTTATCATAAGCCAAGCGACTTTTGTTATACACTTACGCCGTGTCGGTAGATTATCGCGCTACCCTTCTGCACGCTCAATTCGCACGTTGGCAAAAATACAATAATTTAAAAACAAGATTTTTAACAACCTTAAAACCATACTATTATGAAAAAGATTATTTACTTTTTAATGGCGATTGTTGGCATTACGCTAACAAGCTGCGAGTATAACGACACAAATCTCTGGAATGAGATAGAGGATGTTAAGAATCGTGTAACTGCGCTTGAGGAGGCAGTTAAAAAGGCTAATAACGATATCAGCGCCTTGCAGACTATTGTCGAAGCGTTGCAGAAGATGGTCTATGTCACTTCGGTGCAGACAACAGCCGATGGCTATGTTATTAATTTCTCGGATGGCACCACCGCTACTATTACTAACGGCAAGGATGGCGCAAATGGCGCAAATGCTCCAATCATCTCGGTTAAGTTGGATGATGATGGCAACTACTATTGGACTCTCGATGGCGAGTGGCTGATGGTTGACGGAGAGAAGATTCGTGCAAATGGCATTGATGGCCAGAATGGCGAGAATGGCACAGATGCTATCGCACCTCAGGTTCGCATCAACGACACAACCAAGGAGTGGGAAATCTCTACCGATGGCGGCAATAGTTGGGTTTCAACAGGCATTGTAGCCGAGGGTAAGGATGGAGCAAACGGCTCGAATGGCTCGAATGGTTCGAATGGTGACTCTATATTTAAGTCGGTAGATACTTCAAATAGCAACTATGTATTGATTACTCTTATCGACGGTACAGAGTTCAAACTCGCTCGCTACGACGAAAGCGCACCTATATTTATTATAGAGAATGCTCCCGCAGTAGCAGAGATTGAGTATGGTATGAGCGCAGAGTTTATTGTAACCGTTGAGCGCGTTGCCGACTACGTAATCAATACCCCACAGGGCTGGAAGGCTACTTATGTAGAGAACCTACTCACCGTAACTGCCCCAACGAAAGATTTGTGTCACTACGACAATGAGGGTACTATCGCTATTACCGTTGTATCGGCCGAGGGCAAGAGCGCAATTGTTAAACTTGCGGTTATTGCTGTGGAGCCAGAGCCTGAACTTCCTTATGAGCTTCGCGTGCTAACCTTCGAGGATGCCGATGCAATGTTTGAGCCTTATACGTTGGACTATGCAGGTGTTGACATTGCCACCTGGAGCGATTTGATTGACTCTCCACAGTATGGTGGTCCACTAACCTATGGCGACTATATGACCACTATGTACACTTGGTGGGACGAGAACAACACAGAATTGATGCACATCTTCCCCGATAACTATGCCTACTGCTTCTGGGGTGGAGGTCACGCCATCTCAAACTATTGGGGTGAGGGCTATTCGGACGAGGATAGAGATAGACTCATTGCCAAATATTACGGAGAGGACTATGTTATGGAGAATGCAGGTAACGACCAGATGCTTGGTTGGTTTAACCTTCAAATGATGATTCCTGTGCAGGCACACTCGGGCGATAACTTCTGCGTACACTATGGCTACAAAGATTTCTTCTCGTATGTTGAGAATCTACCTGAACTATCATTTGCAGATGGCGAAGCTCGTGTTATAGACCATATGTGGGTTACGAACACCAACTATACCCTCAATCAGCTTTACAATGGCGTTAAGAGCGAGGCTGGCAATAGTTTTGGTGGCAATTGGGAGGGCCTAACCGAGAGTGCTTGGTTGAAGATTGTTGCACAAGGCTTTGACGATGTAGATGCCGATGCTTATGCCGAGCCTATTAGCGAGGTAGAGTTCTATCTTGTGCAGGGCATGAATGTAGTGACCGACTGGCAGAAGTGGGATTTGTCACAACTCGGCGAGGTGGCAAAGGTACGCTTCAACTTCCTCTACTCTGATGAGATGGGTGGACGATATGGCTTCACAATCCCAGGTTACTTCGCCTACGATGATGTAGCGGTACGTTTTGATAAGTAATATATGAGAAGATTTTTAGATTTATTGTGTTTGTGTGTGATCGTTGTAATTGCCTCGTCTTGCAATATAGATGAGGTGATTACAACCTCTTTGCCTCCGAACATTATTCTCGATAGCGAAACAGGTATCTACACCATCAAAGAGGGCCGAGAGATTGTTATTGCGCCGAGCTACGAATCAGCAGATGGGGCAACCTATCTTTGGACTATGAATGGAGAGGTTATAGCCACCTCCCCATCGTTGCGTTTTATAAAGAAGGAGATTGGAGAGTATTACATTACTCTTGCGGTAACCACCGAAAGCGGAACAGACGAGGAGGAGATTCGCGTAAATGTAGTGCCACTGGAGATACCTACCGTAACCATTGCGGGAAGCAAACAACAGACCGTTGCCGTGGGAACGATAGTCACCCTTAACGCTACGGTGCGTGACTCTTCGCTCGAAACATCGCTCTCGTGGAGCATCAATGGCGAGGTGGTGGGCAACGATAACACCTACACCTTCTCTGCCGATACTGTTGGCGAGTATACCATCACCGCTACGGCAACCAACGAGGATGGAACACATAGCGATAGCGTGGAGTTTAAGGTCCTCAATGCCGAAGATATGCCCTTCGTATGGGATTTCGCAAACGAGGAGCGCCACACGGTTGTTGGTCGTAAACTTCTCATTGCCCCTTCGGCAACAAGCAACGAGGAGAGTGTCACTTACCTATGGAAACAGGCTGATAATGAGGAGCCTATCGGCTATGACTCGCAACTAATCTTTACCGCAGAGGCGGCTGGTGAGTATAAAATCATAGGCCGAGCAACCACCGAAAAGCAGGGCGAGATGATTACTCTTACCCGAGAGTTCACCATAACCGTCTACGAGGAGGGAGCTTTCTATCGTCCACAGAGCGGCACATCAAAGGCTGATTGGAACAAGGTCTACGAATATACCCCCGCGCCAGGTCAGTTTATCAACGAGACAAAGACAGGTGGCTTTGATGGCACGCAGACAACCCACGAGGCCGCTATCGCCTATGCCGAGGAGCGTATGTCGGAGGTTGACAGAGATGGCAACCCATATCCAAACTGGGTATCTTTGGGTGGTTTTGGTGGCTATATAGTTGTTGGCTTTGACCATAGCATCGACAACTCTGGCGACTATGACCTCGGTATTCTCGGCAACTCATTTAGTGGCTCTTCAGAGCCAGGCATCGTGTGGGTAATGCAGGATGAGAATGGCAACGGGCTTCCTGACGACACGTGGTATGAGTTGGCTGGCTCGGAGACGGGCAAGGCCGAGACAATACAAAATTATGCCGTAACATACTACCGCCCATCGGGTGCGAAGATGCCCGTACAGTGGAGCGATAATCTTGGCAATAGTGGCGAGATTGACTACCTCACACAGTTCCACAGACAAGATTATTACTATCCGCTATGGATTGAGGCCGACAGCTATACTCTTACGGGAACTTGCCTCCAGTCTCGCAATTATGACGCATCGGGCAATGGCTCATATTGGGTAAACGAAGAGTATGACTGGGGCTATGCCGACAACTTCAGCGCAATAGATCGCCTTACGGGAGATGAGAATAGCACTGCTGATGCCAATGCCAACCACTTCAAAATCTCAAACGCAATAGATTTTGAGTGCCACCCTATCCACCTCGAGTTTATCGATTTTGTTAAGGTGCAAGTGGGTGTTAACACAAAGAGCGGATGGCTCGGCGAGATCTCGACAGAGGTATTTGGATTCTACGATTATAATATGAAAAAGTGATATGATAAAGTTTGTAAAGTACCTACTTTTATGCCTAATACTACTCCCTACATCGTGTATGGAGTGGGACTACGGCCTTGAGGAGGAGTTCGACACATCGGCTTCGGGTGAAGGTCTATTTATCTGTAACGAGGGTAATTTCCAATATGGAAATGCTACCCTCTCCTACTACGACCCCGTAACCAAGAGTGTTCAAAACGAGATTTTCTACCGTGCTAATGCTATGAAACTTGGCGATGTGGCGCAGTCGATGATAATCCGCGATGGCATCGGCTGGGTGGTGGTAAATAACTCTCACGTGATTTTTGCTATCGACATCAACACCTTTAAGGAGGTGGGACGCATTACAAACCTCACTTCGCCTCGCTACATTCATTTTATATCGGACGAGAAGGCCTACATAACGCAGATTTGGGACAACCGCATCTTTATCGTTAACCCACAACGTTATGAGATTACGGGCTACATCGACATCCCAAATATGACTATGGAGTCGGGTTCTACGGAGCAGATGGTGCAGTATGGCAAGTATGTCTATGTAAACTGCTGGTCGTACCAGAATCGTATCCTAAAGATTGACACCGAGACCGACCAAGTAGTAGATGAACTCGTTGTCGGAATTCAGCCAACATCGCTTGTTATGGACTGTAACAACAAGCTATGGACAGTAACCGACGGTGGTTACGAAGGCTCACCATACGGCCACGAAGCACCATCACTATACCGCATTGATGCCGAGACATTTACCATCGAGAAGCAGTTTAAATTCGAATTTGGCGACTGGCCTTCGGAGGTGCAACTAAATGGCACAAAGGATAAAATCTATTGGCTCAATGATGATGTGTGGGAGATGGATGTAACCGCCGATAGAGTTCCTGTGCGACCATTCCTACCATACAACGGCACACTCTACTATGGTCTTACCGTATGTCCACGTTCGGGAGATGTCTACATTGCTGATGCTATCGACTACGTGCAGCAAGGTATGGTCTACCGTTACTCGAAAGATAGAGAGTTGATTGATAGCTTTTATGTGGGAATTATCCCTGGTGCTTTTTGCTGGAAATAAGGAAGATAGCTATGAAAAGAGTTTTATTTATAATAGGTCTATTACTCGCGCCTTATTTAGTAATAGCACAAGATGCCGACACAAAGAACTGGGCTCGAGATGGCATAAACATTCCCGAGGTGGCAGTCTATGGCAATCGCCCAATGAAGGATATTGGCACACAGCAAACAAAGTTTGACACCTTAGCCCTTAAAGAGAATATCGCACTCTCGATGGCTGATGTTCTCACCTTCAACTCCTCGATATTTGTCAAGAGCTATGGACGTGCAACACTCTCTACCGTAGCCTTCCGAGGTACATCAGCCTCACATACACAGGTATCGTGGAATGGTATGAAAATCAACAACCCGATGCTTGGTATGACCGACTTCTCGATGATTCCCTCCTACTTCATCGACGATGCTTCGCTCCTACACGGCACCTCGTCAGTGAACGAAACTGGCGGAGGTTTGGGAGGCGCTGTGAAGTTATCCACCAAACCTGCTCAGGCAAATGGCTTTGGTCTGCAATATATTCAGGGTATTGGCTCGTTCAAGACCTTCGATGAGTTCTTGCGCTTCACCTATGGCAATAACCATTGGCAGGTATCAACACGCGCTGTATACTCCTCATCTCCAAACGATTACAAATATCGCAACCACGACAAAAAGGAGAATATCTACGATGAGAATATGAATATAATAGACCAATACTACCCCGTGGAGCGAAATCGTAGTGGTGCATACAAGGACCTCCATCTGCTACAAGAGGTCTACTACAACACTGGTAAGGGTGACCGTATTGGCCTTAATGCGTGGTACATAAACTCTAACCGCGAGTTGGCAATGCTTACCGTAGACCACGGCAACGAAACCGACTTTGATAACCGACAGCGTGAGCATACATTCCGCGGTGTTATCTCGTGGGACCATCTGCGTGATAGCTGGAAACTCGGAGCCAAGGCTGGCTATATCTATACCTGGATGGCATACGACTATAAGCGCGACTTGGGCAACGGCATTATGGCTCATATGACACGCTCACGAAGCCGTATCAACACTTTCTACGGGCAGGTAGATGGCGAGTACTACCTCGGAGATAAGTGGCTTTTTACGGCAAATCTATCACTGCATCAGCATCTTGTTGAGAGTGAGGATAAGAACATCGTGCGACAGGATGGCAATAAGGCTATTGTCGGCTACCGCAAAGGTCGCCCCGAGCTATCAGGCTCCGTATCTGCAAAGTGGAAACCTATCGACCGCTTAGGCCTTTCGATTGTTGTTCGCGAGGAGATGTTCGGCAAGGAGTGGACACCTATCATTCCTGCATTTTTCGTCGATGGCGTAGTCTCAAAAAAGGGAAACATCATCGCCAAAGCCTCCGTATCGCGCAACTATCGCTTCCCTACGCTCAACGACCTCTACTTCCTTCCTGGCGGAAATCCCGACCTGAGAAAGGAGAGCGGCTGGACCTATGACATAGGAGTCTCGTTTGCAATAGGCAAGGAGAATATCTACTCGCTAAGTGGCTCGGTAAACTGGTTTGAGTCCTTTATCAACGATTGGATTATCTGGCTACCAACACCCAAAGGTTTCTTCTCACCCGACAACATCAAGGATGTACACGCCTATGGTATTGAGCTAAAGGGCGACCTGAATGTCGCACTCTCGAAGCAGTGGCAGTTGGGACTTAACGGAACATTCTCGTGGACACCGTCAATCAACGAAGGTGAGCCTCGCACACCTGCCGATCAGTCGGTAGGCAAGCAGCTTCCCTACGTTCCAAAGTTATCATCCGCGGTAACGGGTAGACTCTCGTGGCGCAACTGGACATTCCTCTATAAGTGGTGCTACTACAGCGAGCGATATACGATGTCTTCTAACGACATCTCACTTACGGGCAAGCTCCCTGTCTACTTTATGAGCAACATCTCGCTCGAGAAGCTACTATCGCTACGTTGGGCAGACCTCTCACTAAAGGGTACTATCAACAACCTCTTCAACGAGGAGTACCTCTCTGTTCTATCGCGCCCAATGCCTGGCATCAACTTCGAGATATTCATAGGCATCACACCAAAATGGGGCAAAAGATAGCATAACAAAAACGTGGCGTATGAGTTTGTTCATACGCCACGTTTATTATTTATGAGCAACGCTCACTTATGCCAACACCTCATCAGCAAGACGCTCCAACGCTGGGATATCCTGTGGCTTCATACGCGACACAATAGTAACCATATCCTCCACAACGCTGACATCCTTAAAGCGGTCAATTATATTGCGCATTGCACGACCTGCTGAAGGCGCCCACGAGCCATTCTCAATGATACCAATACGGCGCTTGCAGTAACCCTTGATTGCGAGATGGTGAAGGAAATCGTGCATTGGAGGGAACACATCCGCATCGTACGACGCAGCTGCAACAACCAAGTGGCCATAACGGAACGCATCCTCCACAGCCTCAGCCATATCCGTACGTGAAAGATCGTGAAGAACAACCTTCTTTGCACCCTTAGCACGAAGAATATCCGCAAACTTATTAGCCACCTCTGCGGTATTGCCGTGAATCGAAGCATAAGCAACCACAACACCCTCGCTCTCTACCTCATACTTGCTCCAAGTATCATAAAGACCAATGTAATAGCCGAGATTCTCCGTTAGCACAGGGCCGTGCAAAGGACAGATGATAGCGATATCCAACGCCGCAGCCTTCTTCAATAGAGCCTGCACAGGAGCGCCATACTTACCACATATATTAAAGTAGTAGCGACGCGCCTCACACGCCCACTCCTCGTCGTGAGCCAAAGCGCCAAACTTACCAAAACCATCTGCCGAGAATAGAATCTTCTCCGTGCTATCGTAAGTCACCATAACCTCTGGCCAGTGTACCATAGGTGCCATAGCGAAGTGAAGCGTACGGCCACCCAACGAGAGTGTATCACCCTCCTTAACAGCAATTGTACGACCCTCCAACTCAACATCATAGAAGAACTGTGGCATCATCTTCACAGCCTTATCCGACGCAACTACCTCCATATTAGGATACTTTGCCAACACCTTTGCGATAGAGCCTGCGTGATCTGGCTCAAGGTGCTGAACAACAAGATAATCTGGTGTACGACCATTGAGTGCGCACTCCAAATTCTGCATCCACTCCTCGCATTTACGAAGGTCAACGGTATCCATCACTGCCACCTTCTCATCAAGGATAAGGTATGAGTTATACGACACGCCATTAGGCACAACATACTGGCTCTCGAAGAGGTCGATATCGGTATCATCAACGCCGATATACACTACACTATTGGTTATATTCTTAATCATTTTGCACAAGTTTTATTTTTCTGAATGCAAATATCGAATTTTTTATGGATAAAAACAAACTATAAGACCACTTTTTACTTATCTTTGCATCTATAAGAGTATTGATAAAATCGATATATCCAACTATGATACGCAAAATAACTATATTCGCACTCCTTGCCACACTCTTCGTGGGATGCGGTAGCGCGGAGCAGAAGTCCGATAAGCAGACTATTTTTGTTACCATCACACCTCTAAAGTCCATTGTCGAGGAGGTTACGTGCGGTGACTTCGACGTGGAGGTGCTTGTGCCAAAGGGCGCTTCACCCGAGACCTACGACCCTACGGCACGCCAACTTATGGCCGTAAACGATGCCCAGATGCTCTTTTCCACAGGACTTATCACCTTCGAGCAGAGCCTCGTAGAGCAGATTGCGAACAAGGATAACGTTGTCGACCTATCGAAGGGAATTTCTCTCCTTAAGGGTAGTTGCTCGCACGCCCACTGCTCACACTCGCACGGCATCGACCCTCATATTTGGACATCGCCACGCGCACTCCACACTATGACAAGAAGCATCCACCGCAAGGTTATGGAGCGCTATCCCGACTCGGCGAAATACACCACCGCAGCGGAGACTCTTCTGGAGCGCATCGAGGCGTTGGATAAGGAGTGTATGCAGAAAATCAGCAATGCGGGAGCAAATATTATGATGATATATCACCCTGCATTTACCTACTATGCAGCAGATTACGACATTGAGCAAGTAGCCATCGAGCAGGATGGCAAGGAGCCTTCGCCACGTCAGTTGGCAACGCTCGTCGAAACTGCGAAGAAAAACGATATTCGTAATATCTTCATACAGCCACAATATAGCGCCGATAAGGTTGCACCTTTGGCTGCGGAGTGTGGCGCAGAGGTGATTGTAACCGACCCATTAGCAGAGGATATCCTCGGCGAAATTGAGCGTGTAACCAATATTATTTGCAACTACGATGGAGAGTAGAGAGGCCATAATTTCCATCCGCGACCTCGGCGTGCGCTACGATGGCACCGTTGCGTTGGAACACGTAAATATCGACATCTACGATAATGATTTCATCGGAATCATAGGTCCTAATGGCGGTGGCAAAAGCTCGCTTGTGAAGGCTATTATGGGCATTGTCGATTATAGCGGAACGATTGAGTATAGCCCTAAAATTCTTCGCAACAAGAAGCCACACATTGGCTACCTTCCGCAGATATCTGCCTTCGACAAGGAGTTTCCAATCTCGGTTTTGGAGGTTGTGATGTCGGGTATTCAGGCGGAACGAGGACTCTTCGGTAGATATGGTAATGCGGAGCGTAAGCGTGCCGAAGAGGTACTCTCATTAGCAAAACTCAATGACCTAATGCACAGACCAATAGGCGAGTTATCTGGAGGACAACTTCAGCGCGTGATGCTCTGTCGCGCCATTATCTCTCGCCCCAAACTTTTGGTATTAGACGAGCCTACGAACTTTGTAGACAATCAATTCGAGAACGAACTCTACAACCTTCTCCACCACCTCTCCGAGGAGATGGCCATTGTTATGGTTTCGCACGATATAGGCACCATTTCGAGTGTTGTGCGTAGCATTATGTGTGTCAACCGCCACGTGCATCGCCACGACTCTAATATCATCACCGAGGAGCAGCTACGCAACTACAACTGCCCTATTCAGCTTATCTCTCACGGTAACGTTCCACATACGATTCTTAGCGAGCATCATCACTGCCCGCACTGCAAGGAGTAACAAAAAAAGAGGTTGTCCACGAATGTAGGCAACCTCTATTTTTTTTAACGTTTCACGATTCCCGTTACGAATCTCACAATATCTGGCACTATCAACACCGGCGAAGTGATGGCAATCAACAACATCCAATCCTCCGCCTTAATAGGCTTCACATTGAAGATATCGCCCGCAAAGGTCACGATAAGCACCTGGCCCACGATAATCACAAACGCGATAAGCAAGAAATACTTGTTATACGACTCCTTCACGCGCTCGCGGTCACGGAACAAATCTATAAAATCTCCAATAAGGCTTCTATCGGTACGGAAATACTTGACATTAAACAAGTTCCAGAACTGCATCAATACAAATACCGAGAAGTAGATACCCATCTCCTCACCCGTTAGATGCAGAGCCTTCTTATTGAGGCTAAACACATCGGTAAAGAAAACGCCCAAGTTCTGCGGGTTAATCATATCCCTTACCGAGTGAATCTCGATGTGGAACATATACTGCCACAACGCTCCGAGGAACACGAAGAATACCATACCCGTAAGCACTATACGCCACAACATTCTGCGGTCGACAATATGGCTATTAGGGTTACGTGGCTTCTCATTAAGCACGCTTCTATCGGGTGGCAATGACGAGAGTGCCATCGCCGCAAAGGTATCCATAATGAGGTTTACCCAAAGCATCTGCGTAACGGTAAGTGGCGAGTCGTAGCCGATAAACGCACCGAGAAGCACGATAAGGCAGGCACATAGGTTGATGGTCATCTGGAAGATGATAAACCTACGGATATTCAAGTACAACGACCTACCCCACATAATCGCCTTGTTGATGCTGGCAAAGGAGTTATCAATGATGGTAATATCACTCGCCTCCTTGGCACGCGACGTACCATCACCCATCGACAAGCCCACCTGTGCCTTGCTAAGTGCCGGAGCATCGTTAGTACCATCTCCCGTCACTGCTACCACCTCACCATTCTGCTGCAAGAGCATCACCAAACGAGCCTTATCATCAGGACGTGCGCGAGAGATAATCTTCAACTTATCACCCTTCAACAACTCCAAAGCGCTCTCATCATCAAGCTCCGCGAAATCTGGGCCCGAGATAATCTGTCCCTCCTCGTCGCTACGTATAAGACCAATCTGACGACCAATCTCCATCGCCGTACCAGGTGTATCGCCCGTCACGATAATAACCCTTACGCCCGCCGAGTTCATACAAGTATCTATCGCCTCGGCGACATCGTCACGTATAGGGTCCGAGATACCCACAACACCAAGGAAGCGAACAACACCCTGCTCCTCTATGGCAAAGCCCAACGTACGCATCGCACGCGACTGATACTCAAGCAATACACTCTCGAAATGCGCCTTATCAAACTCTTCGCCACACATCGCCATCACAATCTCTGGCGCACCCTTTATAAATCGCACCTTACGCTCTCCATCCGCGCTACAAGCCTCCGAAATCATCGACTTGGTCTCGGTCGAGAATGGTGTCTGCGAAATAATATTATACCTCTCACGAAGGTCAACATAATCAATCTGCTGACTATTTAGCCACATTAGGAGCGCACCCTCGGTAGGGTTACCAATAGGAGACAAACTACCATCCGCAGCCGTCGTAAGTTCAGCCGTAGAGTTCACCGCCATACAATCCATAATATCTGGCAAAGCCTCCGTAGATGTCATCTCCAGCTCCATCACCGTCATACGGTTCTTCGTAAGCGTACCCGTCTTATCGGAGCAAATCACCGTCGCAGCACCCATAGTCTCACACGCGTGGAGCTTACGCACAAGGCTATTCTCCTTAAGCATACGGCGCATACTCATCGCCAAGCTCACCGTAACACTCATAGGCAAACCCTCTGGTACCGCCACCACAATCAACGTAACGGCAATCATCACCGAGGCAAGCACAAACTGCAACAACTCCAACCACGAGAGTCCCTCGTCAAAACCTCCCGTAAGCCAGAAATATAGCACACGACCAACGATGATAAGCGTAGCGATAATGAAACTTGCACGCGATATCCATCCACCAAGTTGCTCAAGCTGAATGTTTAGCGGAGTCTGCACATCGCTACCCTCCGAGGCGCGTGCAACGCCCTTACCCTCTTCGGTCTCCATACCAACGCTCTCGACAATCATCACGCCGCTACCCTCAATTATCGTAGCACCACGAAGCATAAAGTTCGATGGATATGTAGCATCCTTATCGAAATCCTCCTCCGAGGTATATTTATTTACATAAGGTTCGCCCGTAAAGTTCGACTCATCAACTCTCAACTGCAAAGCCTCCTCCAAGCGACCATCCGCAGGCACCTCGTCACCAGCCTCCAAGCGCACAACATCGCCCACGACGACATCCTGCTTTGCCACCTGATACATTCTCACACGTCCCTTTGCATCCTTACGCAGCACCTTCACAGGGCGCGAGTCCTTCACCTTATTTAATATATCGAACTCCTTGCCCGCCTTAACCTCAAAGATGAAGCCAACACCCGTAGCCAAAAGGAGTGCCAGGAGTACGCCGATAGGCTCAAACATCACCGACCAAGCGTAGTCCATCACCGCAATTTCATATACCGACAAACACATCGATAGCAGGAACGCCACGATGAGTACGATGATAATCGGATCCTTAAACTTCTCAAGATATAATATCCACAGCGACTCTCGCTCAGGCGGAGGTATGATATTTAATCCCTTACCCTCCACAACCGCGCTGCTATCTACGCTATGGCAAAGTTGAGAAAAACTATTGTTGCTTCTTTTATACATTTTTAACACCTTTTAAAATCTCCTTTCCAAAGGAATTACCGCACAAAGTTAGTATTATCTATTCAAAAAAGAGTTACAATTGTGTTAAATTCTATCACCCAGGTATATTAATTTTGCTTTTTAAGCAAGTATTCTGCCACGATACGCGCTGCGCAGCCTACATACTCCCCACAAGGACGCTTCTTATAATAGGCCTCGGTACGCTCCGAAGGACGTGGTGTTTCGCTTCGCTCCACCATAGGCTCCAAGCCCAACAATCTACGGCACACAATATCGCCATTCTCCTTACGAAACTCCTCGGCAAAGTGCTGTACAAGAGCGTAGTTCGCCTGACGCTCCTCAAGATTCGAGGGGTCCACAGAGGGAGATATAGCACCCGCAAGGAAGGCCATACCACTGACCGTACCACACACCTCGCGCATACGTCCCATACCGCCGCCAAATGGTGCTGCGATACGCGCCAATGCCTCGGGACTCTGCCCCATAACATCGTCGAACGCCATAACCACCGCCTGCGCACAGTTATATCCCTTTTTGAAGTATCCACAAGCGCGCTCCACACGCTCGTTAACATCTATTTGTAGTTGCTTTTCCATATTATTTTGAGTATCTTTGCCACAAATATACAAAAATTATTTACAATGGCCGACTACCCTACACTCAACTTTCCACCTATCCACCTCCGCGCTCGCCGTGGTAGCAGTGGTCGTACGGAGATTTACGACCGTATTCGTGGAAAGTGGCTTGTGCTTACACCCGAGGAGTGGGTACGCCAACACCTTTTGGAGTATCTCATACAGTGTTGTGGTTATCTTCCGCAGCAGATTATCACCGAGCATCCCGTAAATATTAATGGTATGCCTCAGCGTGCCGACATCGTAGTCGTTGATTGTTGCGCAAGGCCCCACGTAGTAGTTGAGTGCAAGGAGCCGAACGTTAAGATTAGCGACGAGGTGCTACGCCAAGTGGTGCGCTACAACTCGATATTAAGGTGCAGATATATCGTTATGACAAATGGCGTTGACACCTACTGTTATGAGTACGACGGCAACCAATATAAACCAATAAAGGCGCTGCCCAAAAGCAACGCCTCTACTACGAGTAAAGAATAGTCATTACGAACGATTAGAAGTCGTATCCAACAATCTTATCTTTATATTTTGACCATCCCTCTGCCGCTTTGTAAGCATCTACCGAGCCTTGTGGAACGTATATCTTCAAATCAGCACTACATTTAGTCAAAATTTGTTCTCCTACCTGTGGAGGTGTTGTCGGCATACAATATAGCTCGCCAAGGTTCGCACAATCGTAAAATACTCCTGCTGACATCTTTCGAACGCTACTTCCTATGGTAGCACGTTTAATACCTCTGCACTCCTGAAATGCTGCGGAGCCTATTTGTTCAATATTATCGGGAATAACCAACTCTTCTGGACCAATACAGCCGTCGAATAGATTGTCAGTGATATACTTTATACCACTTGGAATGTTAAAGTTGACCAGCTGCGCACAACCTTCAAATACAGAATTTTCAATCTTTGTGATACTATTTGGGAGTTCAACACTCACAAGACTTACACAGTTTTTAAAGGCACTACCACCAAGCAGTTCAAGTGATGAAGGAAACGATACACTTTCCAACGAGCTACACCCATTGAATGCCATATAAGTGATACTTTTCAACTTCGAGGGGAGCACGATAGATTTCAGCGAAGTGCAGTTCGAAAAGGCTACACTTCCAATCACCTCTACCGACTCAGGAATTTCAATTGTCTCGAGCTTATCACACGCAGCAAAGCACTTCATCGGTATCTCTGTAATCAAGTTTGACAGTTTTACCTTTGTTAGGTTATGACACATTGCAAATAATCCATAGTCAATACTCTCAACGCTATTCGGCAAAGTGACCTCAACGAGCGACTCACACTCGGCAAAAACACGCAAGCCCACCACCTTCACACCGTTTGGAATAGCGAGATAATCAAGCTTATTACAACGATAAAACGCCTCTGCACCAATACTTTGAAGAGTTTCGGGCAACGATACCTCCTCAAGCTCTTTACACTCCGAAAAGGCATAATCAGAAATTGTAGTTATACCATTAGGCAAATAGATGCTCTTGAGTCTATTAGTCATCGGGTAACGCTCCTGGAAATTACCCACAGTGCTGACATCGCCACAAAACTCTATGACACCAACTCGCTCATAAGTATGCGACTTGATATCTACACCAAAACCATTGGTAAACTTATCCTCGTATTCGGGCCTAAACTTCTTGCCATCTGTCGTAGTGTAATATATTTTGCGACTATCATCAGCATATTGCGTAATGGTGTATTCGATATAGATATTAGGTTTTTTCTCCGACACAATACGCACAGAACTGCAACGATTAACGCCATTGGTATTTTTATCAATATCCAGCATCACGCAGTCTGCATTATCGTCAATGGAGCTACAACTAATCCACGACATAGCCTCCTCACTAATCTCTACTCTGCACTTTGCACCTGAGCGATACTCAATACGAAGCAATTGAGCATTAGGCATAACAACGATATCGGTTTCGGTTATGCTCTCTATTTTGGAATTTTTGGTTGGGCCATCAATATCATTATTGCACGACACAAAGGAGATAATAGATAGAATAAGAGATGTAAAACAGATTAACTTTTTCATACAACTTAGCACGATTAATTTCATTCTTTAGACAAAAGTAGCATATTTTATCAAATTACACAACTACTAAAAGCCATAAATGTAGAACAACGAGAAGAAAAGAGAGTTATATCTACCACTTTTTCACGCTTAATTCTTGCTATGTTCATACTATTTTGTAACTTTGTCGCACCATACTAATCACAAATATGAAAGTAGTAAACACCGTTGCTGCTCTTAACGCAGCTTTGGCTGACTGCCCTAAGGAGGGTATCGGCTTTGTACCTACAATGGGTGCGCTTCACGCTGGCCACCGTTCATTGGTTGAGCGAGCTCGTAAGGAGAATGACACTGTTGTAGTTAGCGTATTTGTTAACCCAACACAGTTCAACGATAAAAACGACCTTAAGAACTACCCTCGCACTCCAGAGGCCGACTGCGCTATCTTGGAGGCTGCGGGTGCGGATATTGTCTTTATGCCATCGGTGGAGGATATCTACCCAGAGCCAGACACCCGTGTCTTCGACTTCGGTCTTATCGACAAGGTTATGGAGGGTGCTACACGTCCTGGTCACTTCAATGGCGTAGCACAGGTTGTTAGCCGTTTGTTTGCCCTCGTTAACCCACGTCGCGCATACTTCGGCGAGAAGGACTTCCAGCAGATTGCAATCATCAAGGCTATGGTCGAGCAGCTCTCGATTGATGTTGACATCGTGGAGTGTGCTATAGTACGTGGCGAGGATGGCCTTGCGCTATCATCACGCAACGAGCTTCTCACACCAGAGCATCGCGCCGCAGCACCACACATCTACGCTACTATCAAGCAGTGCGCCGAGAAGATGGCTACGATGACTCCTGCGGAGCTTACCGAGTGGGTGGTAAAGAGTATCGACGCTAACCCACTTTTGAAGACCATCTACTTCGAGGCTGTGGATGCAAAGACAATGCAGAAGGTAGAGGCGTGGAGCGACTCGGAGCGCATTCAGGGTTGCTGTGCTATTCAGGCTGGCGAGATTCGCCTTATCGACAACATTCGCATTAAGTAAACCGAAACTACCCAAACTATGTTTATAGAGAGAATGAAATCGAAGATTCACCGTGTACGTGTTACCGAGTCGAATCTCAACTACGTTGGCAGCATCACCATCGACGAGGATTTGATGGATGCCGCAGGCCTTATCGAGGGCGAGAAGGTGCAGATTGTGAACAACAACAATGGCGAGCGCATCGAGACCTACGTCATCAAGGGTGAGCGTGGCAGCGGTTGCATCTGCCTCAATGGCGCTGCAGCACGCAAGACCGCGGTTGGCGACATCGTAATCATTATGGGTTACGGCTTTATGGACTTCGAGGAGGCAAAGACCTTCGTGCCTAAGGTTGTGTTCCCAGACGAGCAGACAAACCGACTATTATAGTCTGATATTCAGATATATACATCAAACCGAGGGGGGGGGTAGATTGAGGTCTACACCCCGCCTTTTCCGTTTAACACGCAAAGGAATAACAACTAAAATAATATTAACAAATGAAACAGATTTTCTCAATTCTTGCACTCGCAATGGTGACACTCTTTGTTGCTTGCGAGCCTCAGAATGCGGAGCAGGGTTTGGTAATCACCTCTGGCAAGCAGTATGATGTTGATGCAAATGGTGGCGACGTATATGTCACCTACACAGGCTTTGATGCCGTAACCACAACTATCCTCGAGGGTAAGGAGGCAATCGCATCAATCAAGACTCCAGCGTCAGGCATCATCATCGTTAACTTCAAGGTTAATACAACAGGCGATGCACGTAGTTCGGTTGTCGAGGTCGCTGCTGGAAATGGCGACTTCACCACACTTATTGTCTTCCGTCAGGCTGCTGGCTCAAACATTGGCGGCAATACGGATGTAACCTTCCGTGCAGATTGCCTCGACGGCTACTACTACGGTGAGAATTATGGCGAGGGCTCGGACCGTTTTGCCTTCTTCCTATCGGATCAGGGCCTAAACAATGGCGGTCAGGCATATCCTAATGGTACATACTACTACATCGACTGCTTCTCACCAGCCAACCACACAGCATCGCTTCCACTTGGTACCTATACCTTTGATAGCTCGAACGATGGCTCAAATGGCGGCAAGGCATACTCTATTACAAACAACAGCCAGCTTATCCTTACCACAGATAACGTAGAGACATCGGAGTCGATAAAGATGACCGATGCTACGATGGTTGTGTCGGAGAACTCAATCACTCTTGTTGCTACAATCAACGGCAAGGTACACAAGGTAACCTTCGTTGGCGACCTTACGTTGGAGGATGTTAACGACGATGATTCAGACGATGACAACGATGAGCAGGGCGAGGCACAGTCAACACTCGACTGCGACCGCCACGTAACCTTCGAGGGCGAGCATCGTGCTAAGTGGGGTTACGAGGGCGACTACTGGCAAACAGGCTACTCTAACTACACTATCTATATTATGAATAAGTCGGCTGGTTACGTATATGGCGACACCCTTCAGTTCGACCTTGTTACCAACAACCAATCTTCAGATGGTAAGTTTGCAGGCAAGTACACTATCTCCGACAAACCTGGTAAGATGGTAATGGTTGCGGGCTTCACAAACAAGTATGCACAGGCCGTAGGTAGCTGGTTATACGAGTATGGCGGTAGCTCGGCAAGTGGTTATAAGAACTATGCGATGATTAAGAGTGGTACTGCCGAATTCATCGACAATGGCGATGGCACCCACACCGTAATCCTCGACGGCTACGACTTTAAGGGCAATAACATCACTTGCAACTGGACTGGTGTTATCGAGAAGGACTAACAAACGCTAACATATATATTATATATAGGTATTATGAGAAATATTTTGAAATCACTGCTTTTGATGTTTGCTATGGCAACTTTCGCAGTGGGTTGCAACAATAGCGACAAGAATGCTACCGCTACGCTTGAGATTCTACCTGTAGACACTACTGCATCATCTATCACCTTTGTCATCAACGTTGAGGCTGATGAGTGTGCATATATGCTCTACGATGGCGAGAATATCTCTGTCGATACGGTTTTGAGCGAGGGTACTGCAACTGATGGTGGTGTTATCACTATCAAGGATCTTCAGCCAAAAACGAAGTACTATGTTGTTGCTGCGGCACGTTCGGGCAAGAGCATTATTATGAAGCCTCTTATGATGGAGACTAAAGAGGGCAGCAATAACAATGGCGACAATAACGATGATAACTTCGAGCTTCCTGAAATTGAGGGCGTGGAGAATATCGTAATCGAGAAGACGAAGGATGGTCGTTGGTATGAGGTTTACAACTACTACGTAACCTTCGTACGCGATAATGGCGACCGCATCATCTTGGATTTCTATACCCTTGATGAGACTATGAGCAGCTACTTCCCATATGGTCAGTACACCTTCGCTACGAACTACCATCCTTACACCATCTTCACTGATACATCTGGATATATTCCTGTGGGCAAGAGTACCGATGGCGAGGGTTACAACTTCACCGATGGCTACGTAACCGTAGATATTGCAAATGGTCAGTATGCAATCTATATGTTGCTTACCTATTTGGAGGATGGCTCCTCAAAGACCATTCAGGCATACTACAATGGTCCACTCTCGGGAGCATCTGTTCCAAAGGGCGATGACAATGGCTCGGAGGAGCTTATCGAGGTTTTGAAGGTTGGCTCTACATCGTTCCAGTTCCGCATCAATGCCGAGGAGGGACAGTATTGGCGTTGCTCGGTTGTAGATAAGCGTGTCTACGATATGACAAGTTCAAACCCAGGTGCTTGGGTTGTAACATATGGCTTTATGCTCGATGGTACACGCACCTTCAACTGGGAGAATGGCAAGGAGTGTGAACACGTTCCAGGCTTGATAATGGAGGCTATGTCATCAACTGACTACATCATCCTTGCTGCATTGATGGATACCAGCGAGGGACAGGAGAATAGTCTTCTTGGCGGTGTTGAGATTGTTCAGGTACGTACCGAGGAGCCTGCGGCGGGTACAGGTAGCGTAGATATCAACATTAAGGAGATTAACAGCAATAACGTCACCTTCGACTGTATCTTTGGCGAGAACGTATGGTGCTGCTATGTGGCAATATTACCAACACAGCGTATCGAGGAGATTAAATCTGGCGAGTATGCGCAGGTAGGTTTCTCGTCATACGAGGAGTGTATGATTGCATTTATCCCTGCCTTGAGCCACGACTCGAAGCGTCAGTTTATGGCAACAACATATGACTACAAGTGGGAATACCTTAACTACAACACCTCATATACGATGTGCGTATTGGTTGAGGATATGAACAAGGGTGTAACATTCTTTGAGGTTGAGCCATTCACTACAAAGTAATAACATCGCTACGCACAAAAAAAAAAACGAGGGTTTCGGCCCTCGTTTTTTTATCCTATCCTTTGCAGTGATATTGCATAAAAAAAAGATGCGAATGAGAACTCCTCGCCCTCCCTTCGCATCTTCTCTTTTTGGCAGTATAACTACCCTACTTGTTCGATTACTCGCTTACGAGAATACGACCACAATACTCACAAACGATAAGCTTCTTACCCTGACGGATATCCACCTGGCGCTGTGGAGGGATACGGTTGAAGCAACCACCACAAGCATCACGTGTTACGGTTACTACTGCAAGACCGTTACGCACATTGTTGCGGATGCTGTTGTAAGCAACCAAAAGACGCTCGTCGATAGGCTCCTTTGCCTTCTCTGCCTTTGCAGTAAGCTCTGCAATCTGCTGTGCAGTCTCTGCCTCGATAGAGTCAAGCTCCGCCTTCTTTGCCTTATAGTCGATAGAACGCTCCTCGATAAGGGTATTAGTCTCGTCGATGATAGCCTTCTTCGCCTTAATCTGTGCGGTGTACTCCTTAAGACGCTTCTCAGCAAGCTCAATCTCAAGCTCCTGATACTCTATCTCCTTTGTGATGGCATCGTACTCGCGGTTGTTACGAACATTATTCTGCTGCTCCTTGTAGTTGCCAATCATAATGCGAGCCTGGTCTACCTCGCGCTTACGCTGACGAATCAACGAGTTAAGCTCCTCAATCTCTGCGTTGATATTCTCAATACGAGTGTTGAGACCAGCAAGCTCATCCTCAAGATCCTGAACCTCGAGAGGAAGCTCACCCTTAATCTTGTTAATCTCGTCGATAGCAGAGTCAATCTTCTGCAACTCATAAAGAGCCATAATCTTCTCCTGCATCGAGTAGTCAACATCGTTTGTCTTCTTCTGTGCCATATAGTAAATCTATTAGTTATTTATTCTTAGAATAAGTAGTGTATAGGGTTTCGTGAGCATACGCTCCTGCGAACGGCAAAGTTACACATTTTTTTTGATAATACATCATCTAAGATGCGAATTGCACAAAATTCGCTCTCAAAATGTCCAATATCTGCAATAACCATACGATTTTCGCCCATCATAAAGTCGTTGTAGCGCAAATCTGCGGTTATGTATAGGTCGGCCTCGGCAGCCAGAGCCTCGCTGATAAGCGAGCGTCCAGCGCCAGTACATATCGCCACACGGCGCACCATCATATCCTCCGAAGGGATATCGCTATAACGTATCGCACCAACATCGAAGATACTCTTCACACGCGACAAGAGCGCCTTAATATTCTCGGGGCGAGACAACACACCTACCACTCCATAGCCCACCGCAGGGTTATCGCGGCGTGGCTCAAGCACCGTCATCGCATCGAGGCCAATCATCGAGCCCACCTGCCAGCTCATACCATTTACCGTACTATCGAGATTGGTGTGACAAGCATACAGCGCGATGCCGCTACGTATAGCACGCTCCACACAACGCTCCACATACGTTGCCGAGTTTAGACGCTTCAACGGAGCAAAGATTATCGGGTGGTGCGTGATGATAATATCACAACCCTCCTTCTCTGCCTCGTCCAACACCTCCTCGGTAACATCCACCGCAAGGAGCGCCTTGTGTACCTCGTCATCAAGACGACCTACAACAAGGCCCGAATTATCATAGTCTGCCTGCAATGCCAAAGGTGCAAACTCCTCGATTGCAGCAGCTATATCTCTAATCTTCATCGCGTTATGAGTTTAGAATAGTGACTGCTCGTAGAATGGGAATAGCTCCTTCTCCTCACTCTTCTTTGGCTTACGGCGACGTGCCACGCTCTGCTGATCCTCAGCTGGTTCAACAACCTTACGTGGACGGCCGCGACGCTTTGGCTGTGGCTCCTCGGGCGTTGGTTCAGGTGTTGTTACACCCTCCACAACCTCAGCCTTCGCCTCGCTCTCCACATCCGAGATAAGCTCCGACATAGTCTCGATAGGTGCCTCATACTCCACTGGCGAGTTATCACCCAACGACTCACGCACCTCCAACAACATAGCACGAATATTCTGCAAACGCTCCAAGATTGAGACATCACGCTGCACGCTCTTACCACGGCGCTTCATCGCCATATTCGCACCCTCGAGGGTCATACCCTTCTCCTTAACGAGGTGATATATAAGTTTCAAATTCTCAACATCCGAAGCGGTAAACATTCTGTTACCCTTCTTATTCTTATGAGGTCGAATGCAGTCGAATTTCGACTCCCAATAGCGGATGAGTGATGCGTTTACATCAAACATCTCGGTTACCTCACCCATCGAATAAAGTAGCTTTGCCATATCTACACTTATTTATAAGTTTAATATTCTCAAATCCTTGGGATACATATTGTTACAACGTGCGCCAATACGCTTGATAAAACCTATGGCAACACCCTTATATGTAACAACATTCACACCCTCGCTAAACTGTTTAGCATCAATATCCTGTCTACGCAAGTAGTTTTGCGCATCCTCCAACGATAGCTCCACCTCCGTAACAACATCCCTGTTGCGACCTACAAAGAGCGCCAACGAGTGTTCAGGCTTCAGCGTACCCTTGAAAATCTGTCCCATAGCAACACCAGAGTATACCACTGAAAGTGACTCCGAGAGCTGTGTGACATCCTCCATCACTGCGCTATTATAGCCATATACAACATCGCCCACATATCTGAAACTCATCGTCTTAGCATCATCCACCCAACGTGATACTTCAGCTAAGTCCTTGCTCTGCAACGTGGTAAATACCTTACGTCGTCCCTTTGGTGTACGGCGCTTTGTCACACCCTCGGCCTTACACGCCACAGCAGCAAAGAAACCCTCGCCACGTGCGCTATGAGGATAGAAATGGAAACACTGAAATGGGCCTATATCGCTACGTACAATACCCCACTTATCCTCCGTCTCGACTCTCTCTGCAGCTACAATCTCATCACCATACTCCTCCACAAGCCAACGCACAACGCCCTCATCCTCACGATCATTGAAGGTGCAGGTGCTATATATAAGTTTACCTCCTGGGCGCAATGCTCGCCACGCCTCCGCAAGGATATCACGCTGACGCGCCACACATTGCTCCACAGATGCGGGTGTCCACTCCTCACGTGCCTCATCCATCTTGCGGAACATACCCTCACCCGAGCAAGGAGCATCCACCGCCACAACATCAAACCACTGCTCAAAGGCTCCGATATGTTCAGGCTCGTTGCACGTAACAACGACATTTCCCATACCCCATCGCTGCACATTATCCGAGAGTGCCAGTGTACGACCACGATTTATATCATTCGCCACCACAAGGCCCTCGCGACCAACCAACGATGAATAGACTGTAGTCTTACCACCTGGCGCAGCACACATATCCAACACTCGTCCCCCCTCAAGGTTATCCTGACGAAGAATGTGTGCCACAAACTGCGACGAGGCCTCCTGCACGTAGTAAGCACCACCGTGCATCAACGGATCGAGCGTGAACTGTGGACGCTCGGCGAGGTATCTGCCATTTGGCGACCACCCTATTGCCTCACCCTCGAAAACCTCGGCGGGCTTGGCAGGGTTAACCCTTATCGACACCTCGGCAGGGGTATCAAGAGCCGAGAATAATCTCTCCGCATCGTCACCCAGCATCTCACGCATCGAGCGCACAAACTCCTCTGGAAGTGGTCTTGCCATTGATTATCTAACGTATTACTTTAACTACAATTGTCTCTTACCATTACACATCTCCTCCACCGAAGCACAGATACGGTCGATAATCTCGGGGTTAGCCACGAAATCATCAACATCCTTATCCACAACAAGCACACGGCCCTCGTAGATATTCTCTATCCAGTTGTTGTACTTCTCATTCAGGCGGCTCAAATAATCCTCATCAATATTCTGCTCATACTCTCTACCGCGCATCTTAATCTGCGAAATAAGCGTAGGAACACTCGCCTTGAGGTATATCAACACATCGGGCTTTGGAAGAAGCGCCTGCTCGATATTAAACATCTTCATATAGGTGTCGAAGTCGCGGCTCGCCATAAGTCCCATAGAGTGGAGATTATCGGCAAAGATATGCGCATCCTCATAGATTGTTCTATCCTGCACGATATTATCCGCGCCATCAGCCAACATCGTCAAAGTCTGCTGAATACGGCTTCCGAGGAACCACAACTGAAGGTGGAATGACCAACGTCCCATATCCTCATAAAAGTCGCTGATATAGGGATTTGCGATATCCTCGTAGTAAGGTTGTGCGCCATAACGCTTTGTAAGTATCTCGGTAAGCGTAGTTTTTCCGCTACCGATATTTCCTGCAATTGCTATGTACATAGTTAAGAGTTAGTGTTATATATTTTTCGATTTCATTCTTTAGTTGAAGAACTCCGCCACGCGCATCACCGAGTCGGGCATTGCAAAGACAACAACCCTATCGTAGGCATTAATCTGCGTCTCCTCCACCGCGATAAAGACTCTATCGCCACGCACCACGCCACCGATTATCGAATCCTCGGGGAGTCCAAGGTCACAAACCTTATGCTTCGTAGCTGGAGAGTTTGGCTTCACGATAAACTCCATAACCTCCGCCTGACTACCCGTTAAGCACTTGATAGTCTGCACCTCGGTTGTCATCGTAAAGCGGAAGATGTTCGACGCTGTAACGAGTTTCTTGTTGATGATGGTATCCACACCGATACTTTCGGCAAGCGAAATATAGTTGATATTCTCCACCTCGGCAATCACCTTCTTCACGCCCATACGCTTTGCCAACATCGCAGCGAGGATATTCGTTTCGCTACGTCCCGTAACCGCAACAAAGGCATCCATACCCGCAAGATCCTCCTCCATCATAGCCTCCGTATCACGGCCATCCTCGTTGATGATAAGCGTCTTATCGAGTCGCTCGGCAAGGCGGAAAGCCTTATCGGCATCATAGTCAACAAGCTTAATATTCACATCATTCTGCAACTCGTTGGCGATACGCACGCCAATACGTGAACCTCCGAGAATCATCATATTACGAATCTCCACCTCACGTCTTCCTGAAAGTTCCACAACCTTATGCGTAGCGTTATGACGCGAAATAGCGTAGACCATATCATCCTCCTCGAATCTATCCTCCGCAGTAGGGATAATTGTCCTAGCACCGCGCACGATAGCCACCACACGATACTCCAAATCCTCATCCTCGTTATCGGCATCTATCACCGTACGGCCCAAAAGTGGCGAGGTAAGCTCCAAACGGAATGCCACCATCGAGAGTTTTCCGCCAGCAAAGTCCACATACTCGGTAGAGGATGTGTGACCAAGAAGATTGATAACCTCGTGAGCTGCAATCTGCTCTGGATAGAAGAGATAGTCGATACCCATATCGATGAACACCTCCTTGCTGTTAGGCTCGAGATACTCATTGCTATCGACACGTGCAATAGCCTTCTTGGCACCAAGTTGCTTTGCCATAACTGCCGAGAGGATATTATCATTCTCCACCGAGCGCACTGCAATAAAGAGGTCACACTTTCGCACACCCGCGCGACGCAACACCGAGAACTGCGTTGTATCACCCTCTACGGTTACCACATCCACAAGGTTTCCCACCTCAACCAATGCTTTAGGATCAACATCCACAACTGTAAGGTCGTGACCATTACCACTGAGCATTTTCGAGAGGTGTGTACCCATATCTCCAGCACCTGCAATAACTATCTTCATACACTAAATAAGTGAATATAAAACAATTAAATAGAGCCTTTCATCTAACGACGAACTGCAACATTTGCAAATTACTCTGCAAATATATTAATTTGCACCG
>JAFYRB010000032.1 GCA_017559615.1 Alistipes sp. | reverse complement strand
GCTCCACACTTGTTGGGTCCTATCGCTGTTGCGGCATACTCTTATATGGCTCTTGTGCCTGTGATTCAGCCACCAATTATGAAGCTCCTCACTACAGAGAAGGAGCGTAAGATTGAGATGAAGCAGTTGCGTTCTGTGTCACAGCGTGAGAAGATTATCTTCCCTATCGTTATCACTGTTATCATCGCGTTGTTGTTGCCATCGGCAGCTCCACTTATCGGCTGCTTGATGCTCGGTAACTTGATGAAGGAGTGTGGCGTTACGGAGCGTTTGTCGAAGACCGTACAGAACGAGTTGATGAACATCGTGACTATCTTCCTCGGTATCTCAGTAGGTGCTACTGCTACTGCAGAGGCGTTCCTTAACTGGCAGACTTTGGGTATCCTTACCCTCGGTATCGTGGCATTCTCGTTTGGTTCGGCAAGTGGTGTTATCCTCGCGAAGATTATAAACCTCTTCTCGAAGGAGAAGATCAACCCACTTATCGGTTCTGCAGGTGTATCGGCTGTGCCTATGGCGGCTCGTGTATCGCAGAGCGTAGGTCAGAAGTACAACCCAGGTAACTTCCTCTTGATGCACGCTATGGGTCCTAATGTAGCGGGTGTTATCGGTTCGGCAGTTGCTGCGGGTATCCTTCTCGCGTTCCTCCCAATCTAATAGAGGTGCGAGATTGGGGTGCGGAAGCATCGCAACAAAAAAAAGACAGGGCGTATTTCGGTACGGCCCTGTTTTTTTGTGCTTATATGTAAAGTTCGCTACTGGAATATCTCGAAGAAGCGCTCCTTGTAGTTCTCGCCAAGAGGAATATACTCGCCATTGTCGAGGAAGATACGGCCCTTGGTGTAGCTCGCAATGCGCTTGATGTTGACGATGTAGGAGCGGTGAACACGCAAGAAAGTCTCTTGCGGTAGGGTGGTCTCCATATTCTTGAGGCGGAAGAGCGTCGTGATGGTCGAACTACCCTCGATATGTAGGCGGACATACTCGCCAGCACTCTCCAAGTAGACAATGTCGGCAATCTTTACGAGCTGTGTCTTGTAGTCGGCCTTGACCGAGATATACTCCTTATCAGCCTCCTCGGCTTCGTTCTGCGCTACGGCACTCTCGGCGGCGTGGCATCGCTCAACAAGGTCGACAAGCGAGATAACCTTCTGCGTAGCCTTCATAAACTCGTTATAATCAAAAGGCTTCAAAAGATAATCTATGGCATTGAGCTTAAAACCCTCGAGGGCAAACTCCGCGTGGGCAGTGGTGAAGACAATGTAGTGGGCGGTGGTGAGCGAACGCACAAAGTCAAGACCATTCATATCGGGCATATTGATGTCGACGAAGATGAGGTCTACGGTCTCGGCCTCGAGAATCTGCTGCGCCTCGAAGGCGTTGCGGCACGTGGCAACCAACTCCAAAGAGCCAGTGCGCTCAATGTAACTCTTAATCTGACGGAGCGCCAATGGCTCATCGTCTATTGCGATACATCTTACCATACTATTTATTCGTTGTTACGGGAATTACTAATTCTACGATATATACTTTACTATCGGAGGTGTCGGTCGTGAGCGTATAGCGATTTCCAAAGAGGATGTCCATACGCTTGATGATGTTGCTTAGTCCTATGCCACTACGCTCGGTGGTGCTATGGCTCTGCGTGCCGTGGCTGTGGCGGCTGTTGGCTACAACACACGTAAGCTCGTTGTTATCAGCAGTAATGGTGATGTTGATGAACGAGTTCTCCTTGTAGCTGATGCCGTGCTTGAAGGCATTCTCAACCAGCACGATAAGCAATAGGGGTGGCAGCTTAATACGTGCAGAGGATGAGATGTCGGGGTGTGTGAACGAGATATTCACCTCGTCGATATAGCGGATACGCATCAGCTTGATATAGCTGTCGAGGAAGCGAATCTCCTTATCGAGTGTCGTGGACCTCTCGCTCGAGTCGTAGAGGATATGGCGGAGCATATGCGATAGCTCCATAACGCTCGTGCGGGCCATATCGCTGTCGAACTCTATCATCGCGTGGATGTTGTTCAAGGTGTTCATCAGGAAGTGGGGGTTAATCTGATACTTCAGATACTCCATCTGTGTCTCGATGTTCTCCTTCTCGAGGATGGCCATACGGCGGTCGATGGTCAGCGTGCGGTAGTAGAGCTTAATCATAGTGTTGGCACCCGCCATAAAGATACCAATCAGGATGTTCCAATACCACTCAAGGTCCGTAAGCGAGGCTTTGTGGCGAAGCTCAATGTTGCTCTGGAGGTAGCGGAAGTCGAAAATCTCGATGATGCCAAAGATGATAGCGACTATTGCTATGAGCGAGGTGGTGTAGAGCCAATAGCGGTGGCGAAGAAGTAACTTCGGAGCAAGAACGGTGTTGTTCGCGAGAAAGATGATGAAGTAGGGCGTAACCTTTGCCCACGAGATAATAACCTTATTGAAGTCAATCTCGTGCTCCGACATTAGCTGTGCGTTCATAAAGGGTATCAAGAATATGGCTACCCACACCAAGGTGTAGAGCATAGTCTCGCCCAGCTCCCATTTGCGAAATAGTTTCATACTATGCAAATGTAGTGATTTTTATTCAATGCGCAAAACTCATTCGCGGAGTTATAAACAACAATGGTGAAAATTAAAACAAAAATGCTAACTTTGTCCTACCTATATATAATATAATAGACGATGCTAAAAGGATTACTATTTGATATGGATGGTGTGCTGGTCAACAACCTTGAGGTGCACCGCGCGGCGTTTGCCGAGTTTTTCCGCCGATATGGCGTGGAGCGTAGCTTCGATGAGCTAAGCCGCGTATTTGGCAAGGGCAACGATGATATTATGGGCGAGTTGATGCCCAAGGAGGTGGTCGAGAGGGTTGGTATCCGCGAGTTGGGATACGAAAAGGAGGCGATATATCGTGAGATTTATGCTCCGATTATCACGCCACAGCCTGGACTTTTGGAGTTTCTCGCCGAGGCCGAAGAGGCGGGGTTACGGAGCGCAGTAGGCTCGTCGGGATATAGAGTGAACGTCGATTTTGTGTTAGAGAAGTGCCGTATCGGGAGGTACTTCGAGGCGATAGTTGCGGGTGATGAGGTGACTCGTTGTAAGCCCGACCCAGAGATTTACCTTACCGCAGCAGCGAAACTTGGCTTAAAGCCTGAGGAGTGCGTGGTCTTTGAGGATGCCGAGGCGGGTATAGAGGCGGCAAAGCGTGCGGGGATAAAGGTGGTGGCGCTGGCTACGACATTCTCGCGTGAGTTCCTCGAGGGTACTGAGGCTGACGTTATTGTCGATGATTTTAGGGATGTCAGCGTTGCGATGTTACAACAACTGCTGAAGCAGTAGCGCCCCAGCAGTCGTAAGTTGTGATGCCCCGTAGCGGGGTGGTTATAGTCGCTCCAAGAGTTCGCGGAGTGGCTTTATGCGCGTGATAAGTTCCAAAACTCGCGCAGGAAGAATGGAGCAGAGTAGCACGATAATCTTCGTAAATAGGCCTGGGATAAGGCGACGACGGCCCGCAAAGAGCGCACGCAGACCACGACGTGCGATGGTCGCGGGGCTGAGCATAAGACCAAAACCTGTTAGAAGGGTGCGCTTGCCCTCATCGAGGTTGTAGAATGGGGTGTCGACAGCACCTGGGAACACCGCCGTGACATTCACGCCATAGCGATACATCTCCTGCCAGAGCGAGAAGGCGAAATTCTTGAGGTAGGCCTTCGTAGCGCCATAGACCGAAATCGTAGGGTAGGGAAGCCACGCCGTAGCCGACGACATAATGAGGATGTTGCCATAGCCACGCTCCTTCATCTTCTGGCCAAAGTAGCGGCAGAGAAGCGTTGGCGTGGTGCAGTGGAGGTTGATAAGCGAGTCGATGCGCTCGGTATCAGTGTTTGCCAAAGTGGAGAAGAGTAATGCTCCAGCGTTGCAGATAAGTATCTCAACCTCAAAGCCTTGAGCCTCGCACATATCGAAAATCTCCTTTGCTGCCTCGGGGCGGCGAAGGTCGGAGTAGATGCCACTGATGCTGACGTTGTAGTCGAGGTAGATGTCCTGCGCTACGCGCTTCAAGCCCTCGCGGTCGTTGCTGATGGCGATGATGTGGTAGCCTCGTGATGCCAACTCGCGGGCATACTCAAGACCAATGCCCGATGTGGCGCCTGTGACTAATGCATATTTCATAACTATATGTTTTATGGGAGTCTGTTTTGATAGCGCAAAGGTACAACAATATTTTTAATTAGCAATACTAACTACAAAAAGATATGGTAAAAAAGGTCGAAAAAACTAACGCCGCGCGACTGCTCGACAGGGCAAAGATTGTCTACGAGTTGATACCCTATACGGTGGATGAGGATAATCTTGCGGCTACGCACGTGGCCGAGGAGTTGGGCGAGGATATCGCCTCGGTGTTTAAGACTCTCGTCTTGAAGGGTGACCGCACGGGCCATTTCGTATGCGTCATCCCTGGCGATAAGGAGGTGGACCTGAAGGCTGCGGCGAGGGTGTCGGGTAATAAGAAGTGCGACCTAATTCCGATGAAGGAGTTACTCGCAACAACGGGATACATACGTGGTGGCTGCTCGCCGATAGGTATGAAGAGGCCGTTTCCGACCTTTTTCGATAGTTCGGTTATGGCGCAGGAGCGCATCTATATAAGTGCGGGGGTACGCGGCTTGCAGATAGCCATCGCGCCCCAGGCGTTGATAGATTTCGTGGGTGCCACGGTGGCGGAATTGGTATGAAAATAGGTGTAACAGATTAACAAATTAACAGATTAACAATGGGTGTGGGGGTGTTAATCCGTGAATTCGTGAATCGTGTGACACGAGAATAGAGGCGTAGAGGGCGCAGTAAAGGTGTGATAAACAAAAGAAGGGGATGCTCAACCATTGGTCGACATCCCCTCCGTTATTTTATTGAGGTGCAACGATTTGCGTCCTTCCCACTTGCAACAATACCGCCCTGTGGTGAGGTACGCCTAATAGTCACGCCCCGTGAGGTGCAACTACTTGCGCTCCTTCAACAAGTCGCGAATCTCTGCCAAGAGAACCTCCTCCTTGGTTGGCTCTGGCTCTGGCTCTGGTGCTGGTGCTGGCTCCTCGACAGCCTCCTCCTCCTTCTTGCGAAGGCTTGTGAGCTTGTTGGCAATCTTAATCATCGCAAAGACGCTGATGGCGATAATCAAGAAGTCGAAGACCTGCTGAAGGAAGGCACCATACTTCAATGCTACCTCTGCAACTGCGGCACTTGTCTCCGTAGCCTCGGCAGCCTCCTGAATTACCCACTTCAAATCCTTAAAGTCCACACCGCCAGTGAGATAACCAATAGGTGGCATAATAACATCGTTAACCAACGAGGTGACAATCTTACCGAATGCTCCACCGATGATAACACCGACTGCCATATCCATCACGTTACCCTTAAGCGCAAATGTCTTAAACTCCTGTAAAAGTCCCATAGTGCTATAAATTTATTAGTTAATTGTTTGAGTTAATTCGAAACATAGCACAAATTTAGGAATTTTTTTTCAATTCTGCAAACACAAAACGGGGATATGATGAGCCATACCCCCGAAACAAATAATGAAACTTTATACTTTTACTATGCAGTGGTTCGCTGTCGGTTAGTCGCCGATGACTATCGTCTCGTCAATCTCCACGCCCCAGTCGAAGAGCTCCGCGGCACACGCCTGCTCCATCTCGACAATAGCATCGGGGATGGCGGGCGAGGTCACGATATCCTCATAAAAGGCGAGGGTAGAGGGGTAATAGCGGTTGACCTTATAGGCAAGGCACTCGTAGAAGGCACGCTCGGCCTGATGGTTAAGCCCCGCGGGGAGGATGCCCTCGGAAACAAGGTAAGGGTAGGGGAAGATGTTGCGAAGGTTATGAGGGTTGGTGTTGAGTTGCTCGACGATGGTCGACACCACGTAGACCTCCACCGTATCGCCACGCCCTGGAAGCTCTATGAAGGTGGTGTAGATGGGGTAGTCCACCTCGATAGCCTCCACAACATCGCCCGTAAATGCCTCAAACTCAGCCTCTGCGAGGTTATCCAAGTAGGCCATATCGCGGTAGGCACGCATCTCCTCGCGTAGCGCTCTGCGCTCCTTATCGCTCCAACGACGCTCCGCCGAGCATCCACAAAGCAGTGTTAAAAGTGCCACTGCGGCACCAGCAAAAATAAGACTCTTTCTCATACTTTTTTATGGTTTTGGTTTGCCTCATCCTCTGCAACTCCCGTGCCACGATGGTCGTAGAGCGACGTGACGTAGACCGTGAAGACGGGGAACATCGCCATACCGATGATGGGGAGCGCGACGCTGATAATTTTGCCGATGGCTGTTACGGGGAATACCTCCGCGCCTACGGTTGTCATATTCATCGCTGCCCACCAAAGAGCATCGCTAAAGTGTTGAACGCCAGTGTTTACGGGCGACTCATATTCGTAAAATATCAGTGCCGAGAGGTAGGTGCATACCGCCACGGTGAGGATGTAGGCCCAGAGTAGGCGGGTGGTGCGACGCGCTATGAGCCAGCGCAGAGTGATGTACATCGCCATCACGCCACGGAGCATCACGATGGCTCCTAAAAGTATCTGTATGGAGCGCGTGGGAGTGTAGCCAACCCACTGAATTATAGCGTGATAGGGGATGGAAAGTAGAAGTACGTGGATGTTGCATAGGAGGTAACGTAAGGGGTGCTGGGCGTGGGCGACGATAAGTGCGAAGTCGAGGAGGAAGATGAAGCAGATGGCTGTCATCGCCCATAAATATTGCTCGGCATAGGGTGCTAACTCCTTGGGATAGATGATGTTAAGCGATAGCGAGGCGAGCAACGCGATACTCGCCACAAGTGTCAGGATATTTACCAATCGTAGCCACATACGCTTCTCTGCGGGCAAATTTTGTACCGTGTTTAGTTATTTTCGGGCTTTGATTTCCCTCCAACCCGCGCCAACCCGCGCTATGGAGGCGGTGTTTTTCCCTCTTTCTCGCGCTTTCTCGCACTACCCAGCGTTTTTTTTCTTTCCCTTTGCCCTCCTTAATCTCCTTATCCTCCCTAAACTCTCTATCCTCCTTACTCTCCCTTTTTCTCCGCACACAACGTGTGTTTTACCCCCACACATAACACACATCGCGCACATCTGCACACATCCCCTTTGTGCGTGTTTTTGTGTGTTTGTGTGCCTAACCCGCGCTATGGGGATGACAACCCGCGCTGGGAGGGGCAGTATTTAGGAGGGAGGTAGTCCTCCCCGCTACTCCCACGCCCCAACGTAGCGCGTATTTCAGGAAGGAAGCGCCCTCACGTGGCGCGTATTCCCCGCCCGCCCCGCGCTCCATAATATCCCTAAATTCACTAAATTCCCTAATATCACTATTCCACTATTCTCCCTAATAAACTCATTGTCACAACGATGCACCCCCTGTGACAACGTGACATTGTGACAACGTGACAACCATTAACAAATTAACTCATTAACAGCGATACACCCCCTGTGAATGCGTGAAAATGTTAATGGCTGTTAATGCGTCAGCCACTCGAAAGCCTGCTACGAGATTTATATATAAGATAAATAACTTATATATATAGATAAAATCGATTAAAATAAGATATTTATCTACTCGTACCAAGG
>JAFYRB010000031.1 GCA_017559615.1 Alistipes sp. | reverse complement strand
TGCTCATAGTAACCTATAGCAACACATAGTAACCCATCTGACTGCGCTTTCTCCCAAGAAATTCGGTAGTGGGGCTTGGGTAGGTTTGTGTTATGTGTTACGATGAGTTTCTATGAGTTTCGATGTTTTTATTGATGATACCGCTCTGCTCATAGTAACCTATAGTAACACATAGTAACCCATCTGACTGCGCTTTCTCCCAAGAAATTCGGTAGTGGGGCTTGGGTAGGTTTGTGTTATGTGTTACGATGAGTTTCTATGAGTTCCGATGTTTTTATTGATGATATCGCTCTGCTCATAGTAACCTATAGCAACACATAGTAACCTATCTGACTGCGCTTTTCTGGGGATTATGGGTAGACTGGGTATGCTGGGGCTTTGCCCAAGCTCCAAAGATTCCTCACTCAATGCTCCCGTCCCTTCACTTTTATTTGCAACCTTAACTTTATTTTCGTAATTTTGTATTACCAACAAGACTCTAAAATCGGGCAGAGGATATGACTATCGAGGATATTGCTCTACTATATGTGCAAGGGTTAGGGGCGCGCGGTGCGGCGCATCTCGTAGACCATTATGGCTCTGCTGAGGCGGTATATTCTGCGTCGGTGGGAGAACTTGTTGCGGATATGGGATTGCGCAAGGATATCGCCGAGGGCATTGTAAATGGCGAGGGTATAACGATGGCCAAGCGCGAGGTGGAGTATTGTCGTAAGCACAGCATATGTATGGTGGCGGCAACAGATAGGGAGTATCCAGCGCCACTGCGTGAGACTTTAGATCGTCCCCACGTGCTCTTTGTAAAGGGTGATTTAGAGTCGTTGTCTCGGCCTACACTCTCGATGGTGGGCACGCGCGAGATGTCGCCATCGGGGCAGCATATAACAAATCGCCTCGTCGAGGATCTGGCCTCGGAGGTGGGTGGCTTTACCCTTGTTAGTGGTATTGCCTATGGCATTGATGCCACGGTACATAGGGCTGCTATTGCGCACAAGGTGCCTAGTGTCGCGGTCTTGGCGAATGCTCTCCCAGAGGTGAATCCTACGCCTCATAGGCAGCTTGCGGAGGATATTCTCAAAAATGGTGGTGCGCTAATATCGGAGCTAACATCGCAAAGTCGACAGAATGGTAAGCACTTCATCGCTCGCAATCGCATTATCGCGGGATTGAGTATGGGTGTGGTGGTTGTAGAGTCGCAGGCATCGGGAGGTTCGCTATCTACAGCCTCCTTGGCTGATGGTTATGGCAGAACAGTTATGGCGGTGCCGGGGCGCATAACGGATACTACCTCTTTTGGAACGAACAATCTTATCCGCACGGGTATGGCGCGATTGATACTCACCGCGAAAGATATTATAAGCGATATGGATTGGGAGCGCTATTGTGTAAAGGAGACAGGCGGCAGCAAAGAGGAGGTCGCTGTGCACAATTTTGACGCTAATGAGCTTCGTGTGTTCGAGCAATTCGATGCTGCTGAGCAGCTTGATATACAAGAGCTTATGGCCGCTACGGGTTTAACCATCGGTCAGCTAATGATGACACTTATGGGCTTGGAGTTAAAGGGTGTTATTCGCACGCTCCCAGGCCAAAGATACGAGAGAATATGATAGATACACATTCACATATATATGCAGAGGAGTTCGATGCCGATAGGGCGGAGGCTCTGCAGCGAGCGTGGAATGCTGGGGTTGAGAAGCTAATCCTTCCCGATATCGACTCTGAGAGTCGTCAGCGAATGTTTGACCTAGCCAAGGAGTACCCCTCAAAGTGTCTCCCTACAGCAGGCTTGCACCCTACATCGGTCAACGATAACCCTCGCTGGCAGGAGGAGCTGGATATAGTGGAGCATCTGCTTCGTGAGCCGCCAATGCACCTCTATGCTGTGGGCGAGATTGGTCTCGATCTCTATTGGAGCAGCGATTTTTATGCCATCCAGCGCGAGGTGTTGCACGCTCAGTTAGAGTTGGCATTGGCATATAATCTTCCAGTAATCATACATACTCGCTCCGCATATAAGGAGATGCTCGATGCAGTGGCAACATATCGTGGTAGAGGTCTTCGAGGTGTCTTTCACGCCTATGCCGATAGTGTTGATACGGCGAAGAAGTTGAGTGCTTTGGGTGATTTTGTGTTTGGTATTGGTGGTGTTGTGACCTTTAAAAATTCAGGTTTGGATAGTGTGGTGCGCGAGCTACCAACCGAACTTTTACTTTTGGAGACAGATTGCCCATATCTCACCCCTGTGCCACACCGTGGCAAGCGCAACGAGTCGGCATATGTGGAGTTTATCTGTCGTAAGATTGCCGAGCTACACGGCTTAAGTGCCGAGCGTGTAGATGCCATTACCTCCGCTACAGCCAAGCAAATGTTCTCGATCGAGGGCTAAATCGCACTAAAAAGCGAAAAAATGGTGGCAAAATGTTTCGCATTACCAATTTTTGCATACCTTTGTAATGATATAGTGCGACACTAAGGTTGCACTGCTTCAGTTATGAAGAGATCGTCAATACTTATAATATATACCGGTGGTACTATCGGTATGAAGACAGACGAGGCAACAGGTGCCTTAGTCCCTTTCGATTTCAGTGGTATCTACGAGGAGTTCCCCTCGTTGAAGCGCCTTAAGGTTGACCTTGAGGTCTTTACCATAAAGCCTCCTATCGACTCCTCGAATGTATCGGTTGAAAACTGGGTCGATATGGCGCGCATCATCCGCGACAACTACGATAAATACGACGGTTTTGTAATCCTTCACGGTACTGATACGATGTCTTATTCGGCATCGGCATTGAGCTTTATGCTTGAGAATCTCGCTAAACCAGTGATCTTTACCGGTAGTCAGATTCCAATCGGTATCCTTAGAACAGATGGTCGCGAGAACCTTATCACCGCAATCGAGATTGCAGGTGCTCACGCTGAGGATGGCGGGCCTCTCGTTCCTGAGGTTGCGCTATACTTCCAGAATAGACTCTTTAGAGGTAACCGCACAACGAAGTTTAGTGCCGAGGCGCTCAATGCCTTTGCCTCGTTCAACTATGCCCCACTTGCAGATGTGGGTGTGAATATTCAGTATAACCACAATGCTATCTCAAACTTTAGAACTGAGCCATTGGGCGAGTTTCATATTACCGAGAGCCTATCGAATGATGTGGTAGTGGTAAAGCTCTTCCCTGGTATCCGCCCTGCGACACTTCGTGCTATGCTCCTTGAGAGTGGTGCGCGTGGTGTGGTATTGGAGACCTATGGAGCGGGTAATGCCCCAACCTCGGAGTGGTTTGTGGAGTTGGTTAAGGAGGCTATCGAGCGAGGTGTTATTGTGGTCAATGTATCGCAGTGTAAGGATGGTGCTGTGCAGATGCATCTCTACGAGACGGGTCTTGCGTTGCAGGAGGCTGGTGTCGTCTCGGGACACGATATGACTATCGAGGCTGCGGTGACAAAGTTGATGTATGTTTTAGGCAAAAACTTGCCACTTTCGGAAATGCTTAATATGATGCGTAGCCCACTACGTGGTGAATTTACTTTGTAAATGGTTGCGATTTTCGGAATTTAATTGTATATTTCGCACAATAATTTGCCTTAAAAGGGGGCGATTTATAGAGGTTAATAACACAATAGACGGTGTAACAGATTGATAACTACCGAGTTTTTCCAATTCCACAGGGCCAAAAAGGGTCCGCTGTGGGTTGTTTGCTTGGTATGATGAAGTAGAGGAAAAGCATAATTAAAATAGAAAAATAGAGAAAACAACTACTAAAATTACAAATTTTAACTAACAAATCATTATGAAAAAATTATTTTTGGTTTTGGCAGCTGCCACTCTCTCTTTCGGCGCTGCTTACGCACAGGATGCTAACGAGACTCCAGTTCAGGAGGCCGCAGTTGAGCAGGTTGTAGATGCTGAGGCTGCTGAGGTTACTGAGGTTGCAGCTGTTGAGGAGCTTGCAGGTGAGCCTATGCACTTCGCACTTATGAAGAAGTTCTTGGAAGGTGGTTGGGGCTGGATGCTTCCAGTGCTTGTTTGTTTGGTACTTGGTTTGGCTATCGCAATCGAGCGTATCCTTTACTTGACATTCGCTCAGATCAATACTAAGAAGTTCATTGCTAAGGTTGAGGAGTTGCTTAACTCTCAGGGTATTGAGGCTGCTAAGGAGTACTGCCGTAACACTCGCGGTCCTATCGCTTCAATCTACTACCAGGGTCTTATGCGTTACGATCAGGGCTTGGAGGCTGTTGAGAAGGCTGTTGTTTCTTACGGTTCAGTTCAGCAGGGTCAGATGGAGTCAGGTCTATCTTGGATCTCATTGTTCATCGCTTTGTCTCCATCACTCGGTTTTATGGGTACCGTTGTTGGTATGATCCAGGCGTTCGATGATATCCAGGCTCAGGCTACTATCTCTCCAGCCGTTGTAGCAGGTGGTATCAAGGTTGCGCTTTTGACTACTTTGATGGGTCTTATCGCTGCAGTTATTCTTCAGATCTTCTTCAACTACATCCTCTCTAAGATCGAGGGTCAGGTTGTAAATATGGAGGATACTTCAATCACTTTGATTGATATGCTTACTGCATACAACAAGCGCTAATCTTGACCTAACTATTTAAGGATAATACAATTATGAGAAATTTACATAGATATGTATTCCTAGTATTTACCTTGGTATCTGTTGCTTTGGTTGCTTGGGCTATCGCTGCAGGTTGGAATGCTCCAGACTCTGCAAAGATTGCTAATAGCACACAGCTCGTGCAGCAGTACGACGCCGAGGGTAATGCAGTGAATACAGAGGATGACCAGCCGGTGCCTGTTCAGGCTACATCGGAGGGTATTCGCGCTCTCGGTATCATCTTCGCTAACCAGCTTGGCGAGGGTATCCTCACAATGGATGCTATCGAGGCAGAGCAGGAGAAGCTCAATATGACTATCAACGAGCTTGTTCCAGCTTACGAGCAGAAGGTTTCTGACGCACGTGAGGGCGCTTTGGAGGCTCAGGCTGTAGTAGACGAGCTTAAGGCAAAGAAGTCACTCAACTCTGTTGAGAAGCGTAAGCTTGCAGCTGCAGAGGGTGTTCAGGCTAACTTCAAGGCTTTGAACGACACTTTGAACCAGCACCGCGAGAACATCTCTATTATGGAGGAGAACATCGCAGCTTCTATCAAGGCTAACGAGGAGGCTCAGCTCAATGGCGACAATATGGTTGCTTTGGCTAAGGCTATCAACGTAAACCTTATGTGGTTCTACTTCTTGATGGTATTTGCTGTGACATTCATCGTTATCAGCGCACTCTTCAACCTCTTCCTCGATGCAGGTGGTCTTAAGAAGACTCTCCTTTCGTTGGTTGTTGTAGCAGTTGTTGTAGGCGTTGCATACTTCTTGGCACGTGGCAATGGCTGGGCTGATGGTCACACATTGAAGGACGCAGCAGGTTACGATCTTGGTATCGGTACAGATCCTGCTACCCGCACAGTATTCGGTACATTCGAGTATATGATGGCGGATACAAGTATTTTGGTAACTTATATCACATTTGCCGGTGCTGCTTTGGCAGCTATTTTGTCGGCTGTACGTGGAATTTTTAAATCGTAGTTTATGGCTAGAGCTAAGAAAAAGGCTGGAGATATCAACTCTAGCTCAATGGCAGATATCGCTTTCTTGCTGTTGATATTCTTCTTGGTGACAACTACGATGGATGTCGACACAGGTATGAAGCGTACGCTTCCACCTTGGATCGACCCTACGGAGCAGCAGAACGATGTTGATGTTAACGAGCGTAACGTACTAAAGGTAAACGTATCGCGTAGTGGTGCTATTATGGTTGGCACCGATGAGTATCGCCCTAATGACTTGCGTCGTAGCGGTGAGCACTCACGCCTCTCTCGCGAGGTTTATTACTTCCTTGTAGATCCTAACCGTTCAGACAAGGAGGAGAAGACTATCGACGGAGGTACTTACAACATCAGCAAGGGTCTTGTTTCCCTTAAGGCCGATGACGAGACAGAGTATAAGGTATATCTCAAGGTTCAGGATGAGCTTACTCACGCCTTCAATCTCTATCGTGATGATATCGCGCGCGAGGTATATGGTAAGGCTTATGACGAGCTTACAGAGCTTGAGGCACAGAATATCCGTAAGGCTGTTCGTATGCAGATTTCAGAGGCAGAACCTAACGATCAAACAAAGAAGTAATTATGGCAGTAATGGCAAAAAAGGGCAAGCGTGAAGTGCCCGCAATGTCGACATCATCACTTCCCGACATCGTATTTATGCTTCTCTTCTTCTTTATGGCAGCAACAACGATGCGTGAGGTAGATCCATTGGTTTCTGTGCAGATGCCAGAGGCTAATGAGATTACTGAGCTCGACAAGAAGAATCTTGTAAATATCTGGATGGGTAAGCCACTTGGCGCTGCCAAGGGTGAGGATGCGTTGAAGATTCAGCTCAACGACCAGACCCGTGAGGTAGAGGATATTCGTGACTTCATCTCAGCAACAACAGTAACAAAGGGCGTAGGTCCTAACGAGATTGTTGTTAACTTGCGAGTAGATGAGGGTGCAACAGTAGGTAAGCTTACTGCTGTAAAGCAGGAGCTCCGTAAGGCTGAGGCGCTTAACATCTCTTACGCAGCACGCGCAATGGAGAAGTAATCCTCAATTAATTTTAAGAGTAGAGGCTACGTTTAACGTGGCCTCTACTTTTTTTATGGGAAATAACTTGGTCAACTCGTTGATTATTCAGCCTTTTTTCGTAACTTTGTAGCATATTTGCACTATGAAGTAACATAAATTAAAACAGCATATTATGAATATTGAACTCAGTGAACAGGAGGTTCTCCGTCGACAGTCGCTTAAGGCATTGCGTGATTTGGGTATAAATCCTTATCCAGCAGCGCGTTACGAGGTGAATGCATCGGCAAAGGAGATTGCCGAGCAGTTCGATCCAGAGAAGGGTAACTTCCAGGAGGTGTCTATCGCAGGCCGTATTATGAGCCGTCGTATTATGGGCTCTGCATCATTCTTCGAGCTTCAGGATGCTACTGGTCGTATCCAGGTATATATCCGTCGCGACGATATCTGCCCAGAGGGTGATCCTACACTCTACAACACAGTATTTAAGAAGTTGTTGGATATCGGTGATTTCATCGGCGTGGAGGGCTTTGCGTTCCACACAAATACTGGTGAGTTGTCGGTACATTGTAAGAAGTTTACCGTACTCTCGAAGTCGGTACGTCCATTGCCTGTTGTTAAGCAGAAGGATGGTCAGACCTTCGATGCTTTGACCGATCCAGAGGTTCGTTATCGTCAGCGTTACTTGGACTTGGTGGTTAACCCACACGTTAAGGATACCTTTGTGAAGCGTGCGAAGATTATGCAGACTATGCGTGACTTCTTCAACGAGCGTGGCTACTTGGAGGTTGAGACTCCTATCTTGCAGCCTATTCCTGGCGGTGCTGCAGCACGTCCATTCATCACTCACCACAACGCTCTCGATATCGACTTCTATATGCGAATCGCTACGGAGTTGTACCTAAAGCGTCTTATCGTAGGTGGTTTCGATGGTGTTTACGAGTTTGGTAAGAACTTCCGTAACGAGGGTATGGACCGCACTCACAACCCAGAGTTTACTTGTATGGAGATTTACGTTGCATATAAGGACTACATCTGGATGCAGGAGTTTA
>JAFYRB010000030.1 GCA_017559615.1 Alistipes sp. | reverse complement strand
GATTGAGCAGATGCTCGATATCGCTTGGTCGTTGTTCGCAGAGCACTTCAACAAGGGTGAGGTGAGCATCAAGCAGGAGCTTGTTGATAAATATTGGAAATAGTAAATATTTATGGCAATCAAATTTCAGTATAACAAGACCTCGCTCGGAGAGTTGACAAAGCAGCTCAAAATCCGAAAGAATGCCTTGCCTACTATTAAGAGTAAGGAGAGTGCATTGCGTTCGGAGGTAAAACGTGCGAAGGACTCTGCATTAGCTTTCCGTAAGGAACTGGACACACTTATTGCCCAGTATGACTATATGGTACAGCTATGGGGAGAGTTTGATTGTGATCTTATCCGCATCGTCGATGTCGAGCTATCGTCACAGAAGATTGCGGGCGTGCGCATCCCAGTGTTGGAGAACATCGCATACGAGGAGAAGGAGTATGACCTATTCTCTGCTCCTGTGTGGTATGCAGAGGGTATCAGGGTGTTGAAGCGAATGTCTCGTCTCGGTATCGAGTTCGAGGTCTTCAACCAGAAGATGCAGCTCTTGGACTATGCGCGACGCAAAACTACTCAGAAGGTAAACCTCTACGAAAAGGTACAGATACCTGGTTATGAGGATGCCATACGTAAGATTAAGCGATTTATGGAGGATGAGGAGAACCTCAGTAAGTCAGCACAGAAGATTGTGAAAACTCGTCAGGCGCAAGCCGCGGCTATGGAGGAGCCTAACGTATGATAAGTAAGATGATTCGCTACGACATTGTGCTTTATGCTGGAGAGCAGGAGCGCTTTGTCAACGAGTTGCGCGAACTCGGTTTGGTGGATATCACCACTACTGGTTGGGAGCCTTCGGAGGGCGACAGAGCGCTTCTATTGCAGATTGACTCTTATAACAAGGCGTGTGCCGCTCTTACGGAGTTCGCTGCCTCACCAGAGTATAACTCATCGGCGATGATTTATGCCACAGGTGTGGAGGCTTACGAGTGTTTCGATGCTGCACGTGCGGAGCGTCAGCGTATCAATCAGGAGATTGCTCGTCTTGAGAAGCAGGCCGAGGAGGTTGCTCCTTGGGGACGATACTCTATGCAGGACGTAGAGCGTCTTGTGGCTCAGGGTGTAAACATCCGCTTCTTTGTTGCGCAGCCTGCGGTATTCGAGAAGCTTGTTGCAGAGTCTGCCGAGGGTGTAACATTCTCGGAGGTTGGCCGTACGCAGTCGTTCGTATATTTCGCAGCTATCACAACCGAGGCAGTAAATGTAGCTGTTGATGGTCAGGAGGTACGCCTCCCTGCGATGGATAGCGAGGCTATGCGTGCTGAGATTAAGCGTCTTGAGGCTGAGGATAAGGCTCTTAATGAGGTATTCTCACGCGCTGCGGCATCACGCGAGATGATTGCTGCGGAGTGTGGAGTGCTTAAGGAGCAGCTTCAAGGCTTGAAGGTTGGTGCTATGGCACAGCGTGAGGCTGATGGCCACTTGATGATTCTTGAGGGTTGGGCCGAGGCAGAGACATCTGCAAAGGTTGATGCACTCTTGAACGAGTATCCAAACCTCATCTACGAGCGTCGTGATGCTACGATAGATGATGAGGCGCCTGTGAAGCTCAAGAACAACCGCTTTGCACGTCTGTTTGAGCTTATCGGTGCGATGTACGCCTTGCCAAAGTATGGAACATTGGACCTTACAGCAATCTTCGGCGTATTCTATATGCTATTCTTCGCCATCTGTCTTAACGATGCAGGTTATGGCGCAGTGATGCTTATCGTGGGCTTGATATTGTTGAAGAAGGGTGGTCAGGGACTCCGTCAGGCGGCGTGGCTATCGATAGTTTGTGCTACGGCAACAATACTATTTGGTCTCTACACTGGCTCGTTGTTCGGTATGAGTATTCCAGCGTTGCTTGGTTATGAGGCTGGTGAGCCTACGCCATTCCTCGATTTCCAGACGCAGTTCTTCTCAATATCGTTGGCTATCGGTGTATTCCAGATTTTGGTGGGTATGGCTATCAATATCTATATGCGAACTAAACTCTTTGGTTTCACCTCAACATTCGGACTCTTGGGTTGGTTTATCATCCTTCTCTCGGGTTCGTTGGCACTTGGTCTTCCAATGTTTGGTCTTGGCATCCCTGGATTTGATGCTTCATCGCTGATTTTCAAGGTGATGGTTGGTATTGGTGCATTCCTTATGATTGTCCTTAATAATGTTAAGCGTAATCCGCTTATCAATATTGGTGCAGGTTTGTGGGATGCGTATAACAATATCACCGGTTTGTTGAGCGATGTGTTGAGCTACATCCGATTGTTCGCTATCGGTTTGTCGGGTGGTGTATTGGCACAGGTCTTCAACTCACTTGCAACAGGCCTTTCGGGTATTAGTGATATGGCTCCTGGAACACCTTGGTACGGATATATCGTACCAGTTATCGCAGCCTCTATCATTCTGCTTATTGGCCACGGTATCAATCTCTTTATGTCGGCAATTTCGTCATTCGTACATCCTATGCGTTTGACCTTTGTTGAGTTTTATAAAAATGCAGGTTTCGAGATGGGACAGCGTACCTTCGATCCTGTGCGTAAAATGAATAAGTAAACAAATAATAATTAACAATTTAAAACTTTAAACAATTATGAATTCAGCATTAATTTTGGCTTATTTGGGCGTTGTCCTTATGGTCGGTGTATCAGGTTTGGCTTCAGCAGTTGCAACTGCACGTTGCGGTATGGCATCAGTAGGTGCGTTGAAGAAGAATGGTGGTGCTTTCGGTAGCTATATGATTCTTTCTGCGCTTCCTGGTTCACAGGGTCTCTACGGTTTCGTAGGTTACTTTATGGTTAGCGGTCTTATCTCTGCACAGATGTCTATGCTTACTGCAGTAGGTATCTTCGGTGCTGGTCTTTTGATGGCTATCGTATGTTTGTCATCTGCATTGTTCCAGGCAAAGGTTTGTGCTAATGGTATCACAGCTATCGGTAACGGTAACGACGTTATGGGTAAGACTCTTATCCTTGCAGCGTTCCCAGAGCTTTATGCTATCTTGGGTGTAGCAGCAACATTCCTTATCTCAACTGCAATTGCATAAGTTAAGATTGTAGGGTAGAGGATACTTCTACCTTAATAGAAAATGCCACCATTGGGGTATCCCGAAGGTGGCATTTTTCTTTGTGTCTGACAAAGAAAAAGGAGCTTAAGCTTTACTTTCCTTAAACTCCTTTATTTATTTGTATGTCAACTATTTAGAATAGTGTCTGGTCGTCGCCATTACCATAGGCATAACCGAGATGTTTGTACGCTAACTCGGTAGCCTCGCGACCGCGTGGTGTGCGCTTTAGGAATCCCTCCTTAATGAGGAATGGCTCGTAAACCTCCTCCACAGTTCCCGCCTCCTCGCCAACTGCCGTAGCGATGGTATTAAGGCCCACAGGACCGCCGTTGAACTTCTCAATTATCGTAGCCAAAATCTTGTTGTCCATCTGGTCAAGACCGCGAGCGTCGATATTGAGAGCCGTGAGGGCTATGCGCGTGATATCCACGTCGATGTGTCCCTCGCCCTCGACCATTGCAAAGTCACGAACACGGCGGAGTAGGGCATTGGCGATACGTGGTGTGCCACGCGAGCGAAGTGCTATCTCAAGTGCTGCGCTATCGTCGATAGAGATATCGAGGATAGATGCCGAGCGCTTCACAATTCCCGCTAAAACGGGAGCATCGTAATACTCCAAGTGGCAAGTGATGCCGAAACGTGCACGGAGTGGAGAGGTGAGCAAACCACTGCGTGTTGTAGCACCAACAAGTGTAAATGGTGCCAACTCAATCTGTATAGAACGTGCCGCAGGACCCTTGTCCAAGACAATGTCTATTTTGTAATCCTCCATCGCCGAGTAGAGATACTCCTCGACAATAGGGCTGAGACGGTGTATCTCGTCAATGAATAGCACATCGCCAGGGTTAAGGTTCGTAAGCAAGCCCGCCAAGTCACCAGGTTTATCCAACACAGGACCAGAGGTGACCTTTAGCTGTGCGCCCATCTCGTTGGCAATGATATTTGCCAGCGTGGTCTTACCAAGTCCTGGAGGTCCGTGAAGTAACACGTGGTCGAGAGAGTCGCCACGCATAAGAGCTGCCTTGATAAATATCTTTAGGTTAGCGACAATCTTATCCTGGCCCGCAAAGTTCTCCAACGCTTGTGGACGAATGCGGCCCTCGAACTCCTTGTCACTCTCGATATTTCGTAAGTTTCTATCTACACCCATAATTAATGGTAATCTTTATATCTTGCAAATATACGATTTTGTGTTGAGAAATGCAAGTGTTAAGCGATGTTAGACCATTACCAATATATTATTGCACCTTTTTTAATAAAAAATTTTAATATTACTAAAATATGTTGTACATTTGTGCGATACACATTATCTCTATTAGAGATATTGTGTTGACGTAAAATTATGAATAAAACTTTTTGTATTCATCAACTAATAATTTAAACTTATGGCAAACAAACTTTTTAAGTCGATCTTCGCCGTAGCTTTGATCCTTGGCTCTGCTTTGGGCTTCGTAGCTTGCGAGGATAAGGGCGAGGAGATTGTCGATAACCCTACGGTTGAGTTGTCGGTATCTACCTTGAACTTTACGAACGAGGAGGGTGCCCAGACAGTGAACATTACCGCCAACGCTGATTGGAAGGTGGAGAATGATGCTGATTGGGTGACTGTAACCCCACAGGCAGGTAGCAAAAATGGTCAGATTACCGTTGCTGTATCTATGAACAACACTGGTGCTATTCGTAGCGCAGTTGTTAAAGTTCAGGCTCTCCACTACAAGTATGGCGTGTGGGAGACAAAGAAATTTACTGTAAACCAGTCTGCTGACCAGAACCAGACCGTGGAGGAGGAGTTGCTTTATAGCGACAACTTCGATGGTAAGGAGGCTACAAAGGAGTATGGCTCAGGCTCATCTTGGCCTTATATCGACCAGTTCCCAGAGTTCGCTAACCCAGAGGGTGATGCTGCTGCAAATGTAACTTATAGCGGTTCGGGTGTATCTGTTCGTGCTAACTCTACATCTAATAGCTCTTACTCTGATTACGCTGGTTCAGGTTCTAACAACATCTTCTTCGGTGGTGGTGCTTACTTCCAGATTAACGATATCGCTCCATTGGAGGGTGTAAACTTCAAGATTACATTTGGCTCGGAGAAGTATACTCAGGATGGTGATAGCACATTTAAGCCAGAGGAGTTCCTTCTCTACATCTCAAAGGATGGCGAGAAGTGGGCGCCAGTAGAGTACACATACGCAGGTACAGAGCCTGGTCGTTGGAACGTGGCTACTGCAAACTTCACACTTGCTGCTGCAACCGAGAAGCTATACGTCAAGTTTGAGGCAAAGGTTGCATCTGTATACCGTCTCGACGATGTTAAGTTCTATATTGGTAATGGTGGTCAGACTATCGACCTTGAGAATATTCAGGAGCCAGAGCCTCCAACTCCTCCTACAACAGATGCTCTCTACTTCGAGAACTTCGATGGTAAGGCTGCTGTTAAGGATGGTGACTACTGGCCATATGTAACCGACTTCCCAGAGATGAAGAATGCTGCGGGTGTTGCTGCCGAGAATGTATCTTACGATGGTCACAACACTACAGTTCGTAACAACTCTAACTCGGATGGTGCTTACTCTGACTACGCTGGTTCAGGTTTGAATAACATCTTCTTCGGTAAGGTTGAGAACCACTTTACTATCAATGGTCTTGCTTTGGAGCCTTCACATAAGAACCTTACTTTGACATTCGGTACTGAGAAGTATTCACAGTCACTTGGTAGCAAGTTCACACCATCGGAGTTCATCGTATCGCTCTCTGCTGATGGCCAGAAGTGGACATCTGTTGAGTATACATTTGCTGGTACTGCTGAGGGTCGCTGGAATGTGGCTACTGCAAACTTCACATTGAAGGAGGTTCCTGCATCGCTTTATATCAAGTTCTCTGCAACTGCCGAGAGCGCATACCGTCTTGATGACGTTACTTTGAACGTTGGTGAGGGTGGTCAGGAGATTGACCTTGCTAATGGCACAGAGAACCCAGGTGGTGGCAACGAGGGTGGTGATGAAGGTGGTAACGAGGGTGGCAATGACCAGCCTAACGTTCCTGCAAATGGCATCTATGAGTCGGACTCTGCATTCGTATGTGCTGCTGATGACTCTACAAATGCTGCTTACTCTCTTGGTGATACTAAAATTGGCAGCGAGACTGTTACTGGCTTCAAGTTGGGTAAGTCAAAGCAGGCTGGTAAGTTCACATCTGGCGTTTTGAGCGTAGAGGGTACAAAGTACCTCAACTTCTATGCACAGGGCTGGAAGGGTGGCGATGTAACGCTTTACTACCGTGTTGATGGCGGTGCTACACAGTCACAGAAACTCGCTTCACACGATGGCGTAACAGGCAACCCTCCATACACAGCTCTTGCATTTGCCGATAGCGACCACTACTCAATTAAGCTCGAGGGCTTGACTGCAACATCGAAGATTGAGTTCTCAACTGATGCTAATTTCGCGCTTACATCTGCTGACTCTACAATGGCCTCTGCACGTGCTATCGTATGTGGTGTTAAGCTTACTGACGAGCCTCTTAACCCAGGTGAGGGTGGTGGTGAGAATCCAACTCCAGAACCAGAACCAGAGCCAGAGCCAACACCTGGCGATGTTGTTGTGGCTACCGTAGCAGAGTTCTTGGCTGCTGCCGAGGATAGCACCATCTATGAGCTTACGGGTGTGATTATGAACGTAGCAAACACCAACTATGGTAATTTCGACCTTAAGGATGCTACTGGTACGGTATACGTTTATGGTATCTACGACGAGAGTGGTAATAAGGTCTTCACATCGCTCGGTTTGAAGGAGGGCGACACTCTTACTATCCGCGGTGTGCGTACCTCTTACAACGATGCTCCACAGATGGGTAATGGTGTTTATGTTTCTCACGAGTCTGCACCAGAGCAGGAGCAGCCAGCAAACGAGGCTACTTTGTCATTCGCAGATATTAACAATCGTATTTCATACGATGCAAACCAGCAGGTATGGCAGGCTAACGGAATCACCTTGACAAATAATAAGAGCGCCTCTACAACCGACGTTGGTAACTACTCTGCTCCAGCGCGTTTCTACAAGGGCTCGCAGATTATCGTTGAGTGCGACCACGCAATGTCTATGATTAAGTTCGCTTGCAACAGCGCATCTTATGCCACTGCGTTGGTGGACTCTATGCCATCGACTGATGATGTAACTGTTGATGGTAGCATCGTAACTGTTAAGTTCTCTACAGCTGTAACTTCTTACACCGTAGCATCTCTTACAGGTGGTCAGGTAAGAATGAATAGTTTGACTGTAACTTACGTAGAGTAATAAATAAAATCATCTTTCGCCGAGGACTCGGGTGGGGCAACTCACCCGAGTGGGCGAGAGAAAACTTACAAAAAAGAAATTTTAGAACAGGATTATATGCAGAAATTTGTGTATAAGAAAATCGTAATGTGGTGCATCGCATTATTCTCGGTTGCACTTGTGGGATGTGATGTAGTTGTGGAGAAAGTAATAGAGAGTTTCGCTTCATTGTCGAAAACCGAGGTGGATGGTAGAAGTGAGAACTGCGCTGTGGTGCTACGAGCAGAACAGGGTATATCTTACAAAATCGCCATCGCGTCGGAGGGTGATTGGGCATACTTCTCTAAAGGTATCAACATCGAGGGTGTGATGGAGGCAAACGATAAGATTATCTACATCTACTTTAAGAAGAACGATACGGGAGCTGCGCGTGTGGCAAATGTCGTGGTGGAGTTCTCTGATGGTCTTCTCTTCGAGTTGCAGTTCACGCAGCTGGGCTACGATACTACGTTGTCGTTTGAGCGTGAGTGGGCGGAGTTGCCAATCTGCAAAAACGAGGGCGACTATATCTATAACACTCACTACGGAAAGATGGGCGTGAAGAGTAACGCTCGCAACTATACCTATTGCTTTGATCCTAATGTTAGAGCTGCTTTGTGGGTGGCATATCCACTCCATTCGGCATATACTTCGGGAAGTGGCAATCGTGATTATAGCTCGTTTGACTACGATCCTAATGTTAGTACATCCGTGCAGGCAAACTTGGGCATCGGCTCGTATGTGGGTAGATATGACCGTGGTCATCAGCTTCCTGCTGCCGACCGCAAGTGTTCGCAGGAGATGATGGACCAGACCTTCTACGCTACGAATATGACTCCGCAGCACGCGAATTTCAACCAGAAGAAGTGGGGTGCGTTGGAGGGTAAGGTGCGTAATATGATATGCTCGGATACTCTTTATGTGGTTACGGGAGCCTACTTCGAGGGTGAGCACCACTCGTCGATAGCAGCACAGACTACTGATAAGTCAGGTAACGTATGTCCTACGCCAACCTACTACTATAAGGCTTTGTTGCGCACGAAGAAGGGTAATACGGGAAAGCGTATTGACGAGATTACCGATGCGTCGCAGCTTCGTGCGATTGTATTCTGGATGGAGCACGCAGATACAGGAAATGATACCTCTATCACCTCTGCGGACTGTATGACAGTGGCGGAGCTTGAGGAGATAACGGGCTTCACCTTCTTCCCAATGCTTAACGATGATATCGAGCAGCAGGTAAAGAGCGTAAGAGTACCTTCCGAGTGGGGTATTAATTAGCTCGAAAACTAAGGAACAAATTAAATTAATTATAGTACGACAATGAAAAGAAACCTATTGTTGCTATGTATGGCGCTATTTGCCGTTGCCACAGTGTGGGCGCAGCAGAAGCCATATAAAGTTGTCTTCTACAACTTAGAGAACTTGTTCGACATCTATGATGATCCCGAGACTCACGATGAGGAGTTTACCCCCGAGGGCATCAAGAAGTGGAACGAGATTAAGTATCAGAAGAAGCTCTCGAATATGGAGCGTGTGTTGTTCGACATTGCGGCTATCAACAAGGATTATCCTGTGGTGATTGGTGTGTCGGAGATTGAGAACCGTACCGTGTTGGAGGACCTTATCGCGCAGCCAAAGTTGAAGGGGGCGAACTATCGCATTTGTCACTACGACTCGCCAGACGCTCGTGGTGTGGATGTGGCATTCTTGTATCGTGCCGATGTCTTCAAACTCGAGGGCTCGGATAACATCAAACTCAATGTCCCAGAGCTTCCAAACTTCCGCACTCGTGACTTTGTTGTGATGTGGGGTAGTATCGAGGGTGAGCCATTCTACTTCCTTGTATCGCACTGGCCATCGCGTCTTGGTGGTAAGGAGGCATCGCAGTTTAAACGTGATGCTTGCGCGAAGCAGATTCGTGAGATTAAGGACTCGCTACTTAGGGAGAATCCTGCTACAAAGGTGATTGTTATGGGCGACCTCAACGATGATGCTACGGATGCCAGCATCGTGAAGGTTATGGGCGCAAAGGGTAAGGTTAAGGAGTTGGAGCAGGGTGACTTCTTCAACCCATACTTCCAGATGTTGCGTGCAGGTCTCGGAACATTGGCATATCAGGATGCTTGGAACTTGTTTGATAACATCTGCGTTACGGAGAACCTCGTGAATGCCGAGCCAGGAACGTTGCGTATCATCAAGGGTGATAAGTTTTATGGTAATATCTTTACTCGCCCATATATGCTTCAGCAGGAGGGCCAGTATAAGGGTTATCCATTGCGTACGTTCGTGACCAACAATTTCCAGAATGGTTTTAGCGACCACTTCCCTGTATATATCTACATTGGAAAGTAATATTTAATAGATAAATTATGAGGAAACTTTTATTAACAATCTTTTCTATCCTCCTATCGGTGAGCGTATTTGCTCAGTCGGGAGGTGTGAAGGGTACGGTGGTATCACGTGAAGATCGTGAGCCTATCAACAACGTTGCGATTTATGTCGATGGCGTTTCGGTGAACACCACTACAAACCAGAATGGTGAGTTCCTTATCGAGGGCTTGGCATCTGGTCAGTACTTGCTCCGTTTCGAGGCTGTTGAGTTCGAGGATTTGGAGGTTATGGTACGTGTTAAGGAGTTGGTGTATGATATGCAGAATGTTGTTATGGTGCCAGCTACGATGGCAACTATCGACGACTCGGCATTCTCGGAGTTGGATACCGATGCCGAGAGCGCTGGTGACTCACAGGCTATGCCTGCTGCGTTGTCAGCATCGAAGGATTTGTTCAACAACATCGCTTCGTATCGCTTCTCGGAGATGCGTTTCAATGTTCGTGGTTATGATTCGCAGTATCAGGATGTCTACCTTAATGGTATCCGTTTCAACGATGCTCTTACAAGCTATGGCCCTTGGTCATTGTGGAGCGGTTTGAATGATGCTACACGTAATCAGGAGATTACATCAGGCTTGCAGATGTCGGACTACGGCTTGGGTGGTGTTGCAGGTACTACGAATATCAACGCTCGTGCGTCGCAGCTTCGCAAGGGCTTCCGCGCAAGTGTTGTAAACTCTACACAGCTCTACCGCTTCCGTGTTATGGTAAGCTACGCTTCGGGTATGTTGGATAACGGTTGGTCGTATGGTTTCTCGGTATCTACACGTCAGGGTGGTAATGGCTATGTAAATGGCGTTTACTACAATGCTTATGGCTACTTCGCTTCGGCAGAGAAGGTCTTTAACTCACGTCACCGACTCTCGGCAACTATCCTTGGTGCGCCTACGACACGCGGTGCGCAGCAGGCTTCAACACAGGAGGCTTATGATCTTTGGGGTGATAACTATTACAACCCTAACGTAGGTCTTCAGAATGGTGAGGAGCGTAACTCACGTGTTCGCCGTATGCACGAGCCTATTGCGATGTTGAACTATAACTGGCAGATTTCGGAGCGTACAAACCTCTCTGTGGCAACCTCTGTACGTTTTGGTTTCAATGGCTACTCGGCACTTACTTGGTATAAGGGTGAGGACCCACGTCCTGACTATTACCGCCGATTACCATCATACTACGGTGATCGTTTGGAGCGTCGTTTGATACTTAACAACTTCGCTGAGGCGAACGATATGACGCTTCCATTTACCGATACTGACCTTGAGACTGATCGTATGAAACTTGTTGAGTATGCTCAGAATTGGAACGGTTATATCGATTTCGATGATCTTCTTCAGGATAATAAGATGGGTAATGTTGATGCTACCTATGGCGAGGGCCACCGTTCGGTTGCTATGATTGAGGAGCGTCACACAGACCAGATTGACTATAACTTTGCAGCACAGCTCGGTCATATTTTCCGTGGCGGCTCGAAGCTCACAGCTGGTATCCGCGCTCGCGTAAACCGCACAGAGTATTACAGCGAGGTTAAGGATTTGCTTGGTGGCGACTATTGGTTGGATGTTGATAAGTTCGCAGAGCGCGACTTTGGTAGCAACGTCGAGGCATACCAGAATAATATGGCATACTACCGCGAGTATGGTCACGCGCAGGCAGCAAAGGAGGGCGATAAGTATGGTTACGACTACTATGCTCACGTGCGTCAGGGCCAGCTTTGGGCTATGTATGAGGTGTCGGCAGGTGGCTTCTCGGCAAATATCGGTGCCGAGGCGGGTGTATCATCTATCTGGCGTGAGGGCCTTTGGGAGAAGGGACTCTTCCAGAATGCTAATGCTGGCGATAACCGTGGCTTGACATCGCTCGGCGACTCGGAGAAGATTAACAACTTTACATATAAGGTAAAGGCAAACTTCTCATATCAGTTCTCTGGCGCTCACTCTATTGAGCTTAATGCAACTGCTATGCAGAACGCTCCGATGTTCAACAACGCCTTCGTATCGGCACGTACACGTAATCAGATTACTCCAGGTTTGGATGCCGAGAAGATTTATGGAGCGGACTTCACATATAACCTCCGCACTCCTTGGATTCGTGCGCGACTCTCGGCATACTACACCCAGATGCACGACCTCTCGAAGGTTATCTCGTTCTATGACGATACGCAGAACTCGTTCACAAACTTCGCAATGTCGGGCATCGATAAGCGATATATGGGTGTTGAGCTTGGCTTGAGCATTCCTATTGCGTGGGGCTTGTCGTTGCAGAGTGCTATCAGCCTTGGTGACTACATCTACACCTCTAATCCAAAGTTTACACAGATGATCGATAACTCGGCAACTGATGTTGTTCACAGTGTGGTAAACTGGAAGGGTATGAAGGTGGAGAGCACTCCACAGACTGCTATCAACGTGGGTCTTAACTTCCGCGGTCCTAAGAATTGGTATGCTACCGTAGACTTTAACTTCTACGACCGTTTGTACCTCTCGATGAACCCTATGTATCGTACCGAGTACCTCGAGAAGGAGCTTATGCGAATCTATGATTGGAACAACCTTGAGAATGGCCGCCAGAAGGCCTATGTAGTGGATGTTATTGAGGGCATCCGCGAGCAGGAGGAGTTGGGACGCGCTTATACCCTAAGTGCAAGCATCGGTAAGAACTGGAGCATTAAGTATAAGTATACTCTCGGCTTCAGCCTTCAGGTGAACAACATCCTCAATAACCAGACTATTCGTACAGGTGGTTACGAGCAGATGCGTCTTAACAAAATCTCTGATCCTATCCTCTTCCCTAATGCAGAGGGCCAGATGGAGATTCACAAGATTCCTACAACGTACTCACGTTTCGACTCGAAGTATTTCTATATGAACGGTCTTAACTACTATCTTAATGTTTACTTTAGATTCTAACAGCTAAAATGATGAATATTATGAATTTGAAGAAAATAGTTTTGTTGGTTGCTGTTGCAGTGGCGGCAGTTAGCTGTTATGAGAAATTCAACGACGTTGCTCCACGCGAGATATACACCGATAGCACGTTCGAGCAGATGTTCCCAGATGCAGAGCGTATCACTATCGCCGAGCTAAAGTATGCCTTTGGTAAGATTAGCGATACGGGTGTAAATGGCGGTTGGAATAACACTATTTATAAGCTCGTTGGTCAGGATATCTTCGTTGGTCGTGATGTTTATATCAAGGGTAAGGTTACTACCGACGACGATGAGGGTAATGTCTATAAGTCGCTCTATATTCAGGATGAAACTACGGGTATCGAGCTTAAGCTAAACAACAATGTTGGCGTTCGCTACAAGAAGGGCTCGTGGGTGTATGTACGCCTCGAGGGCCTCTACTTGGGTAACTATCGTATGATGTTGTCGTTGGGTGGCGCACCTTCGGAGTCGTGGAACAAGGCTGGTGAGCATAAGTTCTATGCTAACTCAAATATCGAGCTTCAGGAGGTTATCGACCGCTTTGTATTCCCTGGTGAGATGGATAAGCTCAACGTGGGTACATATGCCGAGTGGAAGGCTAACCCTGCGTCGGTGGATATCATTACCGTAACTCCAGAGAATTATGTCGAGGTGTTCAACCCTGCGAATATTACGCTTCAGAACTCTGATGGCGATGACTATCAGATGTCGCAGCGCGAGGTTATGTTTGGCCGTTTGATGCGCTTCGAGGGCCTTGAGTGTCACTATGCTGGTGTTGCATCTTTCGAGTTCGATAAGTATGGCAAGGTTGTCTACTCGGCAGTCGATAAGGATGGTGATGGCATTGCTGACCGCGATGAGAATGGTAAGGCTATCGTAGAGCCTGTTACCTACACCAACCCAGGTTTGAAGAGTGGCTCGTTCGAGAACATCTACCCAAGTTGGTTATACACCGATCCACGTCCAACCGTATCGAAGGCTTGGTACCACTGGGCTTTCAAGGAGGAGATTACGGGCCGCAGCTTGTATGGCTCGGTACTCTTTACCTATAATCCTAATGCTACGGTATGTTCGGAGAATGGTGTGTATGCTTTGCGCTCGAGTGGTTACTCACGTTTCGCACGTCGCAACGTATGTAAGGATAAGGAGAAGGCTACGATTACCGCTATCTATGGTATCTATGCCCAGAAGTCGGATTACGCAGGTAATGCAAACGACTATGCCTCTTATCAGCTCACTATTAGCTCGTTCTCGGATATCGAGTTTGAGAATGGCGAGGCAGCATTGTTAACTGACGAGCAGGTGGCATTGCTTACTTCAGAGGATATGAAGACCGTGCCTTGGATTGACGAGGAGGGCGAGTCGGAGTATTTGTAGTAGGATAGACTCCTAAATAAAAGAGGTGACCGCAAGGTCACCTCTTTTATTTTACTCATTTAACTCTAACCATCGCATCTCCTTTTCGTCCATCGTTGCGATTATCTCCTCGATGCGCTTCGAACACTCCGTAAGACGCTCATAGGAGAGTGTGCCTGATGAAATCTCAGTCTCAAGCTGCGAGCGCTCTTCTGTGAGTTTTGCGATGTCGGCCTCTATCTGCTCTAACTCGCGCTGCTCCTTATACGATAGCTTACGCTTCGAGGTGTCGTGTGTGCGCTGCTGCTGTGGCTTTGGTGCTGCGGTGCGCTCCGAGGCACGCTCGGCGCTCTCCTTCTCCTTGATATACTCGCGGTACTCGCTATACTGACCAACGAAATCCTTGATACGGCCGTCGCCCTCGAAGACAAAAAGGTGGTCGACGCACTTGTCGAGGAAGTAGCGGTCGTGCGATACGATGATTAGCGAACCCTTGAACTCCAACAGATACTCCTCCAATACATTCAGTGTCATAATGTCGAGGTCGTTGGTAGGCTCATCGAGAATCAGCATATTCGGATTCTGCATAAGCACCGTAAGCAGGTAGAGTCTGCGGCGCTCACCACCCGAGAGGATGTCGATACGCTTGTTGAAGGTGTCGTGAGGGAATAGGAAGCGGTTTAGGTATGTCGTAGCCGATATGGCGTGACCATCCGAAGCCTTCACAACATCGGCAATCTCCTGCACGCACTCCAGAACGGTCTGTCCCGCCTTGAAGTTAATACCGCGCTGCGAGTAGTAGCCAATACGTAGCGTATCGCCCTGCTCGATAACACCAGAGTCGGGTGCTATCTTGCCCGATATAAGGTTAAGAAACGTAGTCTTACCAACGCCGTTGCGACCTACGATACCAATGCGCTCGCCACGTGTAAACTTATACGAGAAGTCATCCAACATCTTGCGCCCCTCGAAGGAGAGGTTAACGTCCATACAGTCGATAATCTTTCGACCAAGACGCGATGTGGCAACATCAATCTCTACGCTACCTGTCTGGAGGCTTACCGAAGCGCGGTCCTTAAGGTCGTAGAAGGCATTGATGCGATAACGTGCCTTGCCCGTACGTGCCTGTGGTGTGCTACGTATCCACTCCAACTCGCGGCGAAGAAGGTTGCGCGACTTGTCGATGTCGGCCTGCATAATAGCATAGCGCTCCTCGCGTTTCTCAAGATATTGTGTGTAGTTACCGCGATAGCAGAACAACTCGCCGCGGTCTATCTCCATAATCGTATTGCATACGCGGTCGAGGAAGTAGCGGTCGTGTGTTACCATAAGGAGTGTGCAGCGCGAGCGCTGAAGGTATCCCTCCAAGTACTCGATAATGTCGATATCGAGGTGGTTGGTAGGCTCATCCATAATCAAGAACTCAGCATTCTGAAGCATCATACACGCCAATGCCACACGCTTTGCCTCACCACCTGATAGTTGTCCCATAGGCTGGTCCCAGCGCTCCAACTTTAGTGAGGTAAGCACCTGTCGGATATTCTGCTCCACGCTCCACGCTCCCGACGCATCCATAGCTGCTATGGCCTGCTCGAGACGTTTGCTATCGCCACTTGCCACAGCCAACTCATACTCTCGAATCTCGGGTGCTAAATCTCCCATACGTGAATATACCTCATCAAAGATGGTGCGTGCTGGGTCGAAGGTCATATCCTGGTCGAGAAACGCAACGCGGATATCCTTCATAAACTTCACCTCGCCACCACGGTCGGAGTGCTCGATGCCCGCAAGAATCTTCAGTAGCGAAGATTTACCCGTGCCGTTTGGCGCAACAAGAGCGATCTTATCACCCTCGTTGATATTGAAGCTGATGTTCTCGAAAAGAGTCCTATCGCCGTATGATTTTGATATGTTGTCTACTTGTAGGTAACTTGCCATAAGGTTTTGTGTTACAATATTTTACTTTTGCAAAGGTCGAGGTCATAAGCAAGACGCTCACCACTTGGATAGTATATTATGCCGCAATACTCGAAACCAAACTTCTTGAGCATCGCAAGCATTCGTATGTTGCCTCGATGGGTGTCAATTCTAAAACTATGTAGGTTGTTGTCGCGGGCTACATCGGCAGCGTAGCGCATAAGTAGGGTAGCAGCACCTTCACGGCACGCACTGCGCGAAACGCAAAGTCGATGCACCACGACATACTCCTCGGATGTATGCCACGCCGATGGCGCAAGCTGAAGGTATGTATCCTCGCCCGTTAGCACTATCGCCGAGTAGCCTATAGGGCGGTTTTCATCATCGAGGAGCAGGTATCCCACACCACTATCTATATCCTCGCGGATGACATCTCGCGAGGGATATCCATCTTGCCACTGGTCGATGCCAAGCTCGCGTAACGAGAGTTGTGCCTCGCGGACAATAGCCATAATAGCCTCTATATCATCGTATTGTGCTTTGCGTATCATCGCTTGCGTGATATCTCTCGAATTTTACGGTTGATGATAAAGAAGTTGAAAGCAATGACCACGAAGGTGAAGATTGCACCTGTCATAACCGCAGTTGTTGGTGAAGATGACAGCGTTCTTCCGGCAATCTCCGAGAGGTAACCCATATAGTGTCCCTCGGCGATATATATCAATATAAGGCTGATTGCGAAGATTGAAAGGTTGAGAATCAGAGTTATCACTTTGTATGGCGTAGCAACACGTCGAGGTGTGTAGCCTATAAGCACCAAGTTCTCGAGTTTGCTGACGTTTTTCTGCAAAAGAAGGTAGATACTCAACGTGAGAATAATTATAGATAATATGCAGAATATCACACCAATACCTATGATTATCGCAATACATACTTTAAGTATAAACAACGCCTTGCTGCTCTCCGAAGGTTTATTCTCAATCTCGTAGTTATGCTCCGCAAAGTAGCTAATCAACGATGGCTCACTTGGGTTGCTAACCTCGAGGATAAGGCGTGTAGGCTCCTGCTCTTCAACATCTCCGTAGTGAGCGTTTGCCCATTTAAGGAAGTCGTCGGGAACAAGTATCGTGTTGATTCTATCCGAGAAGCCAACGATGCGACCTGTGTAGTCATCCGAAAGGCCGTTGCCCGAAAGACGAAGGCCCAACGATACGCTCTTAATCATATCCTCGGTAATCTGCGGAAGATTCTGCGTGCTGCTAAATCCAAAGTTATAGAGATTCAGGTAGTTACGAGGAATGATTATAGGAATTGTTGTATCGCCAATATTATACCTCCAGCCGCTTGCCTCGATGTCGATAAACTCATCGGGAACGCTCTCGAAGAATAGCATCGAGGAGAGCTTACGGCCGTTAAACATTATGCTGCCATCAACCTCGAACTGCGATGCCGAGAAGCTACCTACATTATTTATATGCTCCAAGGCATTGAGCTCGTCGATATCCTCCTGACTAAAGACCTCGGTGTTGATACCCACGCGCTGCACAGGGTGGGTGATAACGATATAGTCGTTGCCGATAAGCGAACCTTCGCCCGTAATAATTGGCTTAAGGTCGCTATAAATCTGCACGCCCGAGAGAATTACGGTCATACCTATAAGGTTGGCAATGAAGAATATAGCCAACTCAAATATGCTGATGTGCTTACGAAGAAGCTGCCATATAAGAATTAAAGATTTAGGCATACGTCGTATTCAATATTCATATGTTTGCCAATAGATGTTGCGATAATCGCAGCACCGTTGCTCGCGGTCTCACGAAGGAGAATGTCGCGCATAATATCGCTATTTTGGTCATCCAGATGCGAGATAGGCTCGTCGAGAAGGATGAAGTCATAAGGCTGGCAGAGCGAACGAATAAATGCCACACGCTGCTGCTGGCCGAAGGACATACGGTCCACACGAGAGTGGAACTTATCGTCGATGCCTAACTCCTCGAACAACTGCTCAATCTCCTTGAGGCTCTTGTGGTGGGTGATGTTGTTCTTAATCTCGATATTCTCGAGGGCGGTCAACTCGCCAAAGAGCTTCAAATCTTGGAAGAGTACGCTGATATGGCGTTGGCGAATCTCACACCAACGATTCGTATCGAAGGTGTTGATATCCTCGCCATCGAAGAGTATTGTGCCACGATAGTCACCGCGCTGACCATAGAGGTAGCTGCAAAGCGATGATTTTCCCGTACCCGAGGCAGCCTTTATAAGATAACTCTTGCCACGTTCGAAGCTGAAGTCGCGGTGCCAGATGTCGGAACAAAGTCCTTCGCGCGCGGCGAAAATCTCTGGTACGACACTATTTAATTGAATCTTATTCACAGTTAAATCGTTTTAGAATATAGATGCGCTCATCTCACTAATAATCACTGGAATGAGGATGCTTGTGAACTGCTCAAGAGAGTTTGTAGACTCATCATTTAATACTACAACGCTCTTGTTGCAGAGAATATCCTCGCTGGTTATGTATGCGTAGCTAAACATCTCTTTGAGGTTATGGAGCGTATCGCCATATTCGAGGTCAATCTCCTCAATGAGAATGTCGTAGATGCTACCCGTAAATTTGCTCTCTCGCAAGCTGTTAAAGTTGATAATAGCATAGCCGTAAGACTCCTCGATATCCTTTGCCCAAATAGCATTAGATGCAGGATTCTCGGCCTTTGTAGGCTTCATATTCACACCTCCAAAGAGCAAGTCCTCGCTCTGCAATAGGGTAATTTTGTAGTTGCCAAACTGGCTCGCGTAGTGCTTATCATCAACCTTAAGGAGAAGGCCCATTGAGTACTGACCAACATTTGTAATGATGTAGCTATCGCTAACATCCATCATCACAGCCGCCTTGAATGACTTCATCTCTGGCAGATAGTTGACATCTCCTGTATAGTAGTTGAAGCGCTCACGAAGGGTGCCGTCGATAGACTCAAGAACTATGGTTGTGTCGCCATTGATTGACTCTATGGCATCACACGCTACGGCCAGCGCCATTCTCTCCTCATTGTGGAGGTTGATGCCGAGTATGTTCGATAAGTCGCTGTTTATGAACTCGGTGATTAGCTCCGATAGTATCTGGCCCTCGAGACCGAAGTTCAATACGGCGATAGCATCCTCGCTGATATAGTCCAAATGGTCGTTGTTGCACTTCTTTGTGAGTCCCTCAAATTTCTCGGTGTTGAAATTATAGCACTTGTTTGTTGCTACGATGCGGCCAGGCTCGAAGGTGAGGCTGCTGATGATATGTGCATCCTCGCCGAGATATTGCGAGAGGTCCTGTGCTACCGCATCGTCTACATCATTATCCACTAATTCGCTATCGTTAAGGAGGTTCTTAATTTTATTGGCGTTGATGTAGGTTGCAATATCGCTCTCTCCAAAGATAGAGCAGTCGGCAAGGTTGCGCTGAGCAGCCTCGGAGATTGATGTTGCAACCATCTCGTTCTCGCCCATTACGATAGTAAAGCGCTTTTTGTCGTAGAAGCCAAAGAGATACTCGCCAATATCGAACGAACGCTCATCGTCAATATGGCTGATTACGATAGGCTCTTCACCCTCTGTTTCGATAAGGTACGATAGGGTGTTAATGCTATTATCGAGAGCTGTGACATCGGAAACCTCTGCTACGAATACAAAGTTTTTATAGTTATCCAAGTAGCCATAAACAGGTTTTGTGAAGTCAATACCGCTATTATTGAAATCGGTGAAGATAGCCTCAATATGTGCTATAGCCTTCTGATTCTCAATATTTGCAGTAGCCATCGATGCCCACATTTTACGCTGCTCTGGGGTGATATACTTCTCGAAAGCACCCTTCTTGGTAAGTTGGTCGAGGTTTATGTAGCAGAAGAGTGTATCCTCAATCTTATCGCGCTGAACGAAGGTCGACTTGTTTGTTGAGAGTACCGCTACCGTAGCACCTGCGGCAACAACCACAACAGAAAGAATGATTAAAAGAATCTTTTTCATAGTATCTCGTTTTATATTTTTCGTTTCCTGGCTTTAGACCATTATCATACAAAGGTAGAAATTATTTTCTAATAATACAATCGTACCTAAATTTATTAATTATTAGGTGTGAATAGGTCTTGATTATCGAGAAAAAAAAGTTAAATTTGCACGATAGAGAATAACTAAACGAAATATGGAGAATTTTAAACCTACAAAGTATACGTTGTCGTGTGTGGCCACTGGTCGAGAGTTCGAGGATCAGGGTTGGATTTTGGACGATAGAGAGTGTAAAACTCCTTCGCTCGTGCGTGCTATCTACGAGAAGAAGCAGTTGGAGGTGAAGTCGGATGAGTATGGCTTCTACAAATTCTGCGATTGGCTTCCTGTAAAGCGAATGTTGCAGGGCTCTTCGGCTCCTGTGACATATAAGAGCGAGGCGTTGGCAAAGCATCTCGGTTTGTCGAACTTGTGGATTACGATGAGCGGCTACAACCCAAAGCGTGGTGTGAAGATGTCGACTTGCTCGTTCAAGGAGACTGAGGCATATAGCGTTTGCGCGCGAATAGACGAGTCGGAGGATAGAGTATTGGTCGTAGCATCTGCGGGAAACACTGCGCGTGCCTTTGCTCGTGTATGTTCGGATAACAACATTAAGCTTTTGTTGGCAGTGCCTTCGGACAACCTCGATGCGTTGTGGTTTACCGAGCCTTTGAACGACTGCGTGAAACTCATCTCTTGTGAGAAGGGTGGCGACTATTTCGATGCCATTAACCTTGGCAATATGGCACTTAAGTCGTCGAAGTTCTATCCAGAGGGTGGTGCAAAGAATATTGCACGCCGCGATGGTATGTCTACAACAGTTATGTCGGCGGTGACAACCATTGGCCGTATTCCAGATTACTATTTCCAGGCTGTAGGCTCGGGTACGGGTGCTATCGCAGCGTGGGAGGCTAATATGCGATTTATCGAGGATGGTCGCTATGGTGATAACCTTATGAAGCTCATCGTGTCGCAGAATGCTCCATTCGTTCCTATTTTCGACGCTTGGCGTGCTGACTCACGCGAGATGTTGCCTTATGATGCAAAGAAGGCACGTCGTGATGCCGAGCTTATTGATGCAAAGGTGTTGTCGAACCGCAGACCTCCATATAGCTTTGCAGGTGGTCTTTACGATGCGTTGAAGGCTACGGGTGGCGATGTTGTGGTGGCTACGAATGCTCAGGCACGCCGTGCTTGTAAGCTCTTCAAGGAGTTGGAGGGTATTGACATTAACCTTGCTCCAGGCGTGGCACTTGCATCGCTTATCAAGATGGTCGAGGCTGGCTCAATCGACAAGGATGCTTGCATTATGCTTAACATCACTGGTGCGGGCGAGGAGGCTGCAAAGCAGAATCGTCAGTTGTGGTACCTCAAGCCAAGCAAGGTGTTCTCGTTGAATGTAGACATCGACGAGGTTGTAACTTATGTTGAATCACTATTTTAAGAGGATTATATGTTGTATCCATTGAAGTTTAAACCACGTGTTAAGGAGCGTATCTGGGGTGGTCAGGCGATATTGGCAAAGAAGGGTAAGGCGGCGGGCCGTCTTTCGAAAGATAAACTCTATGGCGAGAGCTGGGACTTGTCGTCTGTAAAGGGCGATGTTTCGGTTGTTGCGAATGGCTTTCTCAAGGGTAATAACCTTGAGGAGGTTATCGAGGTCTATATGGGTGAGCTTGTTGGCGAGGAGAATTTCGAGCGCTATGGTCTTGAGTTCCCATTGCTGATTAAGTATCTCGATTGCAACGATAAGCTCTCGGTACAGGTGCATCCCGACGATGCTTTGGCCGAGGAGCGCCACAATAGCTTCGGAAAGACAGAGGCGTGGTATGTGGTTGATTGTAAGCCAGGTGCTGCAATATATCTCGGTTTCAAGGACCTAAACCTCACACGCGAGGAGTATATCGCTGCGGTGTCGGAGTCACGCCTCGAGGAGTTGCTCAATAAGGTGGAGGTGAAGCCTGGTGATACCTTCTTCATCCCTGCGGGTACGGTACACGCGTTGGGTGCTGGCTTGGAGGTTGTAGAGGTGCAGCAGACATCAGACATCACCTATCGTATTTACGACTGGGATAGAGTAGATGCCGAGGGTAAGAGCCGCGAGTTGCATACTGCACTTGCCGTGGATGCTATTGACTTTGAGGCTGATGCCGAGCTTCTACACCGTAAGTATGACTTGCAGCGAGGTGGTGAGGCGAAGGTTATCGAGTCAAACTACTTCACTATGGTGTTGCACGATGTGGCTGGAGCAAAGACCTTTGACCACTCGGCACTCGACTCATTTGTGGTGTATATTGCTCTTAATGGCTCGGTGCGCCTCATTGCTGATGGCAATGCGGAGAGTTTGGAGGAGGGAGAGGTGATTCTTATCCCTGCCGAGACCAGCGAGATTTTGGTCGAGGGTGACGCAAAGTTGATGGAGGTATATATCGCGAAGTAGTATGATGATGCGCCCTCAGATTGCTATTATTCAGGAGAATACGTTGAGCGCTATGGCTCTGCGTAGCTTGCTGTCGGATATGCTTCCAGGCATTGATGTGGTGAGCTATAGCAGTATTGCGGAGTTCAACGCTGCGGAGGCGAGGGTTGCACACTACTTTATTTCGGCGAATATCCTATTTCATAATACGGAGATGTTTCGCCCGCTTATGGCACGAACTATGGTCATCACCGAGGGTGAGGCATCGCCATTTGTGCAGTCGGGATTTCGTACTATCGACGCTACGGCATCGGAGCAGGATATAGTGCGCCAGATTCTGCATATCCACCAAATGGGACACCCTAGACACGTGCATCATCACGAGGCGATGTCAAACGAAGAGGCGCAGCAGCCGCTACTCTCGGCACGTGAGCGTGATGTGTTGGCACTGCTGGTAAAGGGACGTATAAATAAGGAGATAGCAGACGAGTTGAATATCTCCCTTGCAACGGTAATCTTCCATCGTAATAATATTTGCGAAAAGTTGCATAGTCGCTCGATTGGCAGATTGACGATATATGCTGTGTTGAATAACATCGTCGCACTTGGCGATATATAAAATTTTACGATATGAATGGTTTTGTTTATAACATCCCAACGAAGGTATATTTTGGTGAGAATCAGTTGGGACATTTGGGCGAGGATCTTAAGAAATTTGGTAAGCGCGTGTTGCTTACCTATGGTGGTGGCTCTATAAAGCGTAGTGGCCTATACGACAGAGTGATCGAGGAGTTACATAAAGCAAACCTTGAGGTGTTCGAGTTGTCGGGTATTGAGCCTAATCCACGTATCGAGTCGGTACGTAAGGGTGTTGCAATATGTAAGGAGCAGGGTATAGATGTGCTGTTGGCAGTAGGTGGTGGTTCTACTATCGACGCTACGAAGTTTATGGCCGCAGGTGCGTGTGTGGAGCACGATGCTTGGGAGTTCTTTGGCGCTAACGCAAAGCCTATTGACGAGGCGTTGCCAATTGTTACAATTTTGACACTCTCGGCGACTGGCTCGGAGATGGATACTGCGGGTGTTATCTCGAACCTTGAGACTGGCGATAAACTTGGTCGCTTGGCTCCTGCGTTGTTGCCACGTGTGTCGTTCCTTGATCCTACGCTTACCTACTCGGTTAGTAAGTATCAGACTGCGTGCGGTGCGGCGGATATTATGTCGCATATTATGGAGGTTTACTTTAATACACAGGAGGACCTCTTTATGCTCGACTGCTTTATGGAGGGTATGCTCAAGACTGTTGTTAAGTATGCACCTATCGCTGTTGCCGAGCCAGAGAACTACGAGGCGCGTGCCAACCTAATGTGGACATCGTCGTGGGCTATTAATGGCTTTATAAATGGTGGTAAGCGTAAGGCGTGGAGCTGTCATCCTATGGAACACGAGCTATCGGCAGTTTATGATATCACTCACGGCCTTGGTCTTGCTATCCTCACACCACGATGGATGGAGTACTGTTTGGATGAGACAACAGTCGATAAGTATGTTCAGTATGGTGTGAATGTGTTTGGTATTGATGCGAAGTTGGATAAGATGGAGATTGCGAAGCTTAGTATTAAGCTTACCGAGGAGTTCTTGTTCGAGAAGTTGGGCTTGCAGCGTACATTTACCGAGGTAGGTATCAAGCGTGAGGATTTTGCGATGATGGCAAAGAAGGCGTGCCGCTATGGCGATATCAAGGGCTTTAAGACTCTTACACCTTCGGATGTGGAGGCGATATTCGAGATGTGCTTATAGTCTTTACATAGCTCGCTAAAACAAAATAGTCACCTTCCAAGAAGGTGACTATTTTTAGTTATTAAGTAGTGATACTACTCGTATACCTCATTTGTGCAGTCGAGGAGTGAGTAATCGCCCTCGTAAACTACCTTATGAGTCTCCTGAACGTGGTCAACTGTCAACGTAATCTCAAGAGTTATCTTATTCTCCTCAATAGTAAACTTACCGCTCTCATAGTGAATCTGAGATACAGAGGAGCCACTCTCGTCGTTAATCTGATACCAACTCCACTGCTCCTTGAATGTATCGCCAATAGGCATATTGTTCGCGTCAAACTCATAAACACCTACAGGAACCTTAATATGTGACATATCGCTTGGCTCTGCCTCAAGATATAGGTCAACAAAGTAGTAGTAGGCGTTTGGTGTAGAGTACATATTGCTCGCATCCATACCAAGATCAGAGAATATCAAGTAGTAGTTGTAGAGGCCCTGAACATTGCCATAATACTTACCCTGAAGCAGTGGGGTGTTAATCTGCTTGTTTGTAGGAGCCTCGCTGAGAGCCTGGATAATCTTTACCTCCAACTTCGACTTATCGTACGATACGGTGATAACACCCTCACGTGGCTCGGCATCAGGATTTCTCTCTACGGTAAAGTTAATCTTACCCTGCTGGCGGTAGTCAAAGTTGCCAATCCAAGATACGTTAGCCTCGGCCTTAACCTCTGCACCCGCAACCATCTCCAAAATCTCATAGTTGATGAATGCCATAGCACTGCCGCTGTTAACCTTAACCTCTGAGCTTGATGTCAACTTAATCTGCTCATTGTTACCATTAACGTCGTCTTTAGGATTCTCGCACGCTGTGAAGAGCAGTGCTACGATTGCGAAAAATGATAAAAACTTCTTCATAATGTTATTATTTTATTCTGTTTATATTTGCGGCTTACTCCACATCGAGGATAATCTTGTAGGTTGATGATGGTGAGAACTCGGCGTTGTAGACCAAGATAAAGTTCTCGTCGAGAGCTACATCCCACGCCTCACCCTCTGCCAAGCGAGGATTTACCAAACGCTCTGGGAAGAAGTAGCTGAATGGAAGGTCGAGGACGTGCTCCTGCTTAAACTTATCACCCTTCATACGCTCCAATGAGAAGTTCTCCGAAGTGGTGATGGTGATGATGTACTGTCCACCCTCAAGGCGTGACTCAACGGTGTAGTCATTCTCGCTCTCTACACCCTGAAGCATTACGTTCCACATAGGGTCGCCATAGTACACCAACACATCGCGGTCGTGCCAGAAGCCAAGCATATCCCAATCCTCTGCGCTATCGAACGATACCTCGCGGCCCAAAACCTCCTGCATACGCTCCGCAGCGGTGTTTAGCTCCTCCATAAAGCCATCGCAGAAGGTATAACGCTCCTTGCGAAGCTCGGGATACCACGCATCCTGCTGGTGAATGAAATCCTGCTGATTCATATATACCGCCTCGGCCAAGGTGTAACGTAATGGGTTGGTCACCCAATACTTGAGTGCGCCCCAGCCATTGCGACCGTGCCAAGTGGTTACCACGTAGCCAATCATCGTAGCGGCATTCGAGCCATTCATCCACGCTGCGGCCATACTCTCCTTGGTGTTGTTCATATCGCCGATAAGGCAGTTGCCTACTGCGGTGTAGACACGGCGCTTGCCCGACTCGATGATGTCGCGCTCCTCGCCTGTAAAGATATTCTGTGCGTAGAGCTTACCGTCACGAGGTCTGATGTGTCCCAAAGAGTAGGGCATCTCAAGGTTCTGCTGCGTAGCGTGAGCTGCAGTTACAACAAGGTCTGGATCGTAAGCCTCGTAAAGCTCCTTGAACTTATTGAGGACCTCCTCCTTCTCGACCATATCGGTTACAATCTCCGCATCGCGGCCATTCTTATAACCCCAAAGGCCACGTGTGTGGTCGTCTACCCAAGCGTAGTTGTCGAACCACTTTGCAGAGTTTAGCTCCATAATTGTAGCTACGGCATCCTTGATAACCAAAGGCTCGGTGCTATTGTCTACCATACGCTCGGCAGCCGCAGCGTCGTAGCCTGTGATAATACCCCACAAGAAATCGGCATAGATATCCTCGTCAATGTCGCGGCACATAAGGTGAAGGTCGATGACATAGTCGCGACCAATATTCTCTGGCTTGTCGACAATCGCAACGTAGCGAGGGTTCTCCGCGCGGAGAGTCTCCAGTACATCACCAGGTGCCTCGGCAAAGGTTACGATATGAGAGTTATGCTTCTTAGCGAGTTTCTCGGCAACAGCCATCCACTCTGCATCATTTGCCACATCCTCCGAAGCAAGAACAAGATAGTTGTTCTCGAGGAGTGCTGATGGGCGTTGTGCGGTATTGCAACCTGCAAAAAGCAGGGCGATAAACGATAGAAAAAGGATGTTAAGTCTATACATATTACTTATTATCTATAAGTGAACGAATATTCTGAATGAGCATACCTACGGCAACCGAGTTGAAACCTCCCTCTGGAATGATGACATCGGCATACTTCTTCGAAGGCTCCACAAACTCCTCGTGCATAGGCTTTACAGTTGTGGTATACTGGTCGATAACCGACTGCATAGTACGACCACGCTCACATACATCACGAAGGATGCGGCGGGCAAGGCGGATATCAGCATCGGTGTCCACGAACACCTTAATATCCATCAACTCACGCAACTCCTTATTCTCAAAGATGAGGATGCCGTCAACAATGATAACCTTCGAAGGTTTAACAAGTACGCTCTCCTCGGTGCGGTTATGCTCCACGAAAGAGTATACAGGATGCTCGATAGGAACATTTGACTTAAGAGTGCGGATATGCTCAACCAACATATCGGTGTCGAACGCAGCAGGGTGGTCGTAGTTAAGCTTCGTGCGCTCCTCGTATGTTAGTTCAGGGTGTGCCTTGTAGTAGTAATCGTGACATAGCGTTGCTACATCATCATTTGCGAAGGCCTCCTGCAGACGCTTTACAAGTGTCGACTTGCCAGAGCCCGTGCCACCAGCAACTCCAATTACAGTTACATTCATAGCCGTATACTATTTAAAAATAGGGGCCGCACACAAGCGCAGCCCCTCGATTATTTTTAGGCGTCAATATTTGCGTAATGAGCATTCTTCTCGATAAACTCGCGGCGTGGCGGAACCTCGTCACCCATAAGCATTGAGAAGATGTGGTCAGCCTCGGCAGCATTCTCAACAGTAACCTGACGCAAGATACGTGTATCAGGGTTCATAGTTGTATCCCAAAGCTGCTGTGCGTTCATCTCACCAAGACCTTTGTATCGCTGGATGTGAACACCCTTTGAGCCAAGCTCCGAGGTAATCTCATCGCGCTCCTTATCGGTCCAGCAGTAGCGCTCAACCTTACCCTTCTTAACAAGGTACAAAGGTGGGGTAGCGATGTAGATATGGCCATTCTCGATAAGTGCCTTCATCTTACGGAAGAAGAAGGTGAGCATCAATGTTGCGATGTGAGAACCATCGACATCGGCATCGGTCATAATGATAATCTTATCGTAACGGAGTTTCTCGAGGTTAAGAGCCTTGCTATCCTCGGCAGTACCGATAGATACGCCAAGTGCGGTAAACATATTCTTAATCTCCTCGTTCTCCCACATACGATGCTCCTGAGCCTTCTCAACGTTAAGAATCTTACCACGAAGAGGCATAATAGCCTGGAAGTTACGGTCGCGGCCCTGCTTTGCAGTACCACCCGCAGAGTCTCCCTCGACGAAGAAAATCTCGGCGATAGAGCGGTCGCGGCTTGTGCAGTCTGCCAACTTACCTGGAAGACCAGCACCCGAGAGTACGGTCTTACGCTGAACAGCCTCACGTGCGTTACGTGCTGCGTGGCGTGCCTGTGCAGCGAGGATAACCTTCTGTACGATAGCCTTTGCATCCTTTGGATTCTCCTCCAAATAGTTGCTCAACGCCGCAGACATAGCACGGTTTACAGCACCTGCAATCTCCTCGTTACCGAGCTTTGTCTTGGTCTGGCCCTCGAACTGTGGCTCGGCAACCTTTACAGATACAACCGCTGTAAGACCCTCGCGGAAGTCATCACCATTGATATCGAACTTCAACTTGGCAAGCATACCGCTCTCCTCGGCGTACTTCTTAAGGGTACGTGTCAAAGCCGAGCGGAAACCTGTAAGGTGAGTACCACCCTCGATGGTGTTGATATTATTTACATAAGAGTGTACGTTCTCCGAATATGAGTCGTTGTACTGCAT
>JAFYRB010000029.1 GCA_017559615.1 Alistipes sp. | reverse complement strand
GGCTATCGCTCTTATATATTATCATCTGCTCCGAAGCGGGCATAAAGTCGAGGTAGTATGGGAATCTGTTAGGCACCACACACTCCACCTTATGTCCCTCCTGGCGTAGTATCTCTGCCCACGCCAACGAGGAGCCTACGGCATCGCCATCGGGATTTGTATGAGCGAGGATAACGATTCTCTGTGGTGTTGCCAAGAGTCCTCGAAGCTCATCTAACTTACTTTTATCTATCTGCATAATAAAATGTTTTATGCGTAATCTTCGCAAAGATAATCATTTTTGGCAGAAAATACTATTATATATATAGATATTTATACATAGACTATCTTTGATTTTTATTAATTCTTCATTTTCTTTTTTTTTAAAATTTATTAAAATTTAATATTAATTAAAATAATAAAAAAATAAAATCTCTGCACCCTGAACGCCTACCACTCCAGTGAGGCAAGCCATCAACGCCTCACCATTCGCCCCCAGCCGAGGAGTTGTAACGAATTCACGAACCACACCCCACACACGTGTGTGTTTGTTAATTTGTTAAAGCCTCTGTCTACTCCGAAGCCAAACCCCTCAACCCCGAAATTGTCAACATTAGTTTTTTATTTTTTTATACTTATATATAAATATTAAAATTAAAAAGAAATAATAAACCCTGTTGATTGTGTTAGTAACTTCCATCCCCACATTTTCTCAACAACCTTCTCTTCTTTTTTATTATTCTTTTTTTATATAAATCATTAAAAATCAAATAAATAAAAAAATAATAAACAATTGTCAACAACCGTTATCAACATATCGACATCTATTTTTTATTAACATTAGATATTAATAAGAAGAGGAAAAATGAAAAACTGCTGTTGAAATAAAATCTATTCTTTTTACTTGCAAAAAAGAAACGGCCGTATATGCAACGACCGTTTCAAATCTGCAAATTTATTTTTCAAAATTTGCTTAATATTTTTCAACACCATTCTTAACACTCCGCAGGCAACTTTTCAACAACCTTCGCGGCAATCTTGGCGTAATACTCCTCAACGCGTGGATCGTAACCGCCCGCAGGACGTCCCTCGTCGCTACCCTCCATAATCGACTGAATGATAGGTACTTCGCCCAAAACATCTATGCCCGCAGCCTCGGCATAACGCGCAGCGCCACCCCTACCAAAGAGGTAGTAACGGTTCTCGGGCAACTCCTCAGGCGTAAACCACGCCATATTCTCCACAACGCCCAACACCGGAATGTTTACCTGTGGATGGCGGAACATCTCAACGCCACGTACCACATCCGCAACAGCCACCTGCTGTGGTGTCGACACAATCACCGCACCCGAAATCTTCAACTCTCCGATAATCGACAAGTGAATATCGCCCGTACCTGGAGGAAGGTCCACCAACAAGTAGTCCAACTTACCCCAACGTGTCTGGTGGATAAGCTGATGCAACGCATTTACAGCCATACCACCACGCCACATCAGCGCATCCGTAGGCTTGATAAAGAAGCCAATCGACATAATCTTAATACCCAGCGACTGGCAAGGGATGATATAGTCGTTACCTTGCTCATCTCTCTCGGCATCAGGCACATAACCCTCACATCCGAACATCTTATTCTGCGACGGACCATAGATATCCGCATCCAAGATACCCACGTTATAACCCCTCTGACGTAGTGCCACGGCGAGGTTTGCCGTCACGGTGCTCTTACCCACACCGCCCTTGCCCGACGCTACGGCGATGACACGTGTGATTTCGGTTGTTGTCGAAACATTCTCCTGACGGCGTGGCTTTGGTGCCGCCTCGCGGAGGATTACCATACTCTTATTCTGGGGATACGCAGCCTCTACAGCCATCTCCACCTGACGCTTAATCTTCTGCGCAAAGGGGTCACGCACCTTCTGGAAGCGCAACGTAATGGCTATCGAGCCATCCTCGCCCATATCTGCCCTATCCACAAAACCGCTGTCGACGATATTCTGTCCCGTCTCAGGGTGTATGATTTGGCGTAGCAACGCCTCTAACTGTTCGTTCATATATCTAATATTTTGTTAAAACTCCAACTTTAGGTCACCTGCCACGCGAGTCTGCACTCCCACCTGCTGGAATACCTCAGGCATCTCTTTAATAATGTTGACAATCTCCTCGCCGTAGATATCGCTGTTCAAGCCCCACTGCTTCGCGTAGACCATCGTCATCGACGATAGCCACTCCTCGAATGGTGACAACGGTGCCACAAACTCACATAACTTATAGTTCGACTTTATATCTGCCAACTCCATAGCCTTACCCACCGCCTCGTTGATGCCACCTATAGCATCCACCAAGCCAATCTTCGAGGCTGTAGCGCCACTCCACACTCTACCCTCGGAAATCTTCAGCACCTCATTAATATCGAGGTTACGGCCCTCGGCAACGTGCGATGTGAAGGTATCGTAAACTCTGTCTACGCCCTTCATCAAGTTCTTACGCTGAATCTCCGACATCGGTTGTAGGATGTTTGGCGTAATTGCCGCAGGCGAGGTCTGCACACCATCCAACGTGATACCAAGACGGTAGTTTAGCAAGTTCTTAATATTCGGAATCATACCGAAAACACCGATAGAGCCAGTAAGCGTACTCTTATCCGCATAGATGTAATCTGCTGGTGCAGAGATGTAATAGCCACCACTTGCTGCCATCTCGCCCATCGAGATTACCACAGGCTTCACCTGCTGCAGAAGCACCATCTCCCTCCACGCAAGCTCCGAGGCTATTGCCGAGCCACCAGGCGAGTTCACTCTTATGACCACAGCCTTTATAGCATCGTTCAAGCGTGCCTCACGAATCTCCGCCGCAAGACGTGAGCCATACACCGAGCCATCCTCATATTTATAGCCATCGACAATCTGACCTTCGGCATAGATGATACCTATCACCGAGGCACTCTCATATGCCAACGCCTCCGAGTTACCCACCGAGGTCTTGAGGTGTGGGTTTGCCAACGTCGATGCATACTTCTGCAACGTTATCTTGTTATGCTCACCTCTCTCGTTACGCTCCACGCCATAGCGGTCGAACACCTCTGCGAGGTAATCCTCCTGTGCCACCGCGTCGACCATACCACATTTGAGCGCATCCTCAGGCAACGACGCTGCGATGTTACGAGCATACTCCATCACCTGCTCGATAGTGAGGTTACGGCTCTGTGCCACATCCTCGGCGATGCTCTGCCATATAGAGTCTACCATCTCCTGATTCTGCTTGCGGTTAGGCTCCGACATCTTGGTAAGGATAAATGGCTCTACGGCGCTCTTAAACTTGCACGACGTAGGTCGGAACACCTCGACGCTGATGCCCAACTTATCGAACATACCCTTCATAAATACATTTGTCATAGCAACGCCATACCAATCCAACGTACCTTCAGGGTTGATAACCACCTCGTTAGCCACCGACGCAAGGTAGTAGTCGCTCTGCGAGTAGTTGTAGTCATACGCCACGATAAACTTTCCCGAAGCCTTGAATCTGTTAAGCGCATAGCGAATCTCCTCGATGTTTGCCGTAGATACCACACCCGCACCATCGGCATAGATGCAGATACCCTTGATATTCTCATCCGCTGCCGCACGCTCTATTGCTGTAAGCACGTTTAGCAACGTCAGAGGCTCACTTACGGACATCGACATCGGGTCGATACCTCCGAGTGGCGAGGCCATAGGGGCATCCACGATATTCTCACCTATATTTATATATAGCACCGACTCCTGCTTCACACCCTCGCTTTCGATATTCATATCGAGGAGCGCACTTACCAACGAGCCTATTGCAAAGATAAAAATTCCCACAACGCCTACCACCCAGGCAAGCATCGAAGCTCCAAAACTCTTCCAGAAGTTCATATTCTCTACGTTTTTAAGTTGTTAATTCTCCTATATCTTACGCCGCGTGATGCACACACACGAACGGACCTACACCCTCTGTTTGTGTGTGTGCGTGTTCGCGCAATCATCCATTATTCCTATCTCCTCACAGCCCCCTCTGCTATCCTCTTGCTCCCCACGTGTCGCGGTCCAGCGAGCGATAACTAATAGCCTCGGTAAGGTGCTGAGGCTCAATATTCTCCTTCGCCTCGAGGTCGGCTATGGTACGTGCCACCTTTATGATACGGTCATAGGCACGTGCCGAGAGTTGCAGACGCTCCATCGCACTCTCCAACAGCGTTGAGCATACCTTATCCAGTGGTGCAAACCTTCGTAGCATCGAACTGTTCATCATCGCGTTGCAGTGAATATCCAACCCCTCGAACCTACGCAACTGTATCTCGCGTGCCGCCACCACACGCTTACGAATCTCCGCACTCGACTCCGCCTTTACGGTCGACGACATCTCCGAGATTGGCACAGGCACAACCTCAATATGGATATCTATGCGGTCCATCAGAGGCCCCGAGATATGCGATTTATAGCGATGCACTGCCGCTGCCGAGCAGGTACACTCCTTCGTAGGGTGGTTATAGTAGCCACAAGGACAGGGGTTCATAGATGCTATAAGCGTAAATCGCGCAGGGTAGTCCACGCTATACTTCGCCCTCGATATTGTTATATGTCTATCTTCGAGCGGCTGGCGCAACACCTCCAAGACGTTACGTCCAAACTCGGGCATCTCATCCAGGAAGAGAATTCCGTTATTCGCCAGCGACACCTCACCAGGCTGTGGCGACTGTCCTCCACCTATAAGTGCCACCTGCGATGTCAGGTGATGAGGAGCGCGAAATGGTCGATGTGTTATAAGTCCCTTGTTCGCCCCTATCTTTCCCGCTACGGAGTGAATCTTCGTGGTCTCGAGCGCCTCGTCGAGCGTCATAGGCGGAAGTATCGTCGGCATACGTCGTGCGAGCATCGTCTTTCCCGAGCCTGGCGAGCCTATCATAATGACGTTATGTCCTCCCGCCGCGGCAATCTCCAGCGCACGCTTCACATAGGCCTGTCCCTTCACATCCGCGAAGTCCTCACGAAACTCATCTTCCTCCGTCGCCTCGCTACCTATTTTGCTCTCTGCCACCTCGTAGGGTATCCTACCTTCGAGTATCTGGCATAACTCCACCAAACTACCTACGCCTACCGACTCAATGCCCTCAACCACAGCACCTTCCGAGATATTCTCAACGGGCATAAACACCCTCTTCAACCCTCTCTTACGTGCCATTGCCACCAGTGGCAGCACACCTTTTACGGGGCGGATAACGCCATTTAGCGACAACTCGCCAATGAACATTGACTCCTCCAACATCGGGGTATGTATCTGCTCCGTCGCCGTAAGGATACCCACAGCAATGGCTATATCATACTGCGAACCCTCCTTACGAAGGTCAGCAGGTGCGAGGTTTACGACGGTCTTTTTCGTCACGGGCCTAAACCCCGAATTCTCGAAAGCCGCCTGAATACGCTCCTCACTCTCCTTGATAGTATTATCGGGAAGTCCCACGATATATAGTCCCACGCCACCACCTGCGACGTTTACCTCTGCCGTAACCTCCACAGCATCAATACCCGCTATTGCGCCACTATTTACCCTTACGAACATACTCCTCTACTATTAGTCTACTATTAGAATGGTGACTCATCGCTTGATGTAGGAGTGGTAGGGATATCAAACTCCCCGCCTCCCGACATCATACCACTTGAGAAGCCACCCATCGCCTCAGGGCTTATGCCCATCGCCTGATTGCTTCCCGACGAGAAGTCGTCGTAGGTCTCCTGCTGGCGGTAGCTATCACGATTGTGGAGTGCCGTCGCCGTAACCGACGAGTCGGCATCTGCGAACTTCGCCTGCTCCTTGATAAATCGCAATGGCACATCCGTAACCTCACCATTACGGTGCTTGGCGATGATAATCTCGGCCATACCCGCTGTCGACATATTATTCTCATCGGTCGTAAGACCATAGTACTCAGGACGATGGATGAATGCTACAACGTCGGCATCCTGCTCGATAGCTCCCGACTCTCGAAGGTCCGAGAGCTGTGGGCGCTTCGTACCGCCACGATTCTCCACATTACGACTCAACTGCGACAGTGCTATGATAGGCACGTTCAGCTCCTTGGCAATAGCCTTCAGCGTACGTGAGATAAGCGACACCTCCTGCTCACGATTACCACGTGTTTCGGGTGTTGCGGCGGTCATAAGCTGCAAGTAGTCGATGATAATCAACTTAATATCGTGCTGTGTCTTTAGTCTTCGCGCCTTCGAACGGAACTCATAGACCGACAACGCTGGCGTATCGTCAATATATAGTGGTGAGCGACCAAGCTCCACGGTGTTAGTCTCGAGGTGCGCCCACTGCTGCGAGTTGAGGTTTCCCGTACGTAGGTCCTTCGAACTCAACTGCGTTTCGGCAACGATAAGTCGGTTCATCAACTGCACCGATGACATCTCCAACGAGAAGAATGCCACAGGGGTCTTGAACTCCACAGCCATATTTCGCGCCATCGTAAGCACGAACGCCGTCTTACCCATCGAAGGACGTGCTGCGATGATGATAAGGTCCGAAGGCTGCCAACCGAGTGTCACGCTATCAATATCGGTAAATCCCGAACGCACACCGTTATACTCTCCCGCCGTTTTCGAAGCCTCCTCAATCTGCTGCAACGCCTTGCGGAGGATGTCGGCTGCCGACTGCACCGAGCGCTTCACATTACCCTCCGACACCTTGAATATCTCCTGCTCGGCATAGCCAATAAGCTCCGTCACGTCTACCTCCTCGTCATAGGAGCGACGCTGAATCTCCGTTGCCGAACGTATCAACTCACGCTGCACATACTTCTGTGCGATAATCTTGGCGTGAAACTCCACGTGTGCCGCCGATGCCACCTTCTGCGTAAGCTCTGCGAGATATCCTGCGCCACCCACCTTCTGCAGCATCTTCTGTGACTTCAGACGCTCCGTAACGGTGTAGAGGTCGATAGCCTTCATCTCGAACGAAAGCTCTTGTATCGCCTTGTAAATCAGGCGATGCTCCTCGAGATAGAATGTCTCGGGCTTTACATACTCCTGCACGTCGATGATAGCATCACGCTCCAGCATCAGCGCACCCAGCACCGCCTTTCGAGGTCGGGAGCCTGAGGTGGCACAGTGCCGTCAATACCTGTCATTTGTGCAAAAGCCTCGCTGTTATTCTCCGAAGTTTTTTTATATTGCTTTGCCATAGTGTTTCGAGATAAGGTTAAAACATCCACAAAATTAAGAATTTTTCGGAGATTGCCAACTATTTCTGGTCTACTATTTATTAATAGTTGTTTTTTAGTTGTGAACACGGCTCTGTTAATAAACCGCCTAACACTCCTTGAGCCCCTCACATTTCGTGAATTATTAGAGGAAGTAGTTCAAATTACTACGTTTGGCTCAATCATTTACCAATTTTTCGCTATCTTTGCCCTATTAAATATATGTAATGGCAAGTATCGAGTTTGACATAGCACGCCGTTTATCCGACAGGCGTGGCGGTGCCAAGGCGGGAGTTATGGAGCGTGTAGCCACCGTAGCCACTGCCGTAGGCCTTGCCGTCATCATCCTCACGCTCTCGGTTGTCATAGGCTTCAAGCAGGAACTCGGAGCGCTTATCTCGGGTGTTCAGTCCGATGTTGTTGTCACTGCGCCACAGAGCCGTGGTGTTGTCTCGGCCGTAGGCCTGGAGCGGTGCGATGAGCTGGAGTCGTTGCTCAAAGGCGATATGGTCCAGCGCTACTCACCCTTCACCTCAAAGGAGGGAGTCCTCAAAAACGATGATAACATTACGGGTGTACTCCTCAAGGGTGTCGATACGCTCTACGATAGTCGCTTCTACGCCACGAAGATTATCAAGGGAGAGTTTCCACGTCTTGGCGAGGAGCCTCGCACGAAGGATATCCTCATCTCGGAGCGCATAGCTGCGAAGATGGATGTCGCGGTGGGCGATAAGATAGAGATGCTCTTTGTCGATATGGATGGTGGTGTGCTTCGCGATAGGTTTCTTATTTCGGGCATCTATAACACAGGTGTTGATGTCCTCGACGAGAGGTTCGTAATCACCGATATGCGCAACGTGGCACGTCACTACGATGGCGATAATGGCGTTGTTACGGGCTATGAGTTGTGGCTTACGGAGGATGCCGACAAGGCTCTTGCGAAGGAGAACCTCAACGACAAGTTTATCGACCTCTACCTCGATATGGGTATTGATGCCGAGGCATATACGATGGAGGATATCTACCCGCAGGTCTTTGGCTGGCTTGCTACACACGATATTACGGCTTTGGTCGTTATAGTTATAATGATTATCGTTGCGCTGCTGAATATGGCTACGGCGCTGCTTATCATAGTCCTTGAGAGGGAGCGTATGATAGGCCAGTTGCGAGCCTTGGGTATGCGTCGCTGGGGCGTTGTGAGGTTGTTCCTCTACCGCTCGTTGTTCATCATCCTGCGTGGTGTGGTGTGGGGTGCTGCCATAGGTTTGGCGCTTATCGCTGTGCAGCATACGTGGAGCATTATACCTCTGCCATCGGAGGGCTACCTACTCTCTACGGTCCCTACGGCACTCTGCTGGGGATGGTGGCTTATGGCCGTTGGCGCTACGATAGCCATTACACTGTTGTTTATGTTACTTCCTGCTGCGCTCTCGGCACGTATCTCTCCCGCCGAGATTATGCGCTACGAGTAGGCTGAAAATTTAGAGTTATGAAACCATATAACGAGGAACAATCAAAGAAGGAGCAGGTCGAGGAGATGTTCGATAACATCGCCCCTACGTACGACCGCTTGAACCATATCCTGTCGCTGAATATCGACAAGGCGTGGCGACGACGTGTTATGCGCATCGTACGTCGTGCGAAGGCCCACCACATTATGGACGTAGCAACAGGTACGGGTGACTTGGCTATCGCTATGGCAAAGCGCGTTGAGGGTACGCAGATTTTGGGCGTAGACCTCTCGGAGGAGATGCTCGCCGTGGCGCGTAAGAAGATTCAGAAGTTAGGCTTTGAGGAGCGCATTACACTCGAGAAGGGCGATGCCGAGAACCTCACGATGGTAGCTACCGAGAGCATCGACGCTGCTACCGTAGCCTTTGGCGTTCGTAACTTCGAGAATATGGAGCGTGGTCTTTCGGAGATATACCGCACGTTGCGCCCTGGTGGAAAGTTGGTAGTGTTGGAGTTCTCGATGCCTAAGAATAGGTTTATCCGCTGGGTATATAGCCAGTATGCTCACCGCCTCTTGCCCCGCATCGGCGCGATGATATCGAAGGATAGCCGTGCCTATACCTACCTTCCTGACTCGGTTGAGGAGTTCCCAGCCCCTGAGCGTTTCGCGGATATCCTCCGCAGCGTAGGCTTCCAGAGCGTTCGTCTTCGCCGTCAGAGTTTCGGTATTGCATATATCTACGAAGCAACAAAGTAGTGTTTTAGGATGAGTCTGCCGCGTTATATTTTTGCTGTTGTCGTAGCATTGCTGCTCTTTTGTGTCGATGCTGAGGCACGCCGTCGTGAGCCGAAGGTTGCCATCGAGGGTGTGGAGCGTGTGACGCATCTCTCAACTTCGGGTGCCAACCTATGGGTTGAGGTGCGTAATGACCGCTGTGCGCGTCTGGTGCTTAAGCGTGGCGAGGTAGAGATAAAGGTGGATGGCACAACACGTGTCGTCATCACCCTTCGCGACAAGGTTGTTGTGCAGCCCCGTAGCTCCGAGGCCGTTCTCATTCCGCTGCGTTTTAAGTCACGTAGCACCTTTGCTCTTGGCTCTTTGGTGCGACGTGCTATAAATCGCGATATGGGCGACGTAACCCTCTCGTATGAGGTGCGTGGAGGCACGATGCTCTTCCGCCGTACGCTAAAGGAGGAGGATGTAGCGTTGAGGGATATCATCCAGCGACTCGGCATCGAGGAGCGTGTGATAACAGAGTTGGAACAATTATTAGATTAGAACTATATGATTATGAGACGATTAATACTTCTTTTTGTAGCGGTTGTTATCTCCGCTACGGCGATGGCACAGAGTGTCGATGCTATGGTTGAGAGCCTCTCACGCCGCACGATATCAGGTAGCCACGTGCGTGTTGTTGAGGACTCCGATACCCGCAATGCTGTTTCGGTTGTTGAGAGTAAGCAGCGCACGAAGGTTGTCAGTGGCTTTCGTATTGTCATCTTCTCGGACAATGGCCAGTATGCTGGCGATAATGCTCAGGCGGAGCTTGAGAGCTTCCGTAGCAAGTTCCCACACCTGAATGCCTACTTGGTCTACGAGAGTCCCTATTTCAAGGTTTCGGTTGGTGATTGCCTCTCGATGGAGGAGGCTCAAATCCTTATGGCACAGCTCACACCACACTATCCTAAGGCCTTTCCGAAGCGTGAGAACATCCGCTTCGAGGAGCTTTACGATGCTCGCCGCGAGGTGCGTGACACGCTGCTAAACACCCCTGTGGAGGTCATTTTCGAGGAAAATTAACCACAAACTCTAAATTTTTGCCCAAAAATTTCCAAAATTAAATTTGCTTTTGTAAATTTGTATTGAGAAAATATTTTACTAACTAAAATTTTTGTAGCTATGAAGAAGATTTTTGCTTTGGCAGTATTGTTCGCTGCAGTATCTATGGTATCTTGCGGTTGCTTCCAGAAGAAGGCTGAGAACGCAGAGGCTGCTGCTACAGAGTGCTGTGGCGAGTGCACAGGTGAGTGCGCTGGTGAGTGCGCTGAGGGTGAGTGCTGTGGTGAGTGCGCTGCAGAGGAGGCTCCAGCTGAGGAGTGTGCTTGTGGCGAGTGCGCTGCAGAGGAGGCTCCAGCAGAGGAGGCTCCAGCAGAGGTTGTTGCTGAGTAAGCACTGCTTGATTTGGGCATTGCCCATAGAACAATCAAAGGCGTAGGGTTGTACCGCGAGGGTGCAGCCCTATTTTTTGTGCCTACGGATACCATATATAAAGAATTAGGCTGAACAGGAATCTCCCATTCAGCCCAATCTCTTATGCAGCCTCGCTGCGCCGTATTCCGCTATTAGCAGTTCATCGCACCACAGCAGTGGATAACCTGACCGCTAACGTATGACGAGAGGTCAGAGCCGAGGAATACCGCTACGTTAGCAACATCCTCTGGAGTACCACCACGACGCATAGGAATCTGCTGCGCCCACTGATCCTTAATCTCCTGTGAGAGCTGGTTTGTCATCTCGGTGATGATGAAACCTGGAGCGATGCAGTTAGCACGGATGCCACGAGGGCCCATCTCCTTTGCGATAGACTTTGCAAGACCAATCATACCAGCCTTCGATGCCGAGTAGTTGCACTGGCCAGCGTTACCGCTAACACCCACTACCGACGACATATTGATGATTGAGCCAGAGCGCTGCTTTGCCATAATAGGCGTTACAGCGTGGATGAAGTTGAATGCCGACTTGAGGTTTACGTTGATTACAGCATCCCACTGAGCCTCCGACATACGCATCATAAGGCCATCCTTTGTGATACCTGCGTTGTTCACCAACACGTCGATACGTCCGAAATCCTCAACAATCTGCTTCACAACCTCGTGAGTCTCGTCGAAGTTTGCAGCGTTCGAAGCGTAAGCCTTAGCCTTCACACCGAGAGCCTCAATCTCCTTAACAGTCTCCTCAACAGCCTCGTTGATAACCAAATCTGTGAATGCTACATTAGCACCCTCCTGGGCATAACGCAAAGCAATAGCCTTACCAATACCACGTCCAGCACCTGTTACGAGTGCTACCTTTCCTTCAAGAAGTTTCATAATATCTTCTATTTCGTTAAATCGTTTCTAAACTATTTGTTCTCCCACTTGCGGAGTGCTACGCAGGCATTGTGACCACCGAAGCCCAAAGAGTTTGAGATAGCTACTGTGAGGTCTGCCTTACGAGCCTTGAGTGGTGTGTAGTCGAGGTCACACTCTGGGTCAGGGTTTGTAAGACCGATTGTAGGCGTTACAACACCGTGGTGGAGCGAGAGTGCCGATGCGATAAGCTCAACAGCACCCGTAGCACCAAGCATATGACCTGTGATAGACTTTGTAGAGGTAATCATCGCCTTCTTAGCGTTCTCCTCGCCCAATGCCAACTTGATAGCCTTAGTCTCGGCAGCGTCGTTGAGTGGAGTACCTGTACCGTGAGCGTTGATGTAGAGAAGGTCGCTCTCGGCGTTGAACTCTGCCTCATCCAAAGCCTGCTTAATGGCGCGTGACGCTGGGATACCGTCAGGACGTGGAGCAGTGAAGTGGTGAGCATCGCAGCTATTGCCATAACCTACAACCTCGGCGTAAATCTTTGCACCACGCTTAAGGGCGTTATCCAACGACTCGAAAATCATCATACCAGCACCCTCGGCGATAACGAAGCCGTGACGGTCAGCCGAGAATGGCAACGATGCCTTAAGTGGGTCCTCCTCGCGTGAAAGAGCCTTGCTATTTGCGAAACCACCGATAGCCAATGGGTGTACCGAAGCCTCTGCACCACCGCAGATGATAGCGTCAGCATAGCCGTGCTTGATAGCGCGGAACGCCTCACCCGCAGCGTGAGTACCAGTAGCGCACGCAGTAACCACAGGAAGACATACACCCTGTGCGTTGTGCGAGATAGCTACGTTACCCGATGCGATATTCGAGATCATCATAGGCACGAAGAATGGTGAGATACGACCTACGCCCTCCTCGAGCATCACCTTTGTCTGGTTTACGAATGTATCCATACCGCCGATACCCGAGCCGATGTAAACACCAAGACGCTCAGGGTCAATATTCTCGCCGCTAACCAAGCCCGCATCCTTCATAGCGTCAGATGCTGCTGCCATAGCATATACACAGAACTTATCGCTACGACGTGCAAGACCTGCGTTAAGCTCATACTCCGACTGGTCGAAGTTCTTAATCTGTCCAGCAACCTTAACAGGAAGGTTATACTCGTCATAGCCCTTGATCAAGTCGATACCGCAGTTTCCCTCAACGAGGTTGTTCCAAGTCTCGGCAACGTGGTTACCCACAGGGGTAATAGCTCCAAGACCAGTGATAACTACTCTCTTTTCCATTTCTATATTTTTAGTTTTATTCGGACCTTATGTCCTAATTATTTTTTAATTTCGAAATCTATTTTGCCCACTCAATGATGCAAGCACCTGTTGTAAATCCAGCACCGAATGCGCTGAATACCAACTTATCGCCCTTCTGAAGCTTGCCGCCACGATTCAACTCATCGAGCAATGCTGGCAACGCCGCAGATGAGATATTACCATAACGCTCCACGTTGTGTGGCACGCGCTCCTCCTCCACACCGAGGAAGTTACGGATAGAGTCGATAATACGGCGGTTTGCCTGATGCAAAACGTAATACTTGATGTCAGTTGCCTCCAAGCCTGTCTCTGCGAGGAGCTTACGGATATCGCGGCACGAGCTTGTTACGGCGTGCTTAAACACCTCACGACCACGCATCACCAAAGGCTCGAAGTTCTCCTCCTTCGAGATGTAAGGCGTAGGCTCCAAAGCGCGCTGATAGTAAAGCACCTCTGGGAGGCACGATGTTGTAAGACGAATAGCCTTCATCTCGTCACCCTCGCTCACTACGGCAGCACCCGCACCATCACCAAAGAGTACGCACGTACTACGATTCTTCCAGCTCACCATACGTGATGGCTCCTCGGCACACACGATAAGAATGTTCTTTGCCTTCTTGCACGCAATCTTGTCGTGCGCCATATCGAGGGCATAGATGAATCCCGCGCAAGCGGCGTTAAGGTCTATAGTTGGGCAAGTAGCTCCGATATGTCCCTGGATGATACAACCGAGGGCAGGAGTTACATACTCGTTCACAACGTTCGAGCAGATGATAAAGTCGATATCCTTTGCTGTAAGGCCAGCATCCTCAAGAGCCTTGTTAGCAGCTATTGTTGCGAGATCCTCGAGCTTCTCAGATGATATCACACATCGCTCCTTTATACCAGTACGTTCAGTGATCCACTCATCGGTAGTCTCAAGAAACTGCTCGAGCATATGGTTAGTCACCGAGCAAGTAGGATGTGCTGAACCTGTTCCAATAATTTTCATTAAGAAAAATTGTGTTAGTTTAACATTTTTTGCTTTAAGACTGTTGGTCTATTTTTCGCTTCTGCAACGATTATGGTCACACGAAGTCGTAGTGCCCAATTCTTAAAACGTTGCAAAGATATGCACTTGTTCCCATACACGCATACGTTATGTGGCGAAAAATCACATACGGTGGTAAAAAATCAATATATGTGGTAAAAATTTTGCAAAATCGCCACTTTTTCATACTTTTGTAGGCAGAACAACAAAACTTTTTACCAATGAAAGAGAGAGAAATACCAAAATTCTTAATCTCGCGACGCTACATTTCGGCACTCATTGCCTTCATCGTTTTGTTCTCGGGATTTTTCCTTTTGGTCTATCAACCATTCTCGTTGTCCATCTGGTTTAGTACCGCCGAGACACTCCATTTTACTCTATCGCTACTCTTCTACATACTCTCAATCGTAATACTTATCGTAAGTAGAATGGTGATGTACGCACTGCAAGATAGAGTCGAACTTACGGTTATGACCTACATCTGGTGGATAATGGTCGAGAACCTACTCATATCGTTAGTCTACACGCTCTTCACCGTGGAGTTCTTCCCCATCGACGGGGTGTCGGTGCCTACGCTTGCCACACGTGCGTTGATGTGTGTGACGTTCATCCTCGCAATCCCCAATTTCTTGGTTTCGTTCTACGCGGCATATAGGGCCAAGTGCGAGGAGTTGCAGGCTACGCAGTATCGTCTTCAGCGCCTCTCGGAGGAGTATCGTGTGCTGGAAAATAGCAAGCAGTATGAGGTTGAGATGCGTACCTCGGCCGAGGAGAAGCAGGCAAAGTCTGTCAACGCCTCACCACGTATGATAAATCTCTACGATAATAACGGCACGTTGCGCCTAACTTTAAACATCGACTCGCTCTACTATCTCGAGTCGGAGGACAACTACATCAAGGTCTACTACAAGCACAACGACAAGATTGTCTCTTACTTGTTGCGTTGCCGCACGCGAAGTGTCGAGGAGAGCCTTGCGGGTACGTGTATGGTGCGCTGCCATCGCTCCTTCATTGTGAATATCAATAAGATAAGTGTTATGGAGGATGATAAGCGCCTCCATTTCATCACTCTCGATGACGATAGCATTAAGCGTATTCCTGTGTCGAAGAGCTACTACGAAACTCTCGTTGCGTCGCTCAATACGAATGTTACGATGCGAAACAGAGTCGAGGCATAAGCTCTGTGGTGAGTATACGAATAGAGGGTGTCCACAATGTGTAGACACCCTCATTTTTTGAGTTGTTTATCCGTAGGGATAGGCTTACTTAATAGCAATAGCGTCGATCTCTACGCGTGCGCCCATAGGCAATGCAGCTACCTGGTAGCAGATACGAGCAGGCTTGTCGCCAGTGAAGAACTCAGCATAAATAGCGTTCATAGCTGCGAAGTCCGCGATGTCTGCCAAAAGCACAGTAGTCTTAGCTACGTCGTTGAACGAGTAACCAGCCTCCTCGAGGATGTAACCGAGGTTTGTGAGAGCCTGACGTGTCTGAGCCTCAACGCCCTCTGCCATCACGCCTGTAGCGCCGTCGATTGGGAGCTGACCAGAGATGTAAAGTGTAGCATCGTGTGCGATAGCCTGTGAGTATGGACCTACTGCCTTAGGAGCCAATGGTGAAGCGATAACTTTTTTCATTTTTCTATTTGTTTTAGTTGATTTGTTGTATCTTTGTAGCGACTACAAAGATAGTCAAAAAAATAATAATATCACGTCATTGACGTTTATTTATTATAAAATAGCTTACCTATTTAGATATTATGAGACGTACGCTACTATTTTTCACCACCCTTCTAATTGGTTTGGTTATGGTTACAGGATGCTGCGATTGTCGCAAACGCGCGAAACTTGTTAAGCCTTTGGTCGGCACCGAGTGGCAACTTGTTCAGCTTATGGCACGCGATGTTGCCGCTGTGGATGAGCAGTTTACACTTTTGTTCCACGACAACGGCACTGTTACGGGTATGGGCGATTGCAACCGCCTCTCGGCACTCTATAACATCACCGAGTCGCGCAGCTTGAAGATTTCGAACCTCGGTTCTACTCGTCGCTTCTGCCCTAACCACGAGCAGGAGAACGCCTACTATGATATGTTGGAGCGAGTTACGCACTATGAGATGGATGCCGACAATATGCTATTGTTGAGCAACGGCACTCTTGTAGCTATTATGCGCGCTGTCGAGGCGAAGTAACGCCTCATCACGTATTAAATATAAAGGGTTATCGCAACGTTCTTGTTGCTGATAACCCTTTTTTGAGTTTTGTATACTCTTGTTACTCTTTTATTTTTGCTTTTACTGTCTCTATATTTTCGAGCAACACTATTGTCTCTATATGCTTCGCTCCTAAAACTTTTTCATAGATTTTTAAAGCCTTGAAGTAGTATTCCAGAGCCTTCTCATATTCACTTAATTTATCGTAAACACCGCCAACGTTATCATATGAATAGGCAGTATTAGGATGTTCTGTTCCTAAAACCTTTTCAAATATTTTTAAAGCCTTAAAGTAGTATTCCAGCGCCTTCTCATATTCACTTAATTCGTCGTAAACGACACCAATGTTATTATATGACGTTGCCGTATCAGGATGTTCTGTTCCAAAAGCCTTTTCTTGTATTTTTAAAGCTTTGAGATAGTATTCCAATGCCGTCTCATATTCATCTAATTGACTGTAAACGTTGCCAATGTTATTATATGAAGCAGCAGTATTAAGATGTTTTATCCTCCATATTTTTTCGAATATTGCTAAAGCTTTGAGATGGTATTCCAATGCCTTTTCATATTCACTTAAATCGTTGTAAACATTGCCAATGTTATTATATGACATTGCAGTATCAGGATGCTCTGTTCCTAAAATCTTTTCTTTTATTTTTAAAGCTTTGAGATGGTATTCCAATGCCTTTCCATATTCACTTAAATCGTTGTAAACTACACCTATGTTATTATATGACATTGCAGTATTATGGTGTTCTATTCCTAAAATCTTTTCTTTTATTTTTAAAGCTTTGAGATGGTATTCCAATGCCTTTTCATATTCACTTAAATCGTTATAAACTACACCAATGTTATTATATGACTTTGCAGTATCAGGATGTTCTGTACCATATAATCTCTCTCGCAATGTGATTACTCGATTGTAGATTTCTACAGCCTTATTATACTTTGCATATATACTTAAGAAGGCTGCATACTCAAACAGTAGTTTATCGTATTTCTCCTCATCATAATCACACTCGTGGGCTAATTCATCAGCCTTCGCGTAGATGGCATCAACCCTCTCGATACGCTCGTCAATAGAGTATTTATCGTCGGCAATCATCGTAGAGGCGCGCAGAATAAGCTCCTCAATAGCTTGCTTACCTACCGCCTTTATCTCCCTCAGTCCGTTTAAAATATCGTCGGCATCGCGCTCTGCCTCATCCAAAATAGCATTAGCCTCACTCACCTTACCCTCCTCAAATAGCGCCACGGCACGCTTCATACGCTCCGAGATGCGTTTGCCAGCAAATTGTGCGATGTTAATAGCCGAGTTCAAGAGAATCTGCTCGTGTTCTCCAAGCTCCTTGCGCAAATTCTCACGTTCGCGTTTATTGTTGTTAATTATATTGCCAATAGTCTCGTTCTGCGTAGTTTGATATATTGGCTCAAGCTCTGCAAGCTCCTTCTCGATTTTCTCCAGACGTTCGCGAAGTGTTCGATACTTCTCGTTACCCGCCGCAAAACCGATATTATCGAGGTGGGCAATTAAAACATTGTCGAGTTTTACCTCTGAGTTTTCAACCTTAACGAGGTTGCTATTTAGGAAATGCTCAAGCTGCAATACGAAGTCGAGTTGTAGCTTATCTATGCAATCGAATTTGCAGTAGAAGTGTCCATACTCTCTCTCAAATGCATCTTTAAAGAGCTGTAAATCATAGGCGACATCTCCAGGCTCCTTGAAGAATACATATATCCTCGAAGGTTTGCGTCCCTCGCGAAGCTCCGTATCTGCAACCTTGAGTTCTGTGTTGGTATACTCGCCAAAGCGCTGCCAGAACATAACAACACAGATATCACACTCCTTAATCTCGCGATTATACTCCTCCTGCTTATGCTCTTTACCCATCGATGAATCGAGAAACTCCCATCTAACGGCCTCAAGTTGTATGTCGCGTTTTTTGAAGATGTTGTTCAGATGAGCGAATAGAGTGTCAAACTTCTCGCGTTCGCTACGTAGTTCGTCGGATGATGCGATAAATATCTTTATAGTCTTCATAAGTAGCTAAAGAGTGGTTTATGTTATCAAAGATAAGAATTTATATTGGATAAAATATCCCTCAAAGAGATATTTTTTTGAATATTGTTGGGCTGGAGGGTTGTTATTTGTGCGAAAAAATCATATCTTTGTAACTGATTATATACTTTCGTGTCGCAACATAACCGAATTTCAAGTCAAAATCATACATAAACAACTTAAAACATTAAGACAATGTACGGAAAATTTCAGCAGTATTTGCAGAATGAGTTGGCAGAGATTAAGGCTGCCGGCTTGTACAAGACCGAGCGTATTATCGAGTCTCCACAGCGTGCAGAGATCGACGTGGCTAACCGCCCAGTGTTGAACTTCTGCGCTAATAACTACCTTGGCCTTTCAGACAACCCACGTCTTATCGACGCAGCGAAGAAGGCTTTGGACGAGCGTGGCTTCGGTATGTCATCAGTACGCTTCATTTGTGGTTGCCAGGATATCCACAAGCAGCTTGAGAAGGCTATCGCTGACTACTTCGGTACTGAGGATACTATCCTCTACGCAGCGTGCTTCGATGCTAACGGTGGTGTTTTCGAGCCACTCTTCACAGCTGAGGATGCTATCATCTCTGACGCTTTGAACCACGCATCTATCATCGACGGTGTACGTCTTTGCAAGGCTCAGCGCTACCGCTATGCTAATGCCGATATGGCAGAGTTGGAGGAGTGCTTGAAGCAGGCTCAGGCACAGCGTTTCCGCATCATCGTAACCGACGGTGTATTCTCTATGGATGGTAACGCTGCTCCACTCGACAAGATTTGCGAGCTCGCAGAGAAGTACGATGCTCTTGTAATGGTTGACGAGTGCCACTCAGCAGGTGTATTGGGTAAGACAGGTCGTGGTATCACCGAGCTTTACGATCTTCGTGGTAAGGTTGATATCCTCACAGGTACCCTTGGTAAGGCATTTGGTGGTGCAGTAGGTGGTTTCACAACAGGCCGCAAGGAGATTATCGATATGCTTCGTCAGCGTTCACGTCCTTACTTGTTCTCTAACTCATTGCCACCAGCAGTAGTTGGCGCATCTATCGAGATGTTCAAGATGCTCGAGGAGAGCGACGCTTTGCACGATAAGCTTGTTGCTAACGTTGAGCATTTCCGTTCAAAGATGGTTGCTGCAGGTTTCGACATCAAGCCTACAGTATCTGCTATCTGCGCTGTTATGCTTTACGATGCTAAGCTTTCACAGGACTTCGCAGCAGAGCTTCAGAAGGAGGGTGTATTCGTAACAGGTTTCTACTACCCAGTAGTTCCAAAGGGCCAGGCACGTATCCGTGTTCAGGTTTCTGCAGGTCACACTACCGAGCAGCTCGACCGTTGCGTTGAGGCGTTCGTTAAGGTTGGTAAGAACCTCGGCGTTCTTAAGTAATAGCTTAAAGCGCGGGCAGGCGATCTGCCACTAATAAATAGTGCCGTTGTTGGGCTGTATGCTATGTACTATCCCAACGACGGCATTTTTTATGCTACGTTGCACGGAGTTTCGTAAATGGTTCAATGATAAAAAAATATTATAAGTAGATTGTTCGTAATAAAAAATTTATTATCTTTGCACCCACGAAACGTTTTAAACGTTGGACCCATAGCTCAGTTGGTTAGAGCAGCGGACTCATAATCCGAAGGTCGTGGGATCATGCCCCTCTGGGTCCACAAAAGAAGGAGTGACTTTTCAGGTCGCTCCTTTTTCATTTTTGTGGCGTTGTGCCACCTCTCTCTATCTCTTTATTTTCGCAATCTCGGCAAGACGTGACATCGGTATCTCGCCCGACATAGCCACTACTGCCACGCCACCCTTATGGCTATGTATGATGATTATCAGCTCGTTGATAACCTCGCCCTTGCGAATGCCATATAGCTCGTTTAGTGCCTTGCCATCATCCTGGCTGACAATGAATTGCGCTCCAACCTCCGCTATAATATCCTCTACGCGCTCCACAAGCTGCGGGGCATAGCTGCTGTTTTTACACTCTATCAACTCGATGTTGTCGAGCATCTTAAACGTCGCACGCTGCTCCTTATCGGCAAACTTCGAGGCCATACCGAGCGCGAAACTTCCGACACTCATATACTCCACATCTCTCTGCTTTTCGGCCTCCTTGCCAAGTTTTGCCACTGCGGGAATCTCAGCGTGAGCAACAACAGGCAGAAGAAGCAACAGCGCAAAAATATATCGTTTCATAGTAATCATATTTTGGGGAATCAGACTACAAAAATAGCACAAAACTCTCTAATAGAGAACGCCTCATTGTTGTTTCTATTGTGATATTGCAAATAAATTGATACCTTTGTAAAGAATATAACGAACGCTAAAATTATAGATATATGTCAGTTATACGTTTAACCAAAGAGTTTACTTTCGAGGCTGCTCATATGCTTGAGGGTTATGATGGTCTATGTCGTGAGATTCACGGCCACTCGTACAAGCTTTTCGTAACCGTTAAGGGTGAGCCACAGTGCAATGAATGCTCTCCAAAGTTGGGTATGGTTATGGACTTTGGCATCCTCAAGCGTATTGTCAACGAGCAGATTGTCTCACGTCTTGACCACTCCTTTATGATGCGTCGCACGCCGCAGGCCGATGAGGTTGCCGAGGCTTTGGGCTATAAGCTCGAGAAGGTTGTGCTTACGGATTATCAGCCTACGTGCGAGAATATGTTGGTTGACTTTGCCGAGCGCTTGTTGGGCGCCTTGCCCGAGGAGATTGAGCTACACTCGTTGCGCCTGCACGAGACAGCTACGTCATACGCTGAGTGGTATGCATCGGATAACTTCTAAACGAGAGTAAATGTCGAAACGTCTCTTTTTAGTCGACGCCTATGCGTTGATATTCAAGTACTACTACGCCTTTATGGGACGCCCTATGCGTAACCGTGATGGCGTAAACACCTCTGTTGTCTTTGGTTTCACGAAGTTCCTGCGCGATATCCTTAAGCGTGAGAAACCCGATATGCTTGGCGTGGCGTTCGATCCTCCTGGGGGATGCTTCCGTCGTGATATTTTCGCGGAGTATAAGGCTAACCGCCCTCCAACACCCGAGGATATCAAGCTCTCGGTGCCATACGTCAAGCGCCTTCTCGAGGCTATGCGTATTCCTATTTTGGAGGTCGCTGGCTACGAGGCTGACGATGTCATCGGTACGCTTGCGAAGCGTGGTGGCGAGGCGGGACATAAGGTCTTTATGGTCTCGCCCGATAAGGACTATGGCCAGCTTGTTGACCAGAATTGTGTTATCTACCGCCAGAAGGGTGACAATATCGAGATTATAGATTGCGCCGCGATAGAGGAGAAGTATGGCTTTACGGAGCCTCGCCTTGTGCGCGATATGTTGGCTTTGTGGGGTGACTCGTCGGATAACATCCCTGGCGTTCCAGGTATTGGTGAGAAGGGTGCTACGAAACTTGTTCGAGAGTGGGGTGAGGTTGAGAATATCCTTGCTAATACCGATAAGATTGGTGGTAAGACGGGTAAGAATATCGCCGAGTGGGGTGATAAGTTGTTGTTAGCCAAGGAGCTAACTACTATCCGCTTGGATGTACCTATTGAGTTTGACGCTGCGGCTATGGAGATTTCCGAGCCAAACTATACGGAGCTTAAGGCTCTTTATGCCGAGTTGAACTTCACGTCGTTCCTTCGCGATTTGGAGAATGTTGCTGCGGAGGAGCCTGTGTCGGAGGGCCCACATCAGGCCAAGCAGACGCAGCTTCAGGAGGTGGCACGTGCCAAGGCCGAGGCTAAGCGTCGCGCGAGCCTTGAGGGACAGGGTGACCTCTTTGCTATGATGGCCGCACCTGTTGAGGCCCCTGCCGCAAGCGCAGAGGTTGTCGAGACAGTGGATGTTGCAGAGCCTACGGATGGTGCTATGCATACCATCGCAGATACGCCACACGAATATACCATTATAGAGAGTGCCGAGCAGCTACGTGATATGTGTGCCAAGATACTATCGTTCAAGGAGTTCTGCTTCGACACCGAGACTTCGGGCCTCGATCCTTTGACAAGTGCCGTTGTAGGACTGTCGTTTGCCGTTGAGGAGCATAAGGCGTGGTATGTGCCTATGCACAACGCCCCTATGGCGGAGTACGTGGAGATTATGCGCCCGATGTTCGAGGATGAGAACATCACGAAGATTGGTCAGAACATCAAGTTCGATATTATGGTGTTGCGTATGATGGGTATCGAGGTGCGTGGCCATAAGATAGATACTATGCTTCTGCACTATCTTCTCGATGCCGAGGCGCGTCATAATATGAATTTCCTTGCGGAGCGCTACCTTAACTACTCGCCAATTGCCATCGAAACTCTAATTGGTAAGGGTGCGAAGCAGCTTACGATGGATATGGTGGGTGTGGAGCGTGTTGCGGAGTATGCCGCCGAGGATGCTGATGTTACGTTGCGCCTTAAGAGGGTTCTCTACGCCGAAGTCGAGAAGATGGGTATGCTCGAGCTTTACAACCGTATCGAGGAGCCTATGATTGATGTCTTGGCCGATATCGAGCTTCAGGGTGTGCGTATCAATAGCGAGGCGCTGAACAACTATGCTATCGAGCTTCGAGAGTTGTTATCACGCCTTGAGTCAGAGGTGCGCGATATGTCCGAAGAGCCTACGCTAAACATCAACTCATCGCGCCAACTTGGCGAGGTGCTTTTTGCGAAGTTACGCATCAGCAATAAGCCGAAGATGACCAAGACGAAGCAGTTCTCAACCGAGGAGGAGTACCTTCAGGGCTTTGCACACGACTTCCCTATCGTCAGCAAAATCTTGGAGTACCGCGGAATTAAGAAGTTGCTCTCGACTTATGTAGAGGCTCTGCCGCAGCTTGTAAATAGAGCCTCTGGCAAGATACATACATCCTATAATCAGGCAGTTACGGCTACGGGCCGCCTATCGTCCACTAACCCTAATTTGCAGAATATCCCTATCCGCGACCAGCTGGGTAAGCCTATCCGTGCGGCATTCGTAGCCTCCGATGCGGAGCATACGCTTGTTGCTGCTGACTACTCGCAGATTGAGCTACGTGTTATGGCGCACCTCAGTGGCGACGAGTCACTTATTGAGGCCTTCCGCTGTGGCGAGGATATCCACTCTGCCACTGCCGCACGCCTCTATGGCAAGAGTCCCGATGCTGTTACGTCGGATGAGCGCCGTAGGGCCAAGACCGCTAACTTCGGTATTATATATGGCATCTCGGCATTTGGTCTTGCGCAGCGTCTTGATATCCCTAACCGCGAGGCGAAGGAGCTTATCGAGAGCTATTTCGCATCCTACCCAGGCGTCAAGGCCTATATGGATGGCACCATCCAGCGAGCTACCGAGGAGGGATATGTCGAGACTATGTTTGCCCGCCGCAGGGTGCTTCACGACATCAAGTCGTCGAATCGTACGGTGCGTGGTGTTGCGGAGCGCAATGCCATAAATGCCCCTATTCAGGGCTCTGCTGCGGATATTATGAAGCTCGCGATGGTTGAGATACGCCGCCGCTTCAAGGCTGAGGGCATCCGTTCGCAGATGATTATGCAGGTTCACGATGAGGTTGTCATCGACACGCTAAATAGCGAGTTGGAGGCTGTAAAGCGTATTGTTAAGGAGGCAATGGAGAGTGTCGTAGAGTTACGCGTACCACTTGTTGCCGATGTTAATAGTGGCGCAACGTGGCTAGAAGCTCATTAACCTATACCCCAAAAATAAAAGAAGGGTGTCCCGAATAAGGACACCCTTTTTATTTACTTTCCACGCTTAGAAGCGGAAGCCAAGCGTCACAACAGCGATATGACGGTTGGTATTTGTGGTAAATAGGTCGCTCTCGATATTCTGGTCCGCATCCTCGCTGTCGATAGCGTAGAAGGTCTGATATGACGAGTACTTCGTTGTGCCATACTGGTACGCAAAGTCCATATATACCGTCTGCGAGAACTTAATACCGAAGCCTGCGGTGATATACTGCTGCTGGGTAGGGATAGGGTGCGTTGCCACGATATGCTCATAACCCTTGCGTAGCGTAGAGCCATTCCAGATGTAACCCACGCGAATAGGCAAGAATGGAAGCAGATATGCCTCGGCACCTACGCGAATGGTGTTGCTACCCTTGAAGAACTCCTTCATCTGGCCTGTATAATCGAGTCCCAAGATTGGCGACTGCTGAAGGCGTGTAGACTGGTACCAGCTACGCTCATAGTCTGCCGAAACGATGATACGCTTGCCGAGTGTTACAGCCATACCTGTAAGAAGACGCGATGGCGAGCGGAAGTTCCACGAGTTAGGGCCAGCATCCTCCCAGATAGGCGAGCTTACCTCATCAAACATATAGCCATCTGCTGGCACGTCGTAACCCTCTGGGTTATCGCCTGCGCTATATGTCTCCGACCACATATCCGCGCCATAGCGCAGTGTGAGGCCATAGTAGGTAGGGGTGTGGTACGCCACGCCGATACGCAACCAATTTACAGGACGTATTGTAGCACCAATCTTGAAGTTGAAGCCCGTACCCGAGATACGTGTGCGCTGCTCATAGTTCATATAGGTAAGCTGGTATGGCATATCCGCGCCCGAAGGTTTGTTCTCCTCGTTGTAGATGTAATCCTCGCCATAGAACACCGTACGTGTGTAGTTGAGGCTCTGAATGCCGAGCGTAGCACCTAAGTAGACAACATCCCTGAAGTTAAAGCCAAGCGAGATAGCATACTCACCCAACGAGCCACGAGTCTCCACCGCCGAGTATTGGTCAACCTCTGCATTAGGGCTTATGCGGTCAATAAACCAACCCTGGTCATCCTTGTTGATAAGGCCATTCTTATACGCAAGTGTTGGTCCCCAGTAGAATGGGTCGTTGCCAAAAGGCATTCTGCCGTCGCTATTAGTCGTTAGACCGTCGACATTTGCAAGGGTGCAGAATACGTTTGCTAACGACTCTGTGCCTGGGTTAGCAATCGAAGCGAAGGCGGTGTTACGGTTGAAGTCCGCGATGCGGTTGTAGACAAAGCCGAAGTTGATATTCGTAACTGCTCCCGTACCCTTATATGCCGTTGCCACGCCACCGATGCTTCCAAGACCGAAGCGGTTGCTACGCTCCTTGTATCTCTGCTGATGCTTTGGCGTATTCTTGGGGTAGAAGCCTATGGCATTCGACGTAGGGCTCTTCGCGAACTGCATCATAGGTGTGATGCTCACGTCGTTCGATACATACATACCAATACCCGCAGGGTTCAGCGATGCCGAAATCATATCAGCACCCAGCGCCGTAAAGGCATTACCCATACCCATTGTTCGTGCCGTACCGTAGTTGTGCGATGTGAACGACATCTCGTAGAGGTCATACCATCCGAGGATATCGTTGTTCATCGTCGTACCTCCGAAGTCTACCATCTGCGCACGGCTACTATTGACCGACATAATACTCATACCGAGCATCAGTGCTATGGTGAATATCTTTCTCATAATAGATTATATTTTGAGTTATGGTTGCAAGGAGTATACCACCTTGGCGGTATACTCCCTGATTCTGCAACTATCTACGTGATGATGTAGTACCTCCCGAGCGGCTGCTACTGCTACTACTGCTTCCCGAGTAGCTCGACGAACTGCTGCGGCTGCTACTACCCGAGTAGCTTGACGAGCTGCTGCGGTTTGAGCTGCTTGACGATGGACGATACGAGCTACTGCTTGACGAACTTGTCGACTGGCGGTAGTTGCTACTGCGCTGCGTATTCGTTGTAGTTCCCTTATTCGTACTCTTGTTAACGGTATTGTTAATACGTGTGCCGCTGTTGCTTGAACCCGAAGACTGCACCTTGTTTGTGGTATTCGTACCCGTTGCTGGACGGTAAGTCTTTGAGGTGTTTATACCCGTAGAGACTGCGCCGCTCTGTGGCCTGCGACCTGTTGTGGTCTCGGAGCTACGTATGCCGCCGCCATAGTTCTTATTTGTTGTTGGCGAGGTGTAGCGAGGTGCCGAGTTACGACGATCCTCATTAGGTCTGTACGAGCCTCCGTTGCTACCGCCATTGCCACCTCCTGGACGATAGTCTGGTCTATAATCAGGCTTTGGAGGTCGTGGTGGCTGTGGAGGGCGGTTATGGCTTGGATGGTATCCTGGGTAATAACCTGGGTAGTAACCTGGATAGTAGCTTGGATAATAACCCGAGTAGTATGGGTAGTATGAACAACCCCAATAGTGGTATGGGTTATAGCAAATATTCCAATTCCAGTCGTACCAAGAGTAGCGAGGATATCCCCACCAAGTGTAGTAGAATGGGTCTACGTGTACGCTCCAACCAAAGTTCCAAGGCGATGAGTAGATACCGAATGTTACGTTTGTAGCACCCCACGAGCCAAACATCGAGGTGATGTATCGTGGCTCCACCCACACCTGATTACCCGAAATCATAATGTTATAGTATGCTGGGTCATAGGCTGTTGTATATCGCATCGCATCGTAAGCCGAGTAGCTATAGTAGCTCGATGGGAGCTTATAGCTCGGTGAGCTGAAGCCGTAGAGGCGACGTGCGTAGGCACTCTCGTAGTCATCTGCAACAATCGACGTGTAGGAAGGTGTTGTAGATGCGTAGTACTGCGCCTCGGCATTCGAAGCATTAGCCTCCGCGATGCGTGCCTCCCACATAGCCTGACGAGCCTCCGCCTCGGCCTTCTCCGCCTCGGCCTTTGCCTTAAGCTCATTAGCAACCTGAATGCGATTGTCGCTTCGATAAAGATCGCTCGAGCCGTATAACGATGAGTTCATCATCGCGGTACAACTACCCATTAGCAGAGCTACGATGGATAGTACCATTATATTAAGTGATCTTTTCATATTAGTATTATTATTCGTTCGGTTTTTTATCCTACTACAAATATAGTGAATTTTCGACTTCTTCGAGCAATAAAATGCTCTAACTCACTAAAATCGGCGGTGAAACGTCCTATTTCGTGGGTGAAATAACTACTTCACCTCGCGGCGATTCATCAGCGCGTGGGTTATTGTAAGCTCGTCGACATACTCCAGCTCATCGCCAAAGCCGATACCTCGAGCTATGGTCGTAACCTTAACATCGGGGAATGCCTTGAGGCGGTTGAGCAGATAGAAGAGAGTTGTCTCGCCCTCTACGGATGTCGAGATGGCGATGATAACCTCCTTCACCGCACCCGTAAGGAGCTTATCGGCGAGGATGTCAATCTTCAAATCCGAAGGTCCTATGCCCTGCATTGGTGAGATAACACCTCCCAGCACGTGGTACATACCGCGATACTGCCCCGTATTCTCAATCGACATAAGGTCCTGCACCTGCTCCACAACGCAGATTGTCGAGTGGTCACGCGTGGTGTCGCTACATATAGGACACAACACACTATCCGACAGGTTGTTACAGCTATGGCAGTAACAGATATCGTTGCGGAACGAGGAGATGCTCTTCGAGAGCGACTCCACCACCTCTGGCTCCATCTTAAGGATGTGCATCGCAAGACGCAGTGCCGTACGACGACCAATACCTGGCAGTCGCTGAAGTTCGCTACATACGTTATCAAGCAGTTTCGACATAGCCCTTCGTTATATTATCTCGATTGCCGAGTTACGTATCCAACCTATCTCGCCGTCGGCAAAGATAATCTCTCTCCAGTCGCCGTGGCTACGTGATGTACGTACCGTAACACCCTGCGAAGGCTGACGTACAATCTTCGAGGCGCTATCTGGCGATGCGTGAACAGGAGTGGTGTCGTTGCATACCACAACCGCACGATTATCCTCCTCAATACCCTTACGGCTCGATATTGCCAATGCTGTTGTTATCACAAAGCCCACGATAAGCACTATTGCCACGAAGAATCCCACCTTACGCAGAAGGATATTTGCCGAGAGGAGATACATCATCACCAAGATAAGTGCTACGGCGAGCATCACAATCGACATCACCGCCCAGCCGTTGGATGTCATCAGCGAGCGTAATCCCTGCCATATCGTAGCTATGAAGCTCTGTGGGATGCTCTCGGTGTCGTTCGTGTGGTCTACGGCAAGCTCAAGGTTATAGCGTGCATCTGCCATTGCGGGGTTTAGCTTCAGTGCGCGGTGGTAGTTCAACACCGCCTTGCCAAGCTCTCCAGAAGCGAAGTTACGCGACGTTGTGCTGTTATTCTGACCAAGTTTGAAGTAGGCATTCGCAAGGTTGTAGTATACCTCTGCTGAGGCCTCGCCGAGGGTTACGATATGCTCAAAGGCTGTGACAGCATCGGCATAGTTGCGACTCTCGTAGGCCTTGAGGCCCTCCTCCCAACACGCCGCAGCGGTGGTTGTAGCATCGGCAGCGCGAAGATTTGTAGGTGCAACCATAATGATAACACCCACCAAAATAGCTGATATATAATAAATTACTCGTTTCATCTTCGTACGATTATCGTTTTATAGCGCCCTCTATTTTCGACATCACATCTACCGCCTCGGTATAGGCATCGTTCATCTCGACCTCTGTTGCTGGGGAGTATTGTGCCTCCTCCGAGCGTGATATAATCTCGCAGAACTCCTCGGCGATAGTAGCTGCTACGTTACGGCGATAAAGCTCCTCGCGGATGCGCTCCTTCGTGAGGTTCGACACAGGGATGTTGAACTTATCGCTGATATATCCCCACAACGCGCGAAGCATCTCCTCATAGAAGGCGTGGCGGTTACCCTCGTTCATATAGCGCTCTGCGGTGCGAAGGCGCTGAATAGCAACCTTATCGGCACGCTTCATACGTCGTGCTACGATATTGCGGTTATCGCGGATGCGCTTGTTTAGGAGTGTGTACACAACAACAAATATCGCAACGATAATCACGATAAGTAGCCAATACATAGGTGTCAGCACGAAGAACGAGGCCGCCTTACGTGGCATATCGCCCGTATGGATGAAGCGGATATCGCGGTCGAGCTGACGCATAGTGCCACCATAGCCCGCATAACGCTCCACGATTTGAGGTGTTGCTCCCGTGCCATCATCCTTAACCGTAATGGTAAATGGCTCCGTAGAGAGGGTGTTATACTCTCCTGTTGCGGGGTTGAAGTAGCTGAAGCGGATAGGCTCGATGGTAAACTCACCTGCCGAGCGTGCTACGAATGGATAGGTATATGTAATATTTCCCGAAGTATCGGTTGCCGAAGCTGTGATGTTATCCACAATCTTCGTGTCATACTGCTCGAATGGCTCTGGAAGGGTTATAGCGGGTGCGGTGATAAACTTCAAGTTACCACTACCCGAGATTGTTATCTCGATTTGGTCTGCCGAGTTACTCTCTATCTCCGCCATAGGCATCTTGCTCGACAGACGGAAGTTACCTACAGCGCCATTGAACGATGCTGGAGCGCCCGCAGGGAACTCCTTGACGTTGATAGTCATAGGGTTGCTCTTCAGGTCACGCGATACGTGATATACCTGACGGCCACCGAAGAATGGATTTGCGCTGCGGCTATCCTGTACCACCACCTGGGCGATTGCCGTAAGCGATGCCGAAGGGATGGTTATAGCTCCTGTCTGCTGTGGCGAGAGGAGCAGCTCAGTAATCTTATATGTCTCGTAGATGCGGCCGTTGTACTCCTCACGCGAAGGGGTGTTGTCGAACGATAGCTCCTGCGACCAGAAACCATCAAACGCCGGTAACGAGAAATTCTCTATGTTATTGATGTTGGCACGTGTGTAGAGTACCAACGAAGCACGCAAAGACTCTCCCTTATATAGCTCTGTATTAGATACTTTGAGTCGTAGGAGGATGTCATCCTTGCCAATCTGTGATTCGGGGTTTCTCTCCTTTGTACCCCTATTTTGTGAGGTGTTACTCTTCTCTTCGATAACCTCAATAGGCTGAGGTCGTGTGCTATATACCTTACCCTCGACCTTTATCTGTGCTGCACCTATGGTGAACTTTCCCACCTCCATAGGCATAAGGACATAGGTAAAGGTACAGTTGTAGCTTGTCGACTGCTTGCCGTTAATGAATTGTACGGAGTGTCCCGTAGATATCGAAGGTCCCGCAATAACCTCGAAGCCCTCAAACGATGGGGTTTCGATGCTCTTCGAGTCAGGCTCTTTGTCTATGGTATACTCCACACGAAAGGGTTGTCCCAAAGCCGTAAGGGCTGGGGCATTAACCTTGAACGATGCCTCTTGCGCCCACGACGTAATTGCCGAGGCGAGCATCACAAAAATAAGAGATAGTCTTATAAGTAGTTTCATACGAATAACAACACTCGTTCCGATATTTAGCAAACGCTTCGGAGGGCGTTTTTATTGTTGTTAAACAGAATATGTGTGACGCACAGCGTTGCCGAGCGTCACACATATTATCTGATTATTAGTGAGCGAAATCTGCGAAGAAGTCGTTGCCCTTATCATCTACGATGATGAATGCAGGGAAGTTCTCAACGTAAATCTTACGCACTGCCTCCATACCAAGCTCCTCGAAGTCTACAACCTCCACCTTCTTGATAGAGTTCTTCGCGAGGATAGCCGCAGGGCCACCAATAGAGCCGAGGTAGAAGCCGCCGTTAGCCTTACAAGCGTCAGTCACCTGCTGTGAGCGGTTACCCTTAGCAACCATCACAAGCGAGCCACCAGCCTTCTGGAAGAGGTCAACGTAAGAGTCCATACGACCAGCTGTTGTAGGACCGAACGAACCTGAAGCCATACCTGCAGGAGTCTTCGCAGGGCCTGCATAGTAAACAGGGTGATTTTTGAAGTACTCTGGCATAGGCTTACCCTCGTCGAGCATCTGCTTGATACGTGCGTGAGCGATATCACGTGCTACGACCAACGTACCCTTGAGGTTGAGGCGTGTCTTGATAGGATACTTCGACAAAATCTCACGTACCTTATCCATACCCTCATCGAGGTCGATATCTACTGCTGGTGACATTGCAGGCGCTGCAGCAGGGAGGAAACGTGCTGGGTTCTTCTCCAACTGCTCGATAAAGATACCCTCTGGAGTAATCTTCGCCTTGATGTTACGGTCTGCAGAGCAGCTAACACCGATAGCTACAGGGCAGCTTGCAGCGTGACGTGGTGCGCGGATAACGCGAACATCGTGAACGTAGTACTTACCACCAAACTGTGCGCCGAGGCCAATCTCCTGGCAAATCTTCTGTACCTTAGCCTCCCACTCCAAGTCGCGGAAGCAACGGCCACCCTCGTTACCAGATGTTGGAAGCTCGTCGAGATAACCTGCCGAAGCCTTCTTCACTGTCGAAAGACACATCTCTGCCGATGTACCACCGATACAGATTGCGAGGTGGTAAGGAGGACACGCCGAGGTACCGAGGTCGAGGATATGCTTCTTAATAAATGCTGTCAACGACTCCTCGTTAAGGAGTGCCTTTGTCTGCTGGTAGAGGAATGTCTTATTTGCCGAGCCACCACCCTTAGTGATGAACAAGAACTCATACTCCATACCTGGGTGACCAGCGTAGATGTCAATCTGTGCTGGGAGGTTTGTTGCCGAGTTCTTCTCCTCGGTCATTGTAAATGGCACAACCTGTGAGTAGCGGAGGTTGCGCTCCTTGTATGTCTCGTAAACACCACGTGAGATGCACTCCGCATCGTTAGCACCTGTGTATACATCTTCGCCCTTGTGACCGATACAGATAGCCGTACCTGTATCCTGACACGTTGGAAGCTCGCCCTCAGCAGCTACGCACTGGTTCATAAGCATTGTATATGCCACGAACTTGTCGTTGTCGGTAGCCTCTGGGTCCTCGAGGATGTTGGCCAACTTCTGGAGGTGTGACGCACGAAGGTAGAACGATACGTCGGCGTATGCCTCCTTTGCCAAGAGCTCAAGGCCCTTAGGGTCCACCTTCAAAATCTTGCGGCCATCACACTCTACAACCTTAACATAGTCGGTAGTCAAGAGGCGATACTCTGTCTTATCCTCCTGAATTGGGAATGGTTCCTGATAGATAAATTCAGCCATAGTTTTAATCTTTTAGTATTTTTGGATTATAAGTTCTTTATAAAGTCGATAATTCCGAAGATGAACACCACGCTCACCAACACAGGGCATACGTAGCGCAACAAGAATCGGATAACGGGGTATGTAGCCTTGTCGATGCCACCCTCAGCCGTAAGCTCGGCCTTCATATCCTGCTTCTTCCACACCCAACCTACGAAGATAGAGGTAAGGATACCCAAGAGTGGCAACATCACAATAGCTGTGAAGTTATCCAACAACGAGAAGAAGTTCATACCCGCAACCTTATACTTGCTCCAGTCGCCAAGCGACAACGACGCTACGGTGGCAAGGATGAGCGCTATGAGTGTTACGATGCGCGCTCCCTGCTTACGCGACATACCGCGCTTCTCCACAAAGTAGGATGTAACAGCCTCGTGCATAGAGATTGTCGACGACAACGCTGCAAGGCCCAACAATAGGAAGAAGAGCGTAGCCCAGATGTTACCCAATGGCATAGAAGAGAAGACCTTTGGCATCGCCACAAATGCAAGCTGTGGGCCACTCTCGTTCTCAACACCTGCCGAGAAGATGATAACCGCAGCCATAAGTGCCACAATTGTGTCGAGCGACACTACGCTAACTGCCGTACCTGCAATCTTGGTTCCATCCTTGAAGTACGAGCCATAGATAAGCATAGCACCCATACCCACCGAGAGGGTGAAGAATGCCTGTCCCATAGCATCGAGGAATGTCTTGCCCGTAACCTTCGAGAAGTCAGGCGTAAAGACATTTACCAATGCCTCGCGACCATCTGGCAACCACAATGAGTATACGGCCAACGAGATAAGGATTACGAACAACACGGGCATCATAATCTTTGACGCCTTCTCGATACCACCCTGCACACCACCTGTGATAATCACGTGGTTAGCGATGATAAAGAGATAGGTGAAGATAAGAGGCTTCCACGTTGCTGTTGTAAACTCCGTAAAGAAGGCTCCGAAGTCACCGCCGAAGCTATTTGCTGCCGAGGCGATGGTGTAGTTAAGCGTCCATCCCGAGATTACGAAGTAGTAGCCCATAATGAGGGTTACCGAGATGATGCCCATCGCACCGAGCCATCCCCAACCCCTCTTAATTGTTGCGAAGGCGTCGATAGGATTCTTCTTGGTGTTATGACCTACGGCGAACTCCGCAATGAGCAACGGAAGGCCGAGGAAGAGGATACATCCCAAGTAGATAAGGATGAAGGCTCCGCCACCATTCTCCGATGTGATGTATGGGAATCGCCAGATGTTACCGAGGCCAATTGCCGAGCCTGCAGCAGCAAGAATCGCTGCGAGCTTACCGCCAAAGCCTCCACGTTTTGTACTCTGTTCTGCCATTGTATTAGCCTATTAATGTTACACTTACCTTGTCTATTTTACCTCCAAGCGGTGGTGCAATCTTCGCTACGGTACACTCCACCTCGACAATCTGCGCAAACTCCGCACGTATTGCCTCGATGATGTTTGCTGCCGCAGCCTCGATGGTGCGCTGTGTACGCTGCATAGTGCGCTCCACAATCTCAAACACCGTGAGATAGTTCACCGCCTGTGTCACGTCATCCGTCTGTGGAAGCTCCCCCAGCGGAGTGCGTATCACGATATCTACGCGAAAGCGGTTACCCACCTGCTGCTCCAAATCGTAGCAGCCGTGGAACGCACGAACGTAGATGCCGTCAAGGCGTATGGTATATAACTTCTCCACGTTACTCTACGGTGATAAGGAAGTAGTTCTTCTTGCCCTTCTGCACCAAGAGGTACTTACCTGCGATGAGGTCACCCTCTACCACAGCACGCTGCGCATCAGCCACCTTCTCCTTGTTGAGCTGCACGCCACCGCCCTGTACCATCTTACGGCACTCGCCCTTCGATGGGAATACCTTGCAAATCTCGGCTACGATATCCACAAATGGCTTCTCGAGGTCGTCGCGTGAGATTGTGAACTGTGGCACACCCTCGAATACCTGCAACAATGTTGCCTCATCCAACGAGCGCAACGCCTCTGATGTAGCATTTCCGAAGAGGATGTTTGTAGCAGCCTTTGCCTTCTCAAGCTCCTCTGCAGAGTGAATCATAGTTGTAATCTCCTCGGCAAGACGCTTCTGCAACGCACGCATATGTGGAGCCTCGTCGTGCTCGGCGATAAGCTTCTCGATAGTCTCGCGGTCGAGGAGTGTGAAAATCTTGATATAGCGCTTTGCATCCTCGTCGCTCACGTTCAACCAGAACTGGTAGAACTTATATGGCGATGTGTAGCGAGCATCGAGCCAGATGTTACCGCTCTCTGTTTTGCCAAACTTCGTACCGTCAGCCTTGGTGATAAGAGGGCAGGTGATGGCAAATGCCTCCGCCTCGCTACCGAGCTTACGGCGGATAAGCTCCGTACCTGTGGTGATGTTACCCCACTGATCTGCGCCACCGAGCTGAAGCTTGCAACCATACTCCTGGTAGAGGTGCAAGAAGTCGTAACCCTGCAAAAGCTGGTATGTGAACTCGGTGAACGACATACCGTCGCCCTCGCCATTAAAGCGCTTCTTCACCGAATCCTTCGCCATCATATAGTTCACGGTGATGCACTTACCGATGTCGCGTGCGAAGTCGAGGAACGAGAACTCCTTCATCCAGTCGTAGTTATTCACGAGGATAGCGTGGTTGTCGGCCGTAGAGTCGAAGTCAATCAACTTTGCAAGCTGACGGCCAATAGCCTCCTGGTTATGGCGGAGTGTTGCCTCATCGAGGAGGTTACGCTCCTGTGACTTACCCGATGGGTCGCCAATCATACCCGTAGCACCACCAATCAAGGCGATAGGACGGTGTCCACACATCTGGAAGTGCTTCAAAATCATAACACCCACCAAGTGACCGATATGTAGTGAGTCGGCAGTAGGATCAATACCCAAGTATGCAGATGTCATCTCCTTCTGCAACTGCTCCTTAGCGCCTGGCATAATGGTATGTATCATACCGCGCCACTCCAATTCTTCAATAAAATCCTTAATCATTGTTATACGTTTTTATGTTCTATTTCGATTATCTATATTTCTAACTATTCAGCGTCGAGGCCGAGTACCTCGAGCATCTCCGAGAGACGGTCGTTACGCGAAAGAAGGTGCTGCAATCTATCCTCAAGGGTTATAGGTCGCGATACCTTCATCTGCTCGTTTACCACAACCTCCAACTCGATATAACCCTTCGCACCACTCTTTGCACTCATTAGCTTCTGGATGTCGCTCTTCTGCTGCATAATCTCGGCATATAGCTCCTTGCTCTGCACCTCGATTCTAACAACATTGCCCTCTATCTCCATACTCTCCTCGAATCGTGAGCCGATACGTGGACGCGAAGCAAGAAGCGTCTCGATAATCTTCTCGCGTGCCAATGTCAGCTTCTCCTCACACTGTGGGTCTACATCCACCTTTGCGCTCTCCGCCTCCTCACTCTTTTCCTCATCCTTGCTTGTTGAGGCTATGTTATCGTTACTTAAGAGGCTGCTTAGTGATACGCGCTTTGTCTGTGTGCGTACGGTCGCCAGAGGTCGCTTTGGCTCCTGCTCCTTTGCCTCACTCGAGGCTGGGGTGGCGACACTCGCCGCGGGCTTCACCTCCGTTGTCCCCTCCGCCGTTGTCGCAGGCGTTGCAATAGGTGTTACAGGCTCAACCTTTGTCATAGCCGGCGCTGGTGTCACCTCCGCGCTACGTGCTACGGGTGCTGCGGCTGCTGGAGCTTGAACAGTAGGCTGCGCAAGTTCAGGGAGCGAGAAGTGAGTCTCGAAGCTCTCAAACCCTACATCTTCATTTTTTTTTTGGCCGAGACCTGCAATTTTCATAAGTCCCAGCTCTACGAGTAGTCGTTGATTAGATGATTGGCGAATCTTGCCATCTGCCTCCGTAAGCAGTGATATAGCGCCAAAGAGGAATGCCTCGTCGCACTTCTGTGCCTGTGCCTTATATCGCTCCACCAAAGTTCCCGTAAACTCCACCAACGATATCGCAGGGCCCTTTGCCATCAGCAAGTCGCGCATATGTGCGTTAAGGCCCGAGATAAACACCTGTGGCGAGAAACCACGCGAGAGCACCTCGTCGAAGCGGAGGAGTGTCTCCACGTAGTTACCCGATAGGAGTAGCTCCGTAACCGAGAAGTAGGTGTCGTAGTCGAGGACGTTGAGCGTAGCTGCCACATCCTTATAGTTTAGCGAGTTACCGCAGAACGACACCGCCTTGTCGAACATCGACAGCGCATCACGCATACCACCATCGGCCTTATGAGCGATAAGGTTTAGTGCCTCGTCATCTGCCGTAACGCCCTCCTTATCGGCGATGTAGTGCAGATACTCCACACCATCCTCCACCTTTATGCGGTTGAAATCATAAATCTGGCAACGCGACAGAATCGTAGGGATAATCTTATGTTTCTCGGTCGTTGCAAGGATGAAAACGGCGTGCTGTGGAGGCTCCTCAAGAGTCTTCAGGAATGCGTTGAACGCCGCAGATGAGAGCATATGCACCTCATCAATTACAAAGACCGAGTAACGGCCCTGCTGTGGGATGATACGCACCTGCTCGATGAGGTTACGAATATCATCCACCGAGTTGTTCGATGCTGCATCAAGCTCGTGAACGTTGAGCGAGCGTCCCTCGTTGAACGAGCGACACGACTCACACTCGTTACACGCCTCGCCACCCTGTGGGTTTAGGCAGTTGATAGCCTTTGCGAAGATACGTGCGCAGGTTGTCTTACCCACGCCACGAGGACCACAGAAGAGGTAGGCGTGAGCCAACTGACCACGCTCGATAGCATTCTTAAGTGTTGATGTAATATGTCGTTGTCCCACAACCGATGCGAATGTTGCGGGGCGATACTTACGTGCTGATACTACAAAATTCTCCATAACTCGACAAAGATAGTAAAATTTTTCATCTTGCGTATGCGCGTGCGACGAAAATTCGAGGGGGAGTACTATTTTTCGTAATAATGCGTTATATTTGTAGTCGCAAATAAATGTGAATCGTATGAGAAATTTAGTATTTATATTGGTTGTTTTTGCCACTCTTTGTGGCGTTAATATCGCCTCGGCGCAGCAGGGTGATGCCAGAGGCTTTAACCTTATCGTTGTGGGTGACTCGCAGCCACAGACAAAAGCACATCTCGCGACTCTTGAGCAGGAGATTATCCCGCAAATAGGCGTTATTGTTGAGGAGTATCGCGCGGAGTCGGAGTTGCCAATAGCAATCCTTATTACGGGCGATGTAGTGTGGGATACAACGAAGTATCTGCCACGTGTGAAGCGTGCTTTCGAGAGCCTCGGAGTCCCCGTCTATGCCGTTATGGGTAACCACGACCACAACCCCGATAAGCGACGCGATGAGCGACGTGCCGAGCAGGAGTTTATAGATACGTTTGGCCCTCGTAATCAGGCTTTTGTGCTTGGCGAGACACTCTTTCTAACCTTCGATAATATCGACTTTCACCCAATCTCATATAGCGAGGGCGTGGATGCTCAGCAGCTTGTGTGGTTGAGTCAGGAGCGAGAGAAGTGGCCACAGGATATGCGTGTTGCGGTATGTATGCACGCGCTGGCTACGAATCGCGAAAACGAGGTTAAGCCCTATGCAAAACCTATTGTCGACATCCTCGGCGAGCGTGAGATACACTTCATTACAGGCCACCACCACAACCATAGCACTACGGATGTTTCGCCGCTTGTTATTGAGCATAACGTAGCGCAGGTGAATGGTAATTTGTGGTACGCACCCATCTGTTCGGATGGCACGCCACGTGGTGTCTTCTGCATCGAGGAGCGTGATGGAGAGTGGTCGTGGCACCACCGCCTTTTGGGCAAGCGTGCCGATGAGGTGCTTATAGCGTGGAAGGAGGGTGTTGTGAAGGATAACGAGGAGTATGTGGTTGTGAAGGCTATCGGTTGGGATAGTATGTGGAGCGTGGAGTGGATGGAGAATGGCGAGTCGCGTGGAGCGATGGAGCAGATTGAGATTCTCGATCCAGATTACCTCTATTATGTTGATAATGAGGCCTCTTATAAGAAAAAATATATGGAGCGTCTGCGTAAGTCGGCGCATAAGCATAAGCACTATTTCCGCTGTAAGCGCACCGAGTCGGGGAGTGTAATCCGTATCCTCGCTACGGACCGTTTTGGTCGTAGCTATGAGCTGGAGGTAGAGTAAAAAAGAGCGTGTCTGCAATCGTAGACACGCTTATTTTTTAGGTAGTGGGGTTATAACTCGCCCGATATTTTATTCAGTCTATCATCTACAACCTCGAACTTTATCGTAGGTTTGCCGTCGGTGTTACTAATCGAGAGAGTTCCGTTCTTAATCGGTGCGTTACCCACAACGGTGCCACTCTTATCGTAGTGGTAGTACCACGACCACGTTGTGCTGCCGTCCGAGGCCACGAAGCCTGGAAGTGCGGCATACTCCTCATCGAGCGAACTCGAGATTTTAAACTCTCCCTCAGGAAACATCAAACCTTGTGGCGTAAGAAGCTCAAAAACAACGCTTTCGCCACTCTGCAAATCCTCGACATAGAGTGTCCATAGCTCCTTGCCGATAACGTAGTAGTCGCCATAATTCTCTGCCGCGTAGTCGCTCTCGTTGAACGTAATGGTGTGGTCGCCATTGAGGGTTGAGTATCTACCTGAAATACCCTCACCCCTAAAGTTTCGGCTATTGTCTACAAATCTATTAGGGCAGCGGAAACGATACTCTGCGCCATACTCGTCAATCAAAATAGCATCAATACGTGCTGTTGTCACAACCACGCTTCCCGACTTGAAGCTGGTCTCCTTGCTTGTCTTGGCGAAGGTCTCGTAGAGGTAGGAGTACTCCGCGCTTATGGTTCCCGCCTTTGCGCTATTCGTATTATCGAAGATGTACTCTCCCGTAGGTACCGAGAATTTGATGTTGTAGTTCTCCGAAGGCTCCGCGGCGTATAGGTCGAGAAATAGGTATGTCTGGTTGGTGTAGATATGTGTCTCGCCCGTTACGATATTGAAGCAATCTTTCGTGGTTGAGAGTGCGAGCGAGTAGTTATAGTCGCTCTCGGTAGCACCATAGTAGTTGTCGTAGTATATGCCCGAGAGGTATGCTAACTCCATAAGGGTATTATATGGAGGTGTTGGTGTTGGGCGTTGTCTATTACAAGCCACAAGGGCTGCCATACATAGCACAATCATCACTATCGTTCTCTTCATAATCTCGCTGTTTTGGGTAGTTCGTAATGCAAATATACAAATAAAAACGCAAAGCCGTGTTATAGTGGTGTGATATGTCCCGTTACGGCGAGTGTGGCAAACGATATCCGCACATCGGGGACGGTGGCGAGTATGGTCTGCATACAGGAGTAGAGCGTAGCGCCCGAGGTCATAACATCATCCACAACAAGGATGTGCTTGCCGCGCAATCGCTCTGGCTTGACAACGCTGAAGAGGTCATCGACACCCTCCCAGCGCTCACGGCGCTTTAGGCGTGCCTGCGAGGGGTTGTTACGTGTGCGGCGCACGGCACGACTCTCCACCTCTACGCCTAACTCTTTGGCGATGCCATCAGCAAGGTATCGCGACTGGTTATAGCCACGCTTGATGCTCTTTATAGGGTGTAGCGGTAGCGGAATGATGATATCCACGTCGTCGTAGAGCGTCGAGGCCTTCAGCTCTGCGCCATACCACCTTCCGAGGTTGTATGCCATCTGCCATAAGCCTCCATATTTGAAGCGGTGTATCAGTGTGCGCCACAGTGAGTTACCCTTGTAGAAGAAGAATGCCGAGCCGTGGGTTATAGGTAGCAGACCATCGAAACGCTCCTTGGCGGGGTTATCCTCCTTGAGCCAATAGTTCGTAAGAGGTATGTCGAGTCGGCAACGGGGACAGATGTTGTGCATAGAGCGTGTCACGTGGCAGCCACACACCATACAGCACTCCGCAAAAATCAGCGAGCGAACGTCGTGGTACGACTCCACTATGTCATCAAGCATCGACATCTATGGATAGTTTTATGCTACTATACGACTTTGTCTTCTCGCCCTCGGTTATCGCCTCGCGTATCATCCTTCGTGCCTTCTGCATCGAGGCTCCCGACTCTATCTTTATGATTATCTCGGCACGATGCTCACCGCGTAGCATCTCCAACGCCGAAGATACGGGGCCCATAACACGTGTGCCGAACTTCTTGCGAAGTAGTGTTGCGTAGTGGTGTGCGCCGTGGCGTAGAAGGTCATAGTCGCTATGGCGAAGCATAATGCGTACGAGGTGCGAGTAGGGTGGATAGCCATAGGTGCGGCGCTCCTCCAACTCCTTGAGAGCCATAGCGTGGTAGTCGCCCGATGCGACATAGCTTATTACGGGGTGCTTCGGCTGCGAGGTCTGTATCACCACACGACCACGGTCGTTGTGACGTCCTGCACGTCCCGCCACCTGCATCATAAGCTGAAAAGCTCGCTCCGAGGCCCTAAAATCTGGTATCGAGAGGAGGTTATCGGCATTGAGAATTCCCACCGTCGAGACACCCTTAAAGTCGAAGCCCTTGGTTATAATCTGCGTACCTACGAGGATGTCGGTCTCGCCCTGCTCGAAGCTATGTACTATCTGCTTGAAGGCTCGCTCCGAGGTCGAGGTGTCGCTGTCGAGTCTTCCGACACGTGCATCGGGGAATAGGCGTGCTATCTCCTCCACAGCCTTCTCCGTTCCGAAGCCCATAAGTGCCATATCCTGAATCTCGCAGTTGGGGCATACCTTTGGCGTAGGCATAGTATATCCGCAGTAGTGACACTCCATACGTGCCGTAGCCTTATGCTCGGTAAGTGTTACGTTGCAGTGTGGGCAGCGCGGTGAGTAGCCACAGGTGCGGCATTGTATATATGGTGAGTATCCGCGGCGGTTCTGGAAGAGCATAACCTGCTCGTTTGCCGCCAGCGTACGTGAGATATCGTTCAGAAGGTCGAGGTTGAAGTGTGTCTTTCGCTCGCCACGTTTCACCGCGCGTATGGTATCCGACACCACAATCTCGGGGAGTACGCCACTTCCCCAGCGCTCCTTCAGCTCGACATAGGCATATTTCCCCGAAAGGGTATTGGTGTAGCTCTCGAGCGATGGCGTAGCACTACCCAGCAGAACATTGGCATCGTAGATGCGTCCCATAATTACGGCGCAGTCACGAGCGTTATAGCGTGGCGCAAGGTCACTCTGCTTGTAGTTCGCATCGTGTTCCTCGTCGACGATTATAAGTCCTAAGTTCTTGTGCGGTAGGAATATTGATGAGCGCACGCCCACGATAAGCTCTCCTCCCGAGCTTGTTGCCAGACGTAGGAATGTCTGACCGCGACGTAGCGCCGTAAGACGTGAATGATAGGTCGTGGTGCGTCCCTCGAAGATTTGCTCCAGACGCTCGACAAGCTGCGAGGTGATGACAATCTCTGGCACGAGCATCAGCACATCACGTCCTGCGGCCAAGGTCTCGGCAATAAGGTGGATGTATATCTCTGTCTTTCCCGAGCCTGTGATACCGTGAAGAAGTGCCACACGGCGCTGATTATGTGCCTCACGAATAGCATCGAGGGCTCTGTTTTGTGCCTCGGAGAGTGTAGGAGTTAGGAAGTCGGAGCTATTCACTACGCGTTGTACGGGGCGCTCCTGGGTTACTATAAGCTCCTTTTTGCGAAGTGTAGCGAGGTCGTCGTTGTTGATGTTAAGGAGTCGGCGAGGGATAAATCCATCCTCGGCCTCACGCTGCTGAATAAGTGCGGCGAGGGTGTCGAGATTCTCGCAGCGACGTGGTGCGCGACGTGAGTGTTTCGCAACATACTCCGCAAGCGCCTCCTCCGAGCGTAGAGCCTCGCAGAGGGCTATGTAACGCTCTGTTGGAGCCTCTATGCTTCGCTCATCGAGGTCCGAGAGTGATGTGGCCGAGGGCTTTGCTAACGATGGCAGTGCCACGCGCATAACCTCGCCCACGCTGCACATATAGTACTCCGCAACCCACTCCCACAGGCGTTGCATCGCAGGGGTGAGAAGCGGTGTGCTATATAGTTTTTTAAGTATAGGTTTTAGACGTGGGTAGTCGGGGCGCTCCGCAGAGATGCTCCATACGATACCCGTATAATAACGACTGCTGCCAAATTGCACCACCACAGCATCGCCTACCTGCACTCCTAACCCTTCATTCAACGAGAAGGTATACATTGGTTGTGCCAATGGCAGAACTACCTGTGCGTACAACATCGCAGCAGTCGTTTAATATGTTATAATATGCTCTATTAGAGCTTGTTCAAAGCGTCGAAGCCCTGGCCGTATACGCCCATTACAGAGCCAACAGTGAGGAATGCGTTAGGATCCTGCTCACGAACATACTTCAAAATCATTGATGTGTCGCGCTTACGGCAAACAACCATAACAGCCTTTGATGGCACCTTAGAGTATGAGCCCATAGCGTCAATAAGTGTAGCACCGCGGTTTGCCTTGGTCATAATCATATTAGCCATAGCCTCGTAGTCCTTACAGAAAATCATAATCTGGTTAGACTGCTGGTTGCCTGACTGAACAAAGTCAACAGTGTAGCCAATAACTGCAATCATCATAAAACCATAGACCATACGAGCAAATGCCTCTGGAGCCAATGGTGAGATGACGTGTACGTCGATGATACCAGCATCGTTAGCCATACTTACTGTAGTGGTGAGGAGTACTGATGAGATAAGGATACCGCAGTCGGTCATAAGCAATACCTTACCGTAGCTTACTGTGCGGAACTTATTGATAATCATAGCAACGATATCGGTACCACCAGTCGAGCCACCCTGCATAAATGATACAGCGATACCAACACCGCAAGATGCAGCACCGAGTACAACCATAAGCACTCGCCAAGCATCAACACCCTTGAATACGTTTACAACGGTATCTGGTGGGAGCAAGCTCACGAGGTTGAACATCACCGACATCATCAAGATACAGTACAAAGTCTTGATACCGAACTTCCAACCTACAATCATAACACCGAGGATGAGCAAGATACAGTTGATGATGAAGATCAAGTTACCAATTGTCAAGAGACCTCCAGAGAGTGATGCAGGAAGAATCGCATTGATAAGTGTTGCCAAACCTGCAGCACCACCACCCATACCACCAGCAGGAAGTACGCACATCTGCCAGCCAAAGGCGTAGCAGAACATACCGAAGGTCATAAGGAGATACTCCTTGATGCCAACAAGAATGTCACGAGAAGTAATTTTCATACCCATATCAGTTATTTTTTTAATTAAGTTCAGGTAAATAATTTCGTAGAAATTCGCGACAAATGTACAAACTTTCCTCCGAATTGTGCAAAAAATCGCAATTATTTTAAGGGGTAGTGCGCAAAAGAGTTCGTTTAACCCCTTGCGCACCCTCCTAAATTAGTACCAAACGCTCTTCTCGCTACCCATCGTGAACTTCAAAGTGCCGCCCGCGATAACCTCGTCGTGGGTGATGTAGTAGCGGTCGAGAGCCTTGCCGTTAAGCTCCACGCTCTGCACATAGCGATTCTCCTGGCTGTAGCCCTCGCGGAGAATGGTGAAGACTCCACCCTGAACATCCACCTCTGCCTTGTCGACCATAGGAACGCCAAGAACGTAGGTCGCAGCAGCAGGCTCCACAGGGTAGAAACCGAGGGTTGTCATAATGTACCACGCCGACATCTGACCTACATCCTCGTTGCCCGAAAGACCATCAACCTCGGTAGAGTACATCGTATCCATAACCTCGTATAGACGGTCGGCAGCCTTCCAAGGCTGGCCAAGCATAGTGTAGAAGTAGATGATATGGTGGCTTGGCTCATTGCCGTGAACATACTGTCCGATAAGACCCGAGATATCTGGAGTTACATCCTCGCCCTCCATCTTCTCCTCGGCAGTGAAGAGTCCATCGAGCTTCTCGATAGTCTGCTCCACACCTCCGAAGCACTCTACCAACTTCTCCAAATCCTGTGGTACGAGCCACAAATACTGCCAAGCATTACCCTCGCAATACTCGTTGTTGATGCGCGATGCGTTGAATGGGTTGAAATCCTCGCGCCACTGGCCTGTTGATGACTTACCACGTGGATAGCCTACCGTAGGGTCGAAGTAGTTCAACCACGAGTGGCTACGATTCTCGAGATATGCAGCCTCCTCTTTGCCAAGCATCTTTGCAACCTCGTATGCCGCAGCATCGGCGATAGCAAACTCCATATCGTGTGCGATAGACTCGCCCTGAAGGTCGTTAGGCATATAGCCATACTGCTTGCGGTAGCGACCACCACGAATGTCGTGCATTGCTGATTTGTAGATAGCCTCCCACGCACGCTCGGCATCAATACCCTCGATGCGCTTGGTTACAGCATCCGACACAGCGATGATACCTGGAGAGCCTACCATACAGCCATTATCCCAACCCCAAAGGTGCCAGATAGGGAGGAAGCCCTGCTCCTGGCAGATGTTAATCATCGTGTTGATAACATCGTCCATACGCTCTGGGTGGGTGATGGTCATAAGAGGCAACTTCGCACGATAGGTATCCCACAATGAGAATGTGGTATAGGTGTCGTGGCCAGGGTTCTCGTGAATCTCGTTATCCGCACCGCGATATGTGCCATCTACATCCGAGAAGAGTGATGGTGCTACGTACATATGGTAGATGCCTGTATAGAAAATCTCGTTCTGCTCCTCCGATGCGCCGTAGATGCGAATCTTGCGAAGTTCGTTCTGCCACTTTGCGAGAGTCTCCTTGCGTACGGCGTCGAACTCCTTATCCTTCACCTCGGCGTTGAAGTTAAGCTCTGCACCCTCTGGCGATGTAGACGAGAGAGCTACCTTAACACCAATCTGCTCACCCTCCTCGGTCTTGAAGTGGATGCGGTAGTAGAAGCCATACTCACCAATAGGCTCGAACTTCTCGAAAGGCTTCGAGAACTCGATTACGAAGTATACCTTCTGGTTGTTCGACCAACCCCAGCTGTGGCGGCGACCAACAACGCGTGTGTCGCTAACAGCCTCGGCATACAAATCCTCTGGGCGGTCGAAGCAACCACCGTGTACAAGGTCGAGGATGATAGCTGCCTCGTCGCTTGCTGGGAAGGTGTAGCGGTGAAGAGCACCACGCTCCGTAGCGGTCATCTCCGCGAGGATGTTGTAGCGTGTAAGAGGCACAGCGTAATAGCCTGGCTCGACAACCTCCTGCGAGCGGTCAGCCTCCGACCAGAAGCCTGTAGAGTAGTCACCCAAGCGGCCGCGACTATACTCCACCTCGCCTGTTACAGGCATCAGTGTAACGTCGAACAAGTCACCACAACCCGTACCCGAAAGGTGGGTGTGTGAGAAGCCGATGACGCTATTCTCCGAATCGTGGTATCCCGAGCACCAGTCCCACTCCTGGGTGATGCTTGTAGGGCCTACCTGAGTCATACCGAATGGGGCATTTGCACCTACGAATACGTGGCCGTGACCTCCCGAGCCGATTTTAGGGTTCACCATTGCGGTGTAGTTGGTCTCTGGCGTCGCGCAGCCTACGAACATCGCAACGGCTGCAAACAAAGAGAGTAGTTTAATAGCTTTCATATAATTTAAGTTTTAGTTTTATCGCTTAAGTTTCAGTTTTAGCTCCTTGGCACGCATAAGCTCCTCGTGAGAGATGCGATATTTGCCAATGTTCTTACCTCCGAGTTCTACGCGCTCGATGTAGTCGCCCTCGCCCTCGGTAGTGATGTTTATAGTGCCGTAGGCCGTATCTATCGCAATGCTCTCGAAGCGTGGCGTAGTGAGGGTGTAGTAAGGCTCACCAGGGCAGTCGGGGTAGAGGCCGAGCATCGAGAATACTGCCCACGCAGACATAGTTCCCGTATCGTCATTTCCTGGCAGACCATCGGGCGTTGTAGTGTAGTTCTCGTCGAGAAGTTCCTTCACGAGCGCCTGTGTGCGCCACTCCTCGCCCTTGATGCGCGAGAAGAGGTATGGGTAGGCGATATCTGGCTCGTTGGTAGGGTCGTAGTGTCCCTCCTTGAATATCATCCATAGCTTCTCGGTAAATGCCTTTTTGCCACCCATAGCCTTCATAAGCCCCTCGATGTCGTGAGGTACGAAGAAGGTGTAGTTCCACGAACTTCCCTCGTGGAAGCCTATGGTATTCGAGAAGTTAGCACCCGCCGTAGGGTCGAACTCTCCTACATAATTGCCACTCTCGTCCAAAGGACGCATAGCACCATCCTTGACCGAGTAGTAGTTGCGCCATCCCGCAGCGCGACGCTCCAGCTCCTCGGCAAATGCCACATCGCCCATCTCGCGGGCAAAGAGCGCAAGGGCGTGGTCCGCAACGTAGTACTCCAAGGCGTGCGATACGGAGTTGTCGCCCGACATATCCTGTGCAAATACTCCCACAGGGATGTAGCCTCGCTCGATGTAAGGGTCTATATCGCGGCGAATAGGGTTGTCGGCGCCAGGTGTTGTTGCCGAGCGACGCATAGCCTCGTATGCCGCCTCTATGTCGAAGTCGCGCAAACCTTTGAGGTAGCTATCTACGATAACGGGTATTGCGGGGTCGCCCTCCATAGTGTAGGTTTCGCGGCCATAAAGCTCCCAGCGTGGCAGCCATCCCCACTCCTTAGACATAGCAACCATCGAGCGAACCATATCTATCTGCACCTCGGGATATACGAGGGTTAGCAGCTGGTGGAGATTACGATAGGTATCCCACAACGAGAATACGGTGTAGCGGTTGTAGTCGCTTGCCAATCCCGTTGCGCCACTCTCCATTGCGGGGTACTCGCCATTCACGTCGCTAAGGAGATTAGGGTGCAATAGGGCGTGGTAAAGAGCCGTATAGAATACTCTCTTATCCTCCTCCGAGCCACCCTCCACGCGGATACGTCCGAGAGTCTCGTTCCAGGTGTTGTGTGCCGCGGTGCGAACCTCCTCGAAGGTGCGATTGCCAACCTCCGCGTCAAGATTTCGGCGAGCATTTTCGATAGAGGTGTATGATATACCCACCTTTAGCTCCACAACCTCGCCTGGCGCAACCTCGCCCAACGAGAAGTAGAAGCCTATGTCATCGCCCATAATCTCGCGGGCGTAGTTTTTGTAGAGCTTATACTCTCCGCTATCTCCCGACCACGCAGCCTCCACGCCTGTCATCTCTGGCTGAAGCTTCCAGTAGCCACACTCCTCGGCCTTATGCGAGATGCGCGCTACGAAATATACGGGGAATACCGCCTGATTGGTGTAGCAGAAGGTACCTAAAAGACGCATACCCTCCACCTCGCAATCGCTTACGCGGCGAAGCATAGCTCCCGACTCGTTCGATAGTGCAGTACCCAAGTCAACAAGGATATTCGCCTTGCCACCTTCTATGAAGGTGTATCGCTCAACCGAAGCACGCTCCGTAGCCGTTGCCTCGGCGCGGATAGCGAATTTATCGTATGTCGTAGCGTAGTAACCCGTCTTGGCAACCTCGTCGGTGTATGTAGAGCCGTGGTCATAGCGGTCGGGCATAACATCGCCTACGGTAGCCATCGTGATGATAGCACCCATCTCGGGACATCCCACGCCACTGAGGGCATTATGCGCAAAGCCTACGCTATACCTATTGCGTATATCATAAGGTGCGCTCCACCAACGGTTATCCTTGTCGAAGTAGTTAAGCTCCGAGCCAGTAACGTTAAATGGCACAACGGCCGTCATACCGTGTGGCACAACAGCACCAGGGTGTGTTACCGAGTAGTCGGCAGTGCCGATAAATGGGTCTACCCACTCGGTGTAATCTCTCTCCTGCGCCGAAAGCGTCAGGCACGAGAGCATAAGTGCTATTATCGAAAGTCGTAGTTTCATCATCTGCTTAGTGTTTTATCGAGCCGAGGGGAATGTAGTGTCCTGTAATCTTAACAAGGAAGCCTCCGCCAGCAGCCATATCTATACTAATACCTCCGTTTTTAATATACTCTTTTGCAGTAAGTTCTATATGCTGATAGCCGCTACCATCTGTTGCGGCATTAGGGCCATCAATATAGATATCAACCCTCTCTATCGCATAGTCGAGGGGTTGCCCCGCAACACGAACTGTACGAGGGGTATTGCCATTAAGTCCTGCGTGGTAGATAGAGCCATCCTCGGCCACGGCACTGCCAACTATATATTCGCCAATCTCACCATCGTAGAAATCTTTCCTGCGCCACACCGTAGGTATTTCGGCAAGGAACTGCGTATATTCAGGCTCTTTCTCGTATGCCGTAGGCGAGTCGCAGAGCATAGCAAGAGGTTGGTTATAAACTACATACATCGCCAACTGATGACAGCGTGTGCCCTGACTCATAGGGCGTGAGTAGTCGGGGTAGTATTCATCACGCTGGGCGTTGCGCATAGCTCCTGGCGTGTAGTCCATAGGGCCTGCCAAAGCACGGATAAAGGGAATCGTCACGTCGTAGGTTATCTGGTCGTGCTCCCTGCCGAGCCACTTCATAGTTTCAAGGCCGTGAACACCCTCGAAGTTGATGGCGTTGGGGTAGGTGCGCTGCAATCCCGTAGGCTTGTAAACACCGTGATAATCAACTATCATATGGTATTTTGCCGCTATCTCCGCCAAGTCGTAGACAAAGCGCACCATCTCTTGGTCGTCGCGGTCGAGGAAGTCAACCTTCCAACCCTTAACGCCCATCTCGGAGTAGTGCTTGCACAAGCCATCAATATCTCGTTGCATAGCCCAGTAACCCGCCCATAGGATGATGCCCACGCCACGCTCCTTGCCATAGTCAACCAACTCTTTGATATCTATCTCTGGTACAACCTTCATCAGGTCGGCCTCGCCCTTAACGCTCCAACCCTCATCAAGAATTACATACTCGATGCCGTAGCGCGAGGCGAAATCTATATAATACTTATAGGTCTCGTTGTTGATACCCGCCTTGAAGTCTACACCCTCCAAGCCCCAGTCGTTCCACCACTCCCAGGCCACCTTGCCCGGCTTAATCCACGAGGTGTCCTTGATGCGACTCTCGTCAGCTAAGTTCCACACCAAGCGGCTATTAGCCAAGTCAGTAGCTCCGCCGATGACAACGCCACGCCAAGGGAATGTACGCTTACCCGAGCACTCGGCGATATAGGGCTTGCGAGATTTTACCACGCCCTGCAACATATTGTAGTCACCCTGCTCCACAACATCAGGAACGGGAGCAAATTCGGTGTCCAAAGTGCCATCCTGGTCGCGATTCGAGAGGAACATACCTGGGTAGTCCTCAAGGTTGGACTCTACGATGCAGACATCAAGACCATTGCTCTCGACAACTGCGGGTGTGAAGATTAGTCTGCGCCAATCTATATCCTTGAGTGCCACATAGTCGTAGGCGTTCTCAAACGAGGTGTAGAACTGTGTGGCGTAGTCGGATGTGGCATCTGGCTTAAAGTTTACATAGGGCACCCACGCCATTGCCTCCTCATAAAATGCAAACTCTGCCACCTCATCTATGACGATGTAGTCGCCCTCGGTCTTAGATATAAAGCGATAGGCAACGCCATCGTTGTAGGCACGCAACTCCACAGCATAGCCATCGAAGGTGACAACTGCCGAGTTATACCCCTCCTTTTTATACTCCTCGATTTTGCCCTTGCCGACATTTTCGCCCCATACGCCTACTGATGTCTCCATATTCATTCGAGACCAGTCAACCCATATATATGGCATATCATAAGGTCCTCTATATGTCGATGCACACCATTCAAGATGGCCCTCGCTCCAATCCAGAGAGATGCCTAATGTTTTGTCGGGAGATTGCACATAGACACCAGCAGGATGTTTCTTGGCATTGGCGTTGAAACAAAGGAGCGTCGCTATAAGTATGAGTAGCAGTCGTTTCATATTGGATTACCTCTTTTCAGCTGTCGATAGTAGTCCGCATGCTGCCTCTATATCCTCGCCACGTGAAGCACGCAAAGTGGTCTGTATGCCACGCTTGGTGAGTGTATCTCGGAACTCGATAATCTTCTCTAACTCAGGCGAGAAGAATGGCGAGTCGGGAATCTTGTGGAAGCGGATAAGGTTGATGCGACACTTGATGCCGTCGAGCAAGCGCGACAGCTCTTTGATATGGCGTAATGAGCAGTTCATGCCCTCCAAAACGATATACTCGAAGGATACGCGGCGCTGGTGCGTAAAGTCGTAGCGACGCAAGATGTCGCACACCTCCTTAATAGAGTATGCGTTCTCGATAGGCATAATCTCCTTGCGCTCCTCGGGGAAGGGGTTGTGTAGCGACACGGCGATATGCACCTTCGACTCATCCAAGAGGCGAGGTAGGGTCTTG
>JAFYRB010000028.1 GCA_017559615.1 Alistipes sp. | reverse complement strand
TTTTCAGTCCTTTGCTCTACCAACTGAGCTATGGCACCATCATTTATGTCTGCTAACTTTGTTTTAGCGAGTGCAAAGATAGATAATTTTTCTTACTCTGCAAACTTTTTCGAAGATTTTTTCTACTTTTTTTTAAATTAATTTTCGGTGCTTTTATTAAACGATTGAAAATCAGTAAAATGTGTATATCTTATAAAATTGCAATTTCTGATGATTTTTACGGGATATTACTCGCAATGTGAAAAAAATAAGAGGCCAGCTGCGAAATTAGCTGACCTCTATTTTTCGAATATACCCCTCGTTACTCCTTTACGCAGCGGATAGGAAGAGCATTTGCGCGGTGCATAGCGCGGTGAGCATCAAAGCCATTCCAGGTGCGTGTTGCGGTGTTTAGGTCGAAGAACATCGCCGTAGCATCGTCGCCCTCGGCCGTTGCGGTCCAATAGTAACCTGACCAAGGAATAGGGCATAGCTCATCATCGTTAACAATGTCGAGGCGGCAGTCGAGGTAGTTACGGCGGCCCTGTGCGGTAAAGAAATACTCCGCATTTGTATTTGTATCGGTAAGCATAAGACCATAGAGTGGCTGCAGCTCCTCCCACGCCATAGCATCGTATGATGACGAGATGGTTAGCGACTCGTAAATCGAGGCATCTGGAACGTGCCAGCCCGCAGGACAAGGGTCATTCTCTGTCTTTGTTGTAGCGCTCCAGAGTGAGTTGTCGTGGCCGTTATACAACCAATCGTAGCCATTCTCCTTGTGGCCCTTGATGATTGATAGGGGGTTCTCGCTTGCCCACGAGGTAGTGCCCTCCGCATCCGTAGACTCAACGTATGACATATATACTGCGTCGCCCTCGAAGTCGGTCATTGCGTGATCCTCGTTAAGTGTGAAGTTGTAGTTTGTAGGGCCTACGAATGGCTCCTTACGTCCCCACTGATAGTATAGACCATAGGAGTTAAATACGCTCTTCGTGTCTGCAGAGCCATTGCTATTGCACTCCGCACCGAGGTTCATAGCCATAAGCGTAGCGCCATTAAGAGAAATGGTGTTCTCGGCCGCCATAGGGTTGTTATTTGTTACCCACACGTGCCAGCTCCACACAAGGTTATCATTCGCGTCATAACCGCCAATAAGGGCATTTCCAGCCTTCACGCCAACGTTCTCATCCTCCTCGTTCACCTTGTAGCCCGCAACGTAGAACGTAGCCTTACCATCGCGCAAGTCGAGGTACTGGATAAGATTTGTTGTAGTCTCCCAAATCACCTGCACCTTTACGGTCTGGAGCGAGGTGTTGCTACCGCCAACCATAGGGTTGAAGATGTATCGTGTGTCGGGATTTGTCGCAACATAGCAGTTTGCAGGGGCATTGCTATAATCTACGCTATTCTCCACGATAGCCACATATATCGAGATGCTCTTGGTCTTTCCCGTAGGGGTGTAGCCCTTAAGGTCAATCGTACCACTTACAACCTCCTCGTTTGTGAACGTTGATGGAGATATTACGGTGATTGTACCCTTATACATATCAATATTATCTACCGTCCAACCTTTAGGAACCGATGTGGCGGTTATGGATGTGATGTTGCTGCTGTCGAACGTCGTAGTACCGCTATCACCAGGCTTGGCAACTATGATGCCCTTTGCAGGGATATTGAGCGAGTATGTCTCGCTCTTGCTGCACGACCATAGTGCAACGGTGGTTAGGATAATTGTTAACGCGAAAAGTATCTTCTTCATAAAATATGGTTGTTACGTATTAGAAATCAAGCTCAATAATTGATGCAGTTACCTCGGGGTGCTTCTCCTCGATAGTTGTAAGGAGAGCATCAGCCTCGGCGTGGTCGGTGAATGTGCCGATGGCGAACTGTGTGCCACGGCGCGATATCATCTTCTCGGGAGCCGTAGCACTGATAGTAGTACGCAAGGCATCGTCGATGCTCTCGCACTCCAACACTACGATGTAGCGGTGGCCCACCAAAGGTGTAACATCACTCTCATTTGACTCCTCCGAGATAGCATCGATGTTTATCATATCGCCATCACGCCAGCGGCAAATCTCTGGCTGCTTGAAGCCCTTCTCCTTCAGGAATAGCTGTGCCTCCTCGGCCTCCTTCAGTGTTGCAAAGCCTCCCGCATAATATAGGTACAGGTTCTCCTCGTTCTGCGCGATGTAGAGCGGCTGCACACCCTTGAAGAGTGTCATAGGCTGCTTCGTGCGGAACGTGCCGAGAAGTAGACGGTAAATCGTACCTCGCTCATAAACCTTCAACTCTGGGATAGGGTTGCCGCTATGATAGTAGTTTGTGCGGCCGAGCGTAATAGGCATATAGTCGATAAAGAGACGTCGCTCCACGTCGATATACTCCTTACGATAGTCTGGCATCGCAACGCTCTGACGTGTCTGCTGCAGTGAGTCCTGCGCCTCGCTAAGTCCCAACTCCTGGGCTATCGCAATCTCAAAGTCGAGAAGCGTAGGGTAGCCGATAGCGTAGTGCATAAGGGCATCCGAAGCGTAGAGGCCATCCTCCTCTGTGCAACGCTGCTGTGACTCTGCAAACTTTATAGACGAGCTGTCGAGCAAGTCGTAGTGGTTGTACTTCTCGAGAACATAGCCATAGGCGTAGTACTTCGTATCTATGATATGTGTCCACTGATTGTCAATTGCGTTGTTAAGTTCACGTGTGCGGGCCTTGAGCTTTGTGTAGACATTAAACAACGAGTCTGCCACACTCTCGGTAGGTGTCTCGCGGTAGAGGCGTGCGGTATTTGCCAACTGCTCATAAACGCTGTTATACTCATTGCATAGCGACATAATCTCCTCATCCTCACGCTGTGCAACCTCCAACTCCGCATAATCCTCCGCCGACAACGAAGCACGGAAGATATCATTCTTAATAAGCTCTCGGTACTGCACAGGAAGCTCAACCATAGGCTCCTCGATAACCTCCTCCGTTGCGCTCTGCTCCTCCTCCTGAGAACACTCCGTAGAGTACATATGTGCAAGGATATACTCCTGCTCGATGTTATTTAGCTCCGTAATAACATCGCCACGCTGCTGGCGAAGCTCAAAAATCTTCTCCTCCAACTCAAGGATTAGGGATGTGAATCTATCCAACTCCTCGGGTGTCGCGATGCTATCCGTCTCGCGCTGTTTGTTAAACTCCTCGCGTGCTGCACCAATCACAAGTTGTATGGAGTCCTCCTTCTCCAGAAGTCGGGTGTTCTGAGCCTTTAGCGACACGTAGCGCTCGTTGCTCTCCAGACCTGGGAACTCAGGCTCTTGGCTACTTGCAATGGCAATAGCCGAGATAGCAAAGAGTGATAACAGTGTAATATTTATCTTTTTTGTCATATCTAATCTATCGTTTTATTTATCTCCACGAACGTATGAACAACAATTGTATAAATCCAAAAATCTCCAAACGGCCGATAAGCATAAGTACCGTTGACGATAGCTTCAAAACTACGGGAAGCTCCGAGTAGTTAGCCATAGAGCCTATCTCGCCAAAACCTGGACCTACGTTACTAATACAAGCAATCGATGCCGAGAAACTTGTGAGTAGGTCATAGCCAAAGATGGCGTAGATGATGGTGCCGATGATGGTAAGCATAATGTACGACACTATGAATGTCATCACCAAACTCTGTATGTTATCCTCCTGCACAACGCCATCCATCTTGGTGCGAATAACGGCATTGGGGTGGAGCTGTATCTTCATTCGGTTGCGGATAACCTTCGAGGCGATAAGCAATCTATCAACCTTCATACCTCCCGACGTTGAGCCCGCACAACCGCAAATCACCGTACAGAACATCAGTAATACAATTGCCAACGATGTCCACGTATTGGTATCCGCGGTAGCAAAACCCGATGTAGTTGAGATACTCACAACCTGGAACGAGGCGTGTCGCAGTGCCTGACCAAACGTAGGATATATATCCGTAGTGTAGAGGCTCAGGGCGATAACCAACGATATCGCGAGCATCATTCCTATAAACGTGCGAACGACCTCCGAGCGGAAAATATTGTTTTTGCGTCCCGTAATCGTAGCATAAAGGATTCCATAGTGGATAGCCGATAGGGTCATCGCACACATCATAATTATCTCTATGAGGTGGTTATCCCAAAACGCCACCGAGAGATTCTTGGTGCTGAAACCACACGTACCCACCGACGACATAGCCTGTGTAGCAGCATCGAACCACGTCATACCAGCATACTTCAACGCAAAGGTTGTTATGAGCGTAAGACCTGCGTAGATAGTCACCAAAAGTCGAAGTATCACCTTCGAGCGATAGTGGAAGTTATCCTTGGCAATGGTGCTCATCTCCACATTTGAGAGCATATGTCTACTCTTGCCCATCGACGGAAGGATGACAAGGGCAAACATCACAACGCCGATACCTCCAATCCACGCCGTTGCCGAGCGCCAAAAGAGAAGACCTCGTGGCAAGAATTCGATATCATTGAGGATTGACGCTCCTGTGGTTGTGAAGCCCGATACGCTCTCGAACCACGCATTTGCGAAGGTAAACTCTCCACCCCAGATAAGGTATGGGAACATACCCACGATGCAGGCCACAAGCCACGAGCCAACAACAATTGCATAACCCTCCTTGGTCTTAATCTCGTCAACCTTCTCCACGAAGAATAGCGGGAAGGTGCCAAGCAGTGCAGTCATAAACGATGAGAGCAACAATGGGTAGAATGCAGAGTCGTAGCCGTTAAGCATCGACACTATGGCCGATATCAACATAAATGATGCTACGAACTGCATCACCAAGCCAATGTAACGTATGACGACATTTACTCTCATTCTCTGGCTATGCTATTGGCGGAGTTTCTGTATCAGTGCGATTATACGATCTCTCAACGATGCAATCTCGTCGCGGCAAGCGATATTGTCATCCACAGGCGTGCGGTAACGTAGGAAATCACCCAAGTCGTCGTTGATACGGAGTATAGGCTTGATGAGGTAGTGGTAGAGGAAGTAGTAGAGCATCAGCACCACCACAATCATAACCACCAACGAGATAAACACCGGAGTCACGGCGCGACGTGCCGTATGGCTGAGGTGGTTAACATCTGGGCCGAGAGTTGTCTCCGAGCCTGTCATATAGTTTGTGATTTGTGTCGAGACGTTCAGATACTCTGGTTTGTAGTTCTCTACGTACCACGAGTGTGTAGTCTTACGCGATAGGGTGTCGCTGGCAATGGCGCTATGCACCTCGCCATTGATATACGACTGCGCAAGGGCGTTGATACGCTCTGTGAACATCATCAGTGAGTCGGTGATATCCACATTGTCGGTATTTATCATTCTCTTGTGTGCCTCCTCCGATGCCGCGGTAAGACGCACGATAGACTCCTCGCACTTGCTCAAGTGTGGTGCGATATCCTTCAGCGAGCCGCCAATTACTGCCATATAAATCATTGCATCGTTCTGCTCGTTGAGTGCCGAAATCATCTCTCCCGCGATGTCGGTACTCTCCTTACTTGCACGAAGAATTGCCTCCGTATCGTGACTTACGCGCTCCAACTCGAGAAGCGACGTAGCACCCGAGAAGAAGAGTAATAATATGATACTCAAGAATGCCAGCTGCGTGCGGCTCTTGATAGATTTTACCGTAAAGATGTTTTTTAGCTTCTTAAACATATCCGTTGAGGTGGAATATTCTACGTTTTATGCTATGCACAAATCTTGACAAAAGTAATACTTTTGTGTGAATTATCCAACTATTTCGGAGCGAATGTTTCCTTCGTCGTCAAATGCCACAAGCTTTACGCTGCAAATTGTGTTGATTCGCGCGATGTCGTAAGGTGCCGAAACACGAAGGTAGTTATCCGTATAACCGTACATTAGACCGTTGTGGTCAGTGCTTTCGAATAGTACCTCACGTGTAGTGCCTAAATACTTCTCTGCGAAGGCTTTATGTAGTCTGTTGCTCAACTCCTCAAGACGCTCCACACGCTGGGTTGAGATACGTGGCTGCACCTTATTTGGCATATCCACAGCGGGAGTGCCAGGACGCTCCGAGAATGGGAAGATGTGCAAAAACGATGCACCTACCTCCTCCAAAAGACGATATGTCTCCATAAACTCCTCCTCGCCCTCGCCAGGGAAACCAACGATTACATCCACGCCGAGGAAGGCATCGGGCATCATCTCGCGAATCTTGGCAATGCGCTCACGATAGCGCTCTGCGGTGTAGCGGCGACGCATAAGTCCGAGGATGCGTGTCGAGCCACTCTGAAGTGGAATATGGAAGTGAGGAACAAATTTAGATGACTTGGCGCAAAGTTCTATAATCTCGTCAGTTATGAGGTTTGGCTCGATGCTCGAAATGCGGTAGCGCTCCACGCCCTCCACTTCGTCCAAAGCACGCAACAAGTCGATAAATTTCTCGCCCGTTGTGCGACCAAAATCTCCCGTATTTACACCCGTAATTACAATCTCTTTCTGTCCCGCTGCGACAATCTCTCGAGCCTCGGCTACGATGTCGGCAATAGGGATATTTCTGCTACATCCGCGAGCATAGTGAATGGTGCAATAGGCACATTTGTAGTCGCAGCCATCCTGCACCTTTAGGAACGAACGTGTGCGGTCGCCCGAAGAGTATGCCGCAAAGAAGCGCGTCATCTCCTCCACCGAGCAACTATATACCTCGGCCTTACCCTTCTCGTGAAGCTCCTCCACGCGACGGAAAAGGTCGCCTTTATTGTTGTTTCCAAGCACGATATCCACACCCTCGATGGCTGCAATATCGTTAGGTTTTAGCTGTGCGTAACATCCTGTAACTGCGATAATTGCATTTGGATTACGGCGATGTATTTTGCGAATTATATTGCGACACTTCTTATCGGCGTGCTCCGTTACCGAGCAGCTATTTATGACCGCTACATCCGTAGGCTCCGAAGGTTCCACTCGAACATATCCCGCACGCTCAAATTCGCGTGCAAAGGTCGAAGACTCCGAGAAGTTCAACTTGCATCCCAATGTGTGAAAACTCACTCTTTTTTGTCCCATAAAAAATCTTTTTATGGGTGCGAAGTTACAAAAAAGTTAGATTAAAGTGAAAAAGTTTTCGTACTATTCCAAAAAAAAAGTAAATTTGCACATTTATAATATAGTATGTTAGCTACGATAGAGAATATATTTTCATACGACTTCCTCACGAATGCCTTTGTGGCGTGCGTGTTGTCGGGTATAACGTGCGGTGTAGTAGGTAGTTACATCGTCGCACGTCGTATGGTGTTCTTAAGTAGTGGTATTACTCACGCCTCGTTTGGTGGCTTGGGTATCGCGCTCTATGCTGGTGTTAACCCTTTGGTGGGTGCGTTGTCGTTTGCGGCCCTCTCGTCACTGGGTATCGAGTTTGCATCGCGCCGTGGTGGCATCCGCGAGGACTCGGCCATAGGCATCATCTGGTCGGTAGGTATGGCTGTCGGAGCGCTGTTTATGTCGCTCAGACCTGGATACGCCACCGACCTTACAAGTTACCTCTTTGGTAATATTTTGCTTGTCAATAGGGCGGATGTAGTGTCGCTCCTTCTGCTTGCGATATTGGTTATCGTAGGCTCGGTGTTGTGGCTTCGAAAGTTGATGTACGTAACCTTCGATGAGGATTTCGCACGCAGTCAGGGAGTCCCTGTTTCGGCGGTTGCTTATTTTATGGCGGTGATTATATCGCTCACTATTGTGATGTCGATAAAGGTTATGGGTATCATCCTGCTATTGTCGCTTATCACCATCCCTGTGGTTATTGCCAATACCCTTACGCGTGACTATCGTCGTATCGCGGTGCTATCCTCTGCGGTGGCGGTGGTGGGCAATATCGCGGGCTTTTTGCTAAGTTATGAGTTTGACCTACCAACAGGTAGCTGTATTATATTTATCCTTGTTTTGCTGCTCGTGGCGGTGAAACTCTTTAAGATGTGTAGACAAAGAAGTTAACTATGAAAAAGATACATAAACTTGTCTTAAAGGCATACGTAGGTCCCCTTCTTGCCGTATTTTTCATCGTGCAGTTCATCCTTATGATGAACTTCGTGTGGCGATATATTGACGAGCTTACGGGTAAGGGCCTTGCCACAAGTACCATTGCCGAGCTGCTTATCTGTGGCTCTATCAATATGATACCTATGGGTTTGCCTCTTGCGATGTTGCTCTCGGCGATTATGACTATGGGTAATCTCGGTGAGAACTTCGAGTTGTTGGCTATGAAGTCGGCGGGTTTGTCGCTTATGCGCATCCTAAAGCCGCTCATCGTTGTTGCTATGATGGTCTCGGTGGGTAGCTTCTTTATTCAGAATAACCTTGTTCCCTACTCCAACCAGCGTATGTACGATATTTTGTATGATATCCGCGAGCAGCGTCAGGAACTAAAGTTCCAAGATGGAGTATTCTTCAATGGTCTTCCCGATATGAGTATCCGCGTGGGACATCAGAATCAGGAGACGGGCCTGCTTACCGATGTACTTATCTACGATACACGTAGCAATAATGGTAATATGACCACCACGCTTGCCGATTCGGGATATATCCATATGTCGGCCGATAAGGCCTTCCTCTATGTTACGCTCTTCAATGGCCGTACCTATGAGCATACCCGTAATTCGCAGTGGTATGACCGTAATACGATGCGCCAGCACGACTTCGAACGTCAGGATGGTACTATTCCTATCGACAAGATTTCGGGCGGTAACGCATCGAAGCAGTATAACGAGTCACAGATACGTAATATGGTTGAGCTTGAGGAACTTATGGACTCGTTGCATATTCAGATTGAGGAGACCACGATGGCCGCTTATGAACCACTCCTCAAGCAGCAGCTCTTCGCCCGCGATACTACGATATTGCAGAGCGTAAAGAGCGCGGTAGACCGTTCGGGTTATCACGATATCAACTACTACGACTCGTTGCCAAATCTCTCGATGCGTAGCAAGGCAAAGGTCTACTCCAAGGCTGCGAGTGCTTCGCGTTCTGCACAAGGCTCTTATAGCTTCGATGAGCACTCTTCGAAAGTTGCAATCACGCAGCTATATCGCTCCGAGGTGGAGTGGCACCGTAAGCTGACACTGCCCGTTGCTATCATACTCTTCTTTATGATTGGTGCGCCTCTGGGTGCGATTATCAAGAAGGGTGGTTTGGGATTGCCTATCGTAATCTCGGTAATCTTCTTTGTCTTCTACTATGTTGTCAGCACCTCGGGTGAGAAGATGGCAAAGGAGGGTACTTGGGAGTCGCTCTATGGTATGTGGCTACCTATTGTGGTACTAACGCCGATATCGGTCTACCTAACTATCAAGGCTACTAACGACTCATCGCTTTTGGATATGGATTGGTATGATGTCCGTATCCGTAAGTTCCGCCGCGCGGTGTCGAAGCGTATTCCTGCGTGGATGAAGATGGGCAAAAAGGGTGATGAGCATAAGACTAAGAGACGAAAATAATATGTAAGAGATATGGATGCAAAGAGTCTAAGAATCGTATTTATGGGTACTCCCGAGTTTGCGTCAACATCGTTGCGTAAGCTCGTGGGCGAGGGTTATAATATTGTTGCAGTAGTCACCACTCCCGACAAACCAGCAGGTCGTGGCCAGAAGATTCACGAGAGTGATGTGAAACTTACGGCAAAGGAGTTGGGATTGCCAATCTTGCAACCCGAGAAGCTCCGCGATGAGGAGTTCCTCGCAGCGTTGAAGGCGTTGGATGTTGATTTGGGTATTGTGATTGCCTTCAGAATGCTTCCTGAGGTGGTGTGGGCAATGCCAAAGTTGGGTACTTTTAACCTTCACGCCTCGTTGCTTCCAGAGTATCGCGGTGCTGCGCCTATCAATTGGGCGATTATCAATGGCGATACCCGCACAGGTATCACAACCTTCCTCCTAAACCACGAGATTGACAAGGGTGCAATCATCGAGCAGGAGGGTGTCGATATCCTTCCCGAGGATAATATCGGTACGCTTTACGATAAGTTGATGCTTCTTGGTGCCGACCTTGTGCTTCGCACCGTAGATAAGATTGCCGAGGGTGGCTATGAGACTATCGAGCAGATGCATATCGACGAGAGTACGTTGCGCCCAGCGCCAAAGATTTTCAAGGAGGATGGCCGTATTGATTGGTCACGTAGCGCGGTGGATATCCATAACCTTGTCCGCGGCTTGTCGCCATATCCTGCGGCGTGGTCACCAATTTTCAAGGCTGGCGAGGAGTGTGGTTCGTTGAAAATCTTTACAACGCATATCGAATTGCAGCCGATGACGGTTGCACCAGGTAGTGTGAAGAGTGATGGTAAGAGCTATGTCGCTGTTGCTGCGGCAGATGGCTGGGTATATCTCGACGAGGTGCAGATGGCTGGTAAGCGCCGTATGGCTATCAAGGAGTTGCTCCTGGGCTGGCGCGATGTTGCAGAGGTTTGCTTTGCATAGGAGGATGTTTTTTGTGCGAATTAATAAGTTTGTAACAATTTTGTAACATCTTTTTATTATATTTGTTGCAAGAAACTACTTTTTTATGGATTTATTTATAGTTATCACCCTGGCGCTTCTCGCCGTAATGGGTATCATCGTTGGAGTCTCTAACGATGCCGTAAACTTCCTAAACTCGGCATTTGGCTCGAAGGTAGCCAAGAAGAATGTTATTCTCTCGGTTGCTGGTGCCGGAGTTATGATTGGTGTTATGACATCGAGCGGTATGATGGATGTAGCACGTAGTGGAGTCTTCTATCCTGCGATGTTCTCTTATCAGGAGATTATGATTCTGTTCCTCGGTATGATGCTCTCGAACATCATTCTGTTGGATATCTACAACTCATTAGGTTTGCCAACCTCTACTACCGTTTCGTTGGTCTTTGGCTTGCTCGGCTCGGCAATGGCTCTTGCTCTATATAATATATGGAGTGGCACTACGTCGGCAAGTCTCGGCGAGTTTATCAATTCGGGTAATGCCCTTGCTATTGTTTCAGGTATCTTGCTCTCGGTGGTCTTGGCATTCTTCTCGGGCCACTTGTTGATGTACATCTCGCGTATCATCTTCTCGTTCCGATATAGCAAGTTGTTTAGCCGTTACGGTGCGTTGTGGTGCGGTATTACCATTGCGGGTATTATCTACTTCACTGTCTTTAAGGGCCTTAAGAGTACTACGCTTATCCCAGATGTTATTAAGGACTATGTAAACGAGAACACAGGCCTGTCGCTTCTTATCTTGTGGGCAGGTAGCTCGGTGTTGTTGTGGATATTGCAGCGCCTAAAGGTCAACATCCTTCGTGTTTCGATTTTGGCGGGTACCTTCTCTTTGGCGTTGGCCTTCGCGGGTAACGACCTTGTGAACTTCATTGGTGTACCTTACGCTGGCTACGATTCATATATGATTGCCCGTGCTGCAGGTGAGTTGCCAACCTCTATGGCTGCGCTCTCGAATCCCACACAGGCTAACTTCTGGATTATGTGTGCTGCGGGCTTGGTGATGGTTATCACACTCTTTACTTCAAAGAAGGCGATGCGTGTTATCGAGACCGAGCGTAAGCTCTCGTCACAGAGCGAGGAGGCTCCAACAAATAGCGATGCTACGGTTGCAGCGAGAGGTATTGTGCGTGGTGCGCGTGCCTTGAGCGAGGCTGTTAATTCGATTACTCCAAAGAGGGTTACGGGTTGGATTGATAGCCGTTTCGAGCAGCTCTCGGAGGAGGAGCGTGGCGATGTAAACTACGACCTTATCCGCGCTACGGTAAACCTTACTGCTGCGGCTATTCTCATCTCTATTGGTACACAGCTCAAGTTGCCACTCTCTACAACTTACGTAGTGTTTATGGTCTCTATGGGTACGTCGTTGGCCGACAGAGCGTGGGGTAGAGAGTCTGCGGTATATCGTATCACAGGCGTTACAACTGTGATTATGGGATGGTTTATCACCGCTTTGGGAGGCTTTATCATAGCCCTTGGCGTAACCCTCGTGCTTGCCTATGGCGGTCAGGTGGCTATTATCATCGTAACGCTTATCTGCTTGGGCCTTATCATCAAGAGCAATGTCTCGGGTAAGAAGGGTGAGGATAAGGTTGAGGAGTCTGCCGTTGCAAAGATTGGCGATGCCCTCAAGCAGAGCCCCGAGGAGGCACTTATCACCTATACCGAGCACGTTTGTGCGTCGATGGAGAAGGTGACGATGATTTATGACCGTACCATCGTTGCGGTGTTTAAGGAGAATCGTAAGATACTTCGCGATATGGTCCGCGAGGCCGAGGAGTTCTACCACTCTACACGCCAGCAGAAGTATGAGCTTCTTCCATTGTTGCGCAACCTTCAGGATAGCGACGTGAATACGGGCCACTACTATGTTCAGGTTGTCGACTACATCTCTGAGACAAGTAAGGCATTGCTTCATATCACACGTCCTTGCTATAAGCACGTTGATAACAACCATACGGGCCTTTCGAAGGAGCAGGTCTACGACCTTAAGCGTATCAACGATCGCGTTGAGGAGATTTTCGGTGAGATTAACAATATGCTTCTCACTCGCTCGTTCGAGAAGATGGACCACGTGTTGAATATGCGTGACGAGATGTTCGACCTTATTGACGAGGTTATGCAGAATCAGCTTCGCCGTCTTCGTGACACTGGAGGCTCGTCATCTGCGAATATGCTCTTCTTCAATATTCTCACCGAGACCAAGACTATGGTTCTTCACTCACGAAATATTATGAAGTCATTGGAGCATTTCATTCAGTAAATCGCTCGGATGTTTATAAGTTAAAGCCTCGAATTTCGAGGCTTTAATTTTTTTTGCGGGAGTGAAACATTTAGGGGGGGCTTACGTATATATAGTAAGAACCTAAAACATCTAAATGTTGTAGTTATGAAAACAATTATTAAAGTAGTAGTATCTATATTAATTTTATTCTCGTTTACATCTTGTAAAAAGATTGCAAATCTTATTACCCCTTTAGACCGTTATGAGTTTAAGTTCTTTATAATTGATGCGAATGGGGAGAATGTTGTTATCGACTGCGAAGAGACATTGCAGGATGTGGATATATACTATGAAAATGCAATATATAAGTATGGTGAGGAGTATCCATATGGTGGATATACAAGTCGTTATGTAGCTCTTTCTGATGACTTGGAGGGTGCATTTACTTTCTTGCCAGTATATGCTCGTCACGGCGCGCGACTACTTGTAAATTATGGCGAATATCAGTGGGAGGTTTTGATAAATGTTACGTGGAATGACGGTGAATATATCACTTATAATATGGACTTTGTGGTAGATGATGAGCCAGCGGAGATATATCTCGATACCGATGCTGTGCTTTTGAGGATGTAATTTAGGCGAATGATATAAAAGAAAGGGTGTCGCAGATGCGGCACCCTTTCTCTATTATAATATAGGTATTACAAATTCAACTCCTTTGCCAATGCCTCAATCTTTGCATCGAGGGCTGCCAAAGTCTCGTCGAACTTATCAACAGACTCCAACTGTGCCTTAACACCGAAGTAGAACTTAATCTTTGGCTCTGTACCTGATGGACGTACCGAAACCTTGGTGCCATCCTCGGTGAGCCACTGCAATACGTTGCTCTTCTCGTCGATACCCTCGATAGGCTTGCGCTCGCCGCTGCGAACATCAATCTCCTCAAGAGTCTTATAGTCGAGAATCTTAACGATAGGTGAGCCAAGCAACGACTTTGGAGGGTTAGCGCGGAAGTCAACCATCATCTGCTGAATCTCCGCAGCGCCATCCTTACCCTTACGTACTACGTTCACCAAGCCCTCGCGGAAGAAGCCATACTTAACGTACAACTGCTGCAGCCACTCATAGAGCGTGATGCCCATAGTGTCGCGCGCCCACGCCGCAGCCTCGGCAACAAGAGTAATAGCCGATACACCATCCTTATCGCGAACATAGTCGCCTGGGAGGTAACCAAATGACTCCTCGCCACCACCGATATACTTTGTCAAGCCCTCCTGCTCGCGGATAATCTTTGCGATATACTTGAAGCCTGTGAGGCAGTTGTAGCACTTAACACCGAAGTGCTCTGCTACTGCATCGGGCATCATAGAGGTTACGATAGTCTTAACAACGAACTCCTTGCCAGTAATCTTACCCAACTCTGCCCAGCGAGTCAACTGATAGCACATTAATAGTACCAAAGTCTGGTTACCGTTGAGGAGTACGTAGTCGCCCTTACCAGTGCGGAGAGCAACGCCCAAGCGGTCAGCATCGGGGTCTGTAGCCATTGCGAAGTCTGCACCCTCCTTCTCGGCAAGCTCAATAGCCATAGCCATAGTCTTGCGCTCCTCAGGGTTTGGAGAGGCTACAGTAGGGAAGTTACCATCGAGTACCATCTGCTCCTCTACGCAGATAATATTGTTGAAGCCATAGTTACGCAACGACTGTGGAACGAGCTTCACACCCGCACCGTGCAAAGGTGTGTAGACAATCTTCATATCGTTGTACTTCGCAACAGACTCTGGCGATAGCGACAACGCCTTAATAGCTGCCAAATAGCGCTGGTCGAACTCCTCGCCAAGGATGTGGATATTCTCGGCATTCTGACCTGTAAGCACCTGCTCGATATCGGTTACCTTCTGCACCTCGGCGATGATGTTCACATCGTGTGGTGAGGTTACCTGTGAGCCGTCGTTCCAGTATGCCTTATAGCCGTTATACTCCTTTGGGTTGTGAGATGCTGTGACCATAACACCCGACTGGCAACCAAGCTCGCGGATTGCGAAGCTGAGCTCTGGCGTTGGGCGCAAAGCATCGAAGAGATATACGATAAAGCCGTTCGACGCGAAGATATCTGCAACGCGCTCGGCAAACATACGAGAGTTGTTACGGCTGTCGTGAGAGATAGCAACCTTAATCTGCTCGTCCTTGAAGTTGAGCTTAAGGTAATTTGCAAGTCCCTGAGTAGCAGCACCTACCGTATAGATATTCATACGGTTAGTACCTACGCCCATAATACCACGAAGACCACCAGTACCAAATTCAAGATCTTTGTAGAAGCTCTCAACAAGCTCATTAGGGTTGTTCTCAATCAAGAAGCGCACCTGCTCCTTTGTAGCCTCGTCGTACTTGCCGTCGAGCCACGCCTGTGCCTTTGCCAACACCTGTGGGTCCAAATTGTTTGCCATAGTAGTATAAGTTATTTTTATGGTTTGAAAATTTTCTATACGAAATTTGTATTATGCAAATATACGAAAAATTCCTAATATATAATAGTATCAGCGAATTAAATTTTATACAAAAAAAAGACCGAAAAATGCCTTATTAAAAAAATCGAATTTTGCAACTCTTTTTTAGGTTTATTTTTATAAAATTATCCACATCTTTGCAATGTCAAAAACGCCTTAACGACGTCGATTGTCCGAGGTGATTTTAGCAAATAAACAGGGTAGAAAACATAACGTATTGAAACAGAGATAGAAACACTGTTTCGGGGATGTTGTCGCCTTATACGGAGAGGTAAATTTTAGGCAAAGATACAATTTTTTTTGAGAAGATGATGCAGACAGAGAGATATACCGAGGTTTGGCAAGACTGCTTGGACAGACTACGACTCACAATTACGGAGGAGGAGTTTGTAAAGTGGTTTAAGCCTATTTGGCCTATCGGTTTCGATGGCTCGAATTTGCGTCTTCGTGTGCCTAATGAGAGCTTCGTGGCCAGCATCGAGAAGCGTTATTTGCAGCACCTTCGTCCTATTATTTCGGAGTTCTATGGTGCTGATACTCAGCTTCATTATGCAGTACCTCGCAAGGCGCAGCCACAGACCGATACTGCGCAGAGCGTAGTGCCACAGGTGGCAAAGCCTACCGATACGGCAAATATCAAGAATCCGTTTGTGATTCCTGGTCTACGTCGCATAATGTTCGATCCGCAGCTTAACCCTAACTATACCTTCGACAACCATATCGAGGGTGAGTGTAACCGTTTGGCTCGCTCGGCGGGTATGGCTATCGCGGTATCTCCAGGTAACAACGCCTTCAACCCTTTGTATATCTATGGTGATTCGGGCCTTGGTAAGACTCATATCGTTCAGGCCATAGGTCACGAGGTGCGTCAGCGTCATCCTGAGCTTCAGGTGTTGTACGTCTCGATGAATAAGTTCCAGGCGCAGTTCCAGACAGCGTACAAGAACGGCGAGATTACCGACTTCATCCACTTCTATCAGATGGTCGATGTCCTTATCATCGATGACATTCAGGAGCTTACGGGTAAGACAGGTACGCAGAACGCCTTCTTTAATATCTTCAACCACCTCCAGCTTGCGGGTAAGCAGCTCATCCTTACGTCGGATAAGCCACCTGTGGAGTTGAAGGATATCGAGCAGCGCTTGTTGACTCGTTTCAAGTGGGGACTCTCGGCTCATCTTAATGTGCCAGACTACGAGACAAAGTTGAAGATTATCCGTGCAAAGGCGCAGCGTCTTGGTGCAAATATCCCCGAGGAGGTTGTTGCATATCTTGCTGACAATATCTCGGCAAACGTGCGTGAGATTGAGGGTGCATTGTCATCGCTTATTGCTAATGCGTCGTTCCTCGGCCGTAAGGTTACTATCTCGCTTGCCAAGGATATCCTCAAGGTCTATGTGAAGCTTACCCAGAAGGAGATTACTATCGACCATATCGTTCGCACGGTGTGTGAGTACTACAACATCGACGAGGATACCTTCAACTCTTCGAAGCGTACACGTGATGTTGCACAGGCTCGTCAGGTAGCGATGTATCTTGCGAAGCAGCACACAAAGGCTCCGTTGACTGTTATTGGTTCATCTATTGGTGGTCGTAACCACGCTACGGTGCTTCATAGCTGCAAGGCTGTGGCCGATATGATGGATACTGACAAGGGCTTCAAAACGCAGATTACCGAGATTGAGAAACTTGTTCTCGGAAAGTAATATAGAAATATTCCTAACAAAATGCCATCCCTCGGGATGGCATTTTTTGTTGTTGGTATGTGAGTGAACTGCTATTTACCCTGGAAATAAAAAATAAAGACTACCCTAATTGGATAGTCTTTAAGATTGTTGCTTATTGCAATAAATTACTTGCAAGCCTCTGCCAAGTCAGCAAAGAGTGACTCGAAGCTTGCTGACATATCGCGGCGCAATGCTGCATAGTGTTTCTTTACAAGTGAGCGGTTCTTTGGCTCTGCTGGGTTGTTTGTAGCGTGGTAAAGAGCGTTACGAAGCTCAACGCCACGTGTCATCAACTCAACGATTGCCTCCTCCTTGTTTGGCTGTACGAAGATAGCCATATGACAGTCAAATGCGAACTCCTCCAAACGGTAGTCAATCTCCTTCTTTAAAAATCTAAGATTTGCCATAATATTTAGTGTTATTAAAATTTGCTATTATGCAAAGATACATAAACCAATCTATTTTTCCAAATATTTTGGTTATTTATTTGCTTGGATATCCACTGCCGCGTTATACATTATAATAAATATGCGGTGTGGGTGATAGAAAAGTAAAATTTTTCGTATCTTTGTAATAAACTAATATTTAGAACTATGTCAGCACGTAATTGTCCAGAGTGTGGTGGTCTTGTAGCTTCAACCATCAATGTGTGTCCTCATTGTGGCTATCGCTTCGAGGGTGCAGTAAATGATAACCAATCGAGTGATAATGCTCCTAAGAGTGCTCCTCGCGGTGAGAATCCATACAATAGTATTGCGTGGGGAATAATCTCGTTAATTCTCTTTTGGCCTTGCGGTATCGTGTCGCTTATCTACTACTTGAAGTCCGACTCAAGTTGGTGTAATGGCGATGTTGCGGGTGCGCAGGCATCGGGTGCTACCTCTATTCGTTGGGCAAAGGCATCTATATGGATTGCAGTTATCTCTATCGTAATCTCACTTTTGATATTCTTAGCATTCTTCTCGTTTGCGCTTTGTTATGAGGTATAGGGCTAATTGCAAGATAAACCTCGGTCTTGATGTTTTGCGCCGTAGGGATGATGGCTATCACGATCTTGAAACGGTGATGCTCCCTGTTGTGGGACTCTACGATGTTATTGATGTGGAGCGCACGGAGGAGGGTGTGACGTTTCGCAGTTCGGGTATTGTTGTGGATTGCCCAGCGGAGAAGAATCTCTGTGTCCGTGCTGCACGCCTTATGCAGGAGCGTTATGGCGTAGGTGGTGTTGCTATCCATCTCGATAAGCGTGTTCCGTTTGGTGCAGGTTTGGGTGGTGGCTCGTCGGATGCTACGGCGGTGATTATGGCGATAAACGAGATTTACAACCTCGGTCTGGATAAGCCTACGCTGGCATCCCTTGCTGCGGAGCTGGGTAGCGATACGCCATTCTTTGTCTACAACCGTGCGATGTTGTGCGAGGGTAGGGGTGAGATTATGTCGCCTGTGGATATAGATTTGAAGGGGTTGTGGCTTGTTGTCGCGAAGCCTGATGAGGGTGTCTCTACTGCCGAGGCCTATCGCGGTGTGAAGCCCGCATATCCCGCAACTCGCCTTGTGGAGTTGCTGAAGCGACCTATCGAGGAGTGGCAGGCGAGTGTCACCAACGATTTCGAGCCACATATCCTCGCAGCGCATAGCGATATTGCGATGCTCAAAGATAAGCTCCTTGCATCGGGTGCTATTTACGCCTCGATGTCTGGCTCTGGCTCTGCGGTATTTGGACTATTTCGCCAAAGACCTAATATAGATTTTGCGGGTCTCTTCTCTCACGTCGAGCAGTTGTAGTTTACTCCACGATACGTGGAATACGATAGGCCTTCAACTCACGGTTGAGGGCCTTTTCGTTACCCCCTACAAGCGAGTCAAGTAGGGTGTGAAACGCCTTGGAGTGGTTGTGATGGCGAGTGTGACATAGCTCGTGGAGGATGATAAACTCGCGCAGGTGTTGTGGTAGGAGCATTATAAACAGCGAGAGTGATATGCCATTTTTGCCACTGCACGAGCCCCAGCGCGTATGTGCCGAGGAGATGCGCAGTGATGTGTAGCGGAAACCGTGCTTCGCGGCTAACTCCGCAATAAGTGCGGGTAGTGTTGTGCGTGCCTCCTTGCGAAGTCGCTTAACATCCTCCGAGGTTATTGTAGGGTAGTTCGCGCGGCGCTGCTCCATACGCCCGCGTGTGGCTACTATCCACGCCTCCTTGCTCTCTACGAAGGCTATGGTTTTGGCGCGCGATGCGAAGATAGGGTAGGTGACGCGCAAAGAACCGTCGCTACGCACCATAAGACGAATAGAGCGTGCGCGAAGTGATCGCACACACTCTATATCTCCTAATCTATGTCTTACGACCGACATCCTTTATTCGCCGATACGCTGACGCACCACCTCGAAGAGCATAATAGCCGCTGCAGCAGCAACATTCAACGACTCTGTACGGCCGATAAGTGGAATTGCAAGCTGCTCGTCGCAGAGCTTGAGAACCTCCTTTGAGATGCCCTTATCCTCGGCACCCATAACAATTACCGTAGGCTTGCGGAAGTCTGCATCGTAGAGAAGTTTGCGACTCTTCTCCGTAGCTGCAACAATCTGGAAACCATCGGTCTGAAGCGCCTTAAGCGTATTGCGGATAGAGCCTACGCGGCATACTGGGATGTTGTTCAACGCACCAGCCGACGAACGAATAGCATCACCATTTACAGGTGCAGAGTTCTTGAGAGGT
>JAFYRB010000027.1 GCA_017559615.1 Alistipes sp. | reverse complement strand
GCGTGCCACGCTGGAGAGTCGTTTCAACTCTCCCGTGTGGATAAGTGCCGAAATCTCGGAGCTTAAGGTTAACCGCTCGGGCCACTGCTACCTCAACCTTGTTGAGAAGGGCAATAACGAGGGCGCACCTTTGGCCGAGGCACGTGCCGTAATCTGGCGTTCGGCATACACCCCTATGGCCTCGATGTTTGCCGCCACCACAGGCTCACCCCTCACCGCCGGTATACGCGTTCTTATTCGCGTTATGGTTACCTACCACGAGCTTTATGGCTTCTCGTTGCAGATTATCGACATCGACCCCCGCTACACACTTGGAGAGGTGGAGCGCCGTCGTCGTGAGACCATCGCACGCCTGGAGCAGGATGGCGTGTGGGATATGAACCACGAACTCTCGCTTCCACGCCCTACGCTACGCATCGCCGTAGTTTCGAGTGCCACGGCAGCGGGATATCGTGACTTTGTAAAGGAGATTCGCCGCATCCCCTACCGCTTTGAAATCACTCTCTTTGAGAGCCTTATGCAGGGCGATAGCGCCGAGCAGAGCATCCTGAATGCCCTGAATAGCATCGCTACGCAGCAGGAGAATTTCGATGCCGTAGCCATCATCCGCGGTGGTGGTTTAACCAGCGACCTAAGCCTCTTCGACTCCTACCGCATCGCCTCATACGTTGCTCAGTTCCCGCTCCCCGTTATCACGGGTATCGGCCACGATAAGGATATCTCGGTTACGGATATGGTTGCTCACACAATGTGCAAAACTCCGACTGCCGTTGCCACACTCCTTGCCGAGGGCATCGACACGGAGCTAAACCTCCTCACCACACTCTCCTCGGATATCTTTGCGCTTGTTAGCAACAAGCTCCACGCGGAGAGTATGCGCCTTGTTACGCACCTTGCAGAACTTAAGCGCCTAACGTCGGAGAGGATTCAGAATCAGCTATTTAGACTAAACACCATCGACCGAGATATCATCTCCCACGTCACGCAACAGCTACTCTCCGAGCAGCGACGCCTCGACGATGCAGAGCGCCTTGTGGAGTCCTACTCGGTGGATAATATCCTGAAGCTCGGCTTCGCAGTGGTACGTTGTGGCGAGCATACCCTCACCACCACACACGATGCGAACATTGGCAATAGCCTTACGATAGAACTTAACGACGGAACACTCACCGCCGAGATAACAAGTATAAACCCTAAAACGAAATAATATGGCAAAGAGCAAAAAACAGATACCCTACAACGAGGCTATCACCGAGCTGGAGAGCATCCTCCAGAGACTACGCAGTGGCGAGCTTGGTGTTGACGACCTCACCGCCTCGACAAAACGCGCCAAGGAGCTTATCGACATTTGCCGCACACAGCTGATTGACACCAAGCAGGAACTTGACACAATCATCGACAACACAACGCTTTAGGCTATGAAACGACTCATCCGCTGGGCATTAAACCATATCCCACGCCGCTGGCTTCAGCGCGTAGCAGGGTGGATGGTACCCGTTATGGGTATCCTCTACCTCGGTCGTGGCCGTGAGTGTCCCATCTGTGGCTCACGCCGCCGTAAGTTTATGCCCTACGGATATACTACCTCGCGTGAGGATGCGCTATGCCCACGATGCCTATCCCTTGAGCGTCACCGTATGATATGGCTATGGATGACTCGCTCCACAACACTTCTTGAGGAGCATCCACGCCTACTGCATATAGCACCCGAGGTATCGCTTACGCGCCACTTCAAGAGGCTCTACAAAGATGCTAACTACCTCACTGCCGACCTCGAATCGCCACTTGCGGATATGCACTTCGATGTGCAGAGCATCCCTCTTGAGGATAACTCGATAGATGTGATTATCTGCAATCATCTACTGGAGCACGTCGAGGATGACCGCCAAGCAATGCGCGAGCTACACCGCGTGCTACGCCCTGGAGGCTGGGCTGTGGTGCTTGTCCCCGAGGATAGGGCGCGTGCCACAACCTTCGAGGATGATACGATTACCGACCCGAAGCTCCGCACCGAGCTATTTGGACAATATGACCACCGCCGCGTCTATGGTAGAGATTATGACGAGCGCCTTCGTGATGCAGGCTTCCGCGTGGAGCGCATAGCCGTAGAGCGCATAGCAACCGCACAGGAGCGAGAGCTACACGCCATTGGCCGCGACGATTTAGTAGTGGCATACAAAGACTAACCGCAACATTATGAACGCACTAGATAGATATACTGACTTTAGAGCATACATCGCCTCGCAGTTCTCCACAAAGACACAGACGATGGTCGACAATGCCCTCTGCTTTGCCGAGCAGGAGCTTGGCAGCAAGATACGCTACGATGGCTCGCCGATGCTGGACCACGGCGTTATGGTAGCGCGTATCGTAGCCCAGGAGATAGGCCTTGGACGTAACTCCACCATCGCAGCTATCGTTCACGATGTTGTGCGTATCGCAGTGCAGAGCCACGACTCGCGCCTCGAGGAGCTTACCTCACACATCCGCAACGAGTATGGCGAGGAGACGTTGGGCATCGCACTGTCGTTGTGCAAGATTTCGGATATCAAACTCAAGAGGTCGAAGGAGCAGGCTTCGGACTTTAGAGATATGATTGTCTCCTACTCCGAGGACCCGCGTGTCATCCTCGTGAAGTTGGCCGACCGTCTGGAGGTTATGCGTTCCTTGAGCATCTTCCCCGAGAAGAAGCGCTTGTCGAAGAGCTGGGAGAGCCTTAACCTCTACGCCGAGATAGCCCACAAACTTGGCCTTTATGCCATTAAGAGCGAGATGGAGGACCTATCGTTGAAGTACATCGAGCCAGAGGCATATAACCATATCGTGTCGGAGTTGAAGGATAGCGAGAAGGAGCGTATGGCATTTATCGAGGAGTTCCTTGCCCCTGTCCGCAAGCTCCTCGACGAGGATGGCATAAAGTACCACATCAAGAGCCGCACCAAGTCCGTCTTCTCCATCTACCAGAAGATGAAGAAGCAGCAGGTGCCGTTCAAAGGTGTCTACGATATCTTCGCCCTACGTATCATTATCGACTGCCCGCTGGAGAACGAGAAGCGCCTCTGCTGGACAGCCTATTCGCACGTAACGTCGCTCTACACGCCTAACCCCAAGCGTATGCGCGACTGGATATCTATCCCAAAGTCAAATGGTTACGAGTCGCTGCACACCACCGTAGTTACCGATAGTGGCCGCTGGGTGGAGGTGCAGATACGTACCGAACGTATGGACGAGGTTGCCGAGCGCGGTATCGCAGCACATTGGCGTTATAAGGGTGTTAAGCAGGGCGGTATGGGTGCCGAGGAGTGGTTGCAGCATCTTCGCAAGCTCCTCGAAGATACCACCTCCGACTCTATTGCACACCGCTTCGAGGCGAAGCCTTCGGAGGGCGAAATCTTCGTCTTCACCCCTACGGGCGACATCCGCAAACTCCCCGAGGGTGCTACGGTTCTGGACTTCGCCTTCGATATCCACACCTCGCTGGGAGCAATATGCACAGGAGGTAAGGTTGGTGGCCGCGTAGTCCCTATCAAGGAGCAGCTTAAGAATGGCGATATCTGCGAGATTATCACCCGCAAGGACCAGACTCCGAAGAGCGACTGGCTCACTATCTGCGTCACACAGCGCGCCCGCAATAAGATACGTGCCTATCTGCGTGAGGAGCGCCAGAAGCACTCACGTCTTGGTCGCGAGGAGCTGGAGCGTAAACTCAAGAATTGGAAGTTCGACGTGGCTATCGACGAGGCTGTGGCATACCTCTGCAAGCACTTCAAGATACGTCGTGGCAACGAGCTTTATGTTGCTATTGCCGACCAGAAGGTGGAGATTGGCCACATCAAGGAGATTCTCCAGCACTGGCTCTCGGGTAAGGCCGAGGAGGAGCGCCGCAATGCCGCTGCGGAGGTTGAGGAGCGTAAGCTCCGCCTACGCGAGGAGCGTGGCGAGGAGACACCACAACGTAGCGATGCGCTGGTTATCGACGAGAAAATTAATAATATAGAGTATAAACTTGGCCGCTGCTGCAACCCTATCAAGGGCGATGATATCTTCGGTTTTATCACCATCAATTCGGGTATCACCATCCACCGCAGCGACTGCCCTAATGCCCGCCGTATGCGTGAGCGTTACCCCTATCGCGTTATCGAGGCGCGCTGGAGGAGCGATGCTGCGGGAGCCTTCCGCGTCACCGTGGCAATCTCGGCTGCCGACATTCCAGGCCTTGCCACTACGATTATGGACGTTGCAAGCAAGGAACTTAAGCTCGCCGTACGTGGCATCAACTATATGCCCAAGGGCGATGGCACAGCCACGGCACAGCTCACCGTCGAGGTACCAAGCACAGGTGTTGTGGATATGCTTCAGCACGCGCTACGCCGCATTAAGGGCATCAGAAACGTATATCGTATAAACTAAATAACCCAACCTAAGATTATGGATTTCGAGAATATCAGCTGCCCTTGGGGCGACCATCTGAAGAGCTGTGCAATCACCGTTTGCGACCTTGATGGTGTTATTTTGTATCAGAACAACCGCTCGCGCGAGGTTAATGGCGAGATGCGCGGTCGCTCGATGATACCTTGCCACTCGGCACGCTCACGTGAGATTATCAACCGCCTGATTACCAACGGCGAGGTTAATGCCTACACCATCCAGAAGGGCGCACTCCGCAAGCTCATCTACCAAGCACCTTGGTATGAGAAGGGTGATGTTGCAGGTCTTGTAGAGTTCTCGTTGGAGATTCCCGAGCAGATGCCTCACTACGTACGTGGCTAACGCTTCGTCGTAGCAATCATAAACGTCACAGCAACAACGGCGATAAGGATTCCCACTACGATATTCGTAGTGAGCGCTTCGCCGAATACTAATGTGCCGACAAGTATCGCGGTAATAGGCTCGAAAACGCCTAATACCGAGGCCTTTGTCGCACCGATGTTTCGTGTTGCTATGGCGAGGGTTGCTGTAGATACTATCGTAGGGAGTATCGCCAAACCTATGAGATTTCCCCACGCCGCAGCACCCTCCAAGCCCGCGGTGATATCTACATCCGCAAAGAGTATCTTGAAGAGGAATATCACAACACCCGTTAGGAGTGCGTAGAATGTTAGCAACGTGTTGGATATCGTGCTAATGCTCTTACTACGATTTATCACCACGATAAACAACGCATAAGCCAATGCCGAGCCGATAGATAGCAGAATACCAATGGGATTTGCCACCTCGCCCGACTCCCCTTGCGTCATTACTATTACACCCACGAACGTCGCTCCTATCGACAGCCACACAGGCCACGAAGGCACAACCTTCAGAAATACCATAATGATGGCAACAAGAACAGGAAATAGGAATACCAAGGTCGTTGCAAGTCCCGATGCGATGTAGTTGTATGCCTCGAATAGACAGATACTACTACACGTATATAACACTCCGAGGCTCAACAATATAGCACCCTCCTTTAGCGACACACGAAAGCTCTGCTTCGTAAGCCAAAGGAACGCTCCGAGGAGCAATACTGCGATGCCATATCGGAAGAAGAGTATCGACTCCACCGCCGCACCACCCTGCATTAGTGGTACTCCGAACAGCGGGTTTAGGCCATACGTCACACCCGTTATGATACCCGCCGGATATCCTATCAATGCGTTTCTACTCAACTTTGGGGGTTGCATACTCATCAATTTTAGCCACAAATGTACAAAAATATTGCAAAACGAACTGCGAAACGTAGTTCCGAATGAAAATAAATACAAGATATGAAAAGCAATAACAATATGAGAGCTTACACTACTAACAACGAGTTTCAGCGTCGTGTATTTGTTACGGGTGCTGGTCACGGCATTGGTCGCGCCATAGTTGAGGCATTCACCGAGGCGGGTGATCGCGTGGCATTCTGCGACATCGACGCAACACGTGGCGAGGAGGTTGCGGTGGCCACAGGTGCGCGATTCTTCGCCCTCGATGTTTGCAACAAGGAGGCTCTCGAAGGCGCGGTAGAGACTCTTCTCGATGCGTGGGGCGACATCGACATCATAGTAAATAATGTAGGTATCGGAGGCTTCGAGCCTATAACCGCCACCTCGGTTGAGAATTTCGAGAGAGTTATAAACACCAACCTACGCTCCGCCTTTATCACCTCACGCCTACTGGCTATGCACCGCGAGAATATAGGGGCTACAAATCGCTATGGCCGTATCGTGAACCTCTGCTCCACCCGCTATCTTCAGAGTGAGGCGGGTACAGAGGCCTACGCAGCATCGAAGGGTGGTATATGGTCCCTCACCCACGCCCTCGCGGTGTCGTTAGCACCCTACCACATCACCGTCAACTGCATAGCACCAGGCTGGATAAGCGTCAACGAGGAGGAGATTCTTCGCCCCGAGGACCACGCCTTTCACCTCTCGGGACGTGTGGGATGTGCCGAGGATATCGCCCGTACGTGTCTGTTCCTCTGCGACTCGAAGAGTGATTTTATCAACGGCCAGTGCATCACCGTCGACGGCGGCGTAACAAAGAAGATGATCTACCCCGAGGAGTAACGCCATCAGCCCCCCAACGCCACTACATACTACCCCCCCCTTGCAAAAAGTTCGGGCTGCCCAAGTCACCTCGGACAGCCCTCACGGACACAAACAATTATTAACTTTTTACACTACTAAATTTACGCTTTACATCTTACACTTTCAATATTAACCCTATATATACTTAACTTATATTACACCTTTTTATTTTATAACCTCCTCTCAAAAGTGGAGGTCTTTTTTTTAGTTATCTTTTTGTTTTCAGGTGCAAATATATAGCAACAAAATTAATTATGCAAGCAAAAAATACTTATATGAATATAAGCAAAAACTATACTAACAATAATATATTCCTTCTGTTATTCCAATAACAACACCACAATTTCGCCATATTTTCAGCAATAAGTCTATACTCACCTAATTATCAAGACGTTGCATTTGTATCATTATACAATTTACGATTATAACGCCCACACCCATACGTAGTAATTTCGTCAAAAATATTTTTGTTATTTTTTTATTGATTTTTTATTGCGCAACTCAAATAGAGATAAAATCAATGTTTTTGGTCCAAAACCTCATCTACTTTTGCAGACATATCAGCATATCAACAATCCTTCTCACGCAGACACAATAAAGGGATAATATTCTCCCATTTCGCCACAATATCAAATCCCAATTATAAATCTTTTCTTGCTTCGGATGTCAGAAAACGCCGCCTCTATACGTTAATATAATAAAGAGCCTGTAAACCACCCAAAAATAACAACTATGAGAAACTTTATTTTTTGCCTTATGGCCCTTGCCTGTGTGGCGTGCGAATTAGACATTGACGTTAACAACCGAGATGTACAACTCTCTGGCATCACAATTGAATGCATCGACGAGACTACAATTAGCAATAACACCAGCGGCGACACACCCTTTACCAAGCATACCTACCTATGCCGTGGTGTCATCAGCAGCTATCGCGGCGAGTGTTATATCCGAGTCCTGCACGACAACTTTATCGTCCACAACCACCACTACCTCGTTGTTTCAGGCGGGAAACTACCTTTTGAATTTACCTTTGCTCCCGAGTGGAAATATCTTGATGCAGAGAATCTAACCTTCATTATTGAGGTGATTGGCGAGGAGGGTAATACGCTATGTAGAACTACCGTTGTTGCCACGCAACACCCCGCCACTACCCCTATCGAGTAACCTAATACCCTCCAGAATGAGCACAAAAGGGGCGTAAATTTAGGCGTAAAAAAAGTAAATCCCCTCTACAATTACTTGTAGAAGGGATTTTTGAGGTCTGAAGCGTGGGGGAATTTGGAGGTTGTTAGACATCATTAAGCATCGGAATTCGTTTTGGGCACAACTTAAATGGTGTTTTCAAGTTCGTTAAACATCGCAACAAAAACGAAAAAATGGGCGTAAAAATCAAAATTTACGCCAGCGTCTAAATTTTTACTTTACTTTCTAATGTGAAACGCATAATGTTTAACAAAATAATTAAATATTATGCAGTATTCTATTAAGTTTAGATTAGACATCAAGAAGAATGTCTATGTATCGAAGAAGGCTGTAAGCACAGAGCCTTATTATCAAATCAGTGCTTTAATCAAAATCAATAAAGGTACGACCATTCATTACTATACAGGTTATTCAGCTCAAAAGAATGCGTGGTTCAGCAGTGCGGTTGAGGCTTACAAAGCAGATGGCAATCGCTCGTACGGTATTCATCGTAATGCGTATGCCAAGAGAAAGACATCTATCGTATTGTTCTCCGAAGTGAATAAGAAGTTGGACTTAATCGCAAGTAGATTAGCACTGTTAGCTGAGGAGAGAGATGACATTTCCCGTGAGGAGTTAATCGAAATCTTGGATATGGAGGTCGGGAAAAAGACTAAAGAGCATATCGAGGAGGATAATCCTATCGAGTGCAGGAGGGGCGAAAATCCATTATGGGTATTAGCAGAACTATTCTATATGGATGCCACGGTATCTCACGGCAGGAATAAAACAAGGATGAATGCCCTTCACCATTTTAAGAATTTTGAGATTTCACGCAACCGCCCCATCACTTTTGAAAACTGCAATATGCGCTTATTGTCAGACTTTATGTGTTACCTTATTCAAGATGAGGGTCAGATGAATGACAATGCTCGTAGTAAAGTCCATTGCACAAGAAAGAAGAACCGCAATACAATTTCTAAGATACTATCGAATATAAAGTTCTTCTTTACTTGGTGCAGAAAGCGTTATGGTGTTACCATTGATGGGAATGTAGCAGATTTTCAAGTGCCAACGGCTAAGTATGGCGACCCTGTAACTCTCACACGGGAGGAGAAGCGACAAATGTTTGAGTCTGATATGGGCGATGCGCAGTTGGAGTATATCAGAGATATGTTTTATTTTCAATGTAGTATTGGGGCGAGAGTGAGTGACTTCTTTAAGTTGAAAAATGAGAACCTGATTTTCGATGATGGCAAGTGGTGTATTAGGTATATGCCGTCAAAAACAAAAGATGCAACGGGTATCGCTTGTCGTATTCCTCTATCATCACGAGCATTGGAGATTGTCGAGAAATATCGAGTGGCTGATACACATCCAAAGATGCCGTTGTTTGATTTCCCCAAACATTCGCAAACCTACAATGATAATCTTAAAAAGGTGTTTCAGAAAGCAGGGTTAGACCGTACAGTTGTGGTGTATAATGCCTACGATGAAGCCGAGTTCAAACCATTATATGAGTTGGCGATGAGCAAATTTGCACGCTCGTCATTCATTGATACTCTTGTCGGTCAGGGTGTGACCGATAACATTATCCGCACAATGAGTGGTCACGCTGCTGGGTCAAAAGCATTTCACCGTTACCACAACACAATGAAGAACAAACAGCAAAATGAGGCTGTCGCACTATTGGATTAGAGCGGATAAGTGTATTCAACCTTATGATGTATTCAAATAAATCGGTAGCCACTTAATTGCGACTACCGATTTTTTGTATGCTGATATATCAAAGAATTGTTTGACTAATACAAGATTACTTATATAATGTAAACTCAAACCTTAGACCGCCATTGGGGTTGTTGTTGGCGGTGATGGTGCCGCCGTGGAATTGGACTGCGTGCTTGACAATCGCAAGGCCAAGACCCGTGCCTCCCATTCGGCGTGAGCGACCCTTGTCGATGCGGTAGAAACGCTCGAAGAGGCGTGGCAGTTGTATCTCCTCCACTCCGCAGCCATCATCTTCAAAGCGAATCTTACACATCTTATCGTCATTCTCAACGAGCGATATATAGATGTTCTTACCACCCGAGTAGGCAATCGCATTCTCCGTAAGGTTGCGAAAGATAGAACCAATGAGCGATAAGTTACCCTCAACAATGACCTCGTCTGGAAAATCTGTATGTAGCGTAAATCGCTCCTCCTCGGGCATTATCTCCAACTCGTCGGCTATCTCGTCGATTATATGGTTGATATTTACCGACTCTTTACCTATCAACTGACTACCATCCTCCATACGGGTAATAAGCG
>JAFYRB010000026.1 GCA_017559615.1 Alistipes sp. | reverse complement strand
TATTTGTAGCATATATTACAGCCTTACCTATCTTGGTACGTGCCATCTCCTCGCTATATATAAACGACATATTCATTATGCGATTATACATTTCGAGCCTTGCTTCATTTGGTGCTAATACCTCCACGCTGCTACCATATGCCAATAGCTTGGCGTATAGCTCCGGAGTGAGAGTTGCACAATACTCAAAATCTGCATACTTGTCCGTTGTCTCTACCTCTCGCTGCGATGTGTGTAACGGTTGCGAGCGCATAGACTCTACACTTGCTCGCTTAACACGAATACGGATTGTGACCTTGTCCTCTGAAAACTGCTTCATAATAGTTGAATTTTATAGGTTAAACATTATACACTTTTCTACCTCCATCCACACTGCTGCGGATGATGATTTTACAAAGTGCCCTATATATATAATACGAATAAGCCCCTTTCAACAAGGATGAAATTAGCCTAAATTTACGTTGTGTTTGCATATTTTTTTATTACATATCGTTGATATTCAGTGAATAACGATGACTTTATGCAATATGCAAGTTTTTTTATGTCGAGTTTCCACACTACGACACTATTCAGGATAAATGGAGAGGCTGGGCATAAACAAAAATCGTTGAAAAGTGAAGAACTTTCCAACGATTCTTATCATACTCATAAATCAACCCAATCCAAATACGAATGTAGAATTTTTTTCGCAAACGAACAACACTCAAAAGGAATATCGAAAATAAAAATAACATTATCATATTTATGACACAGACGAGTGATTTAGATAAAAGATTTTCCTTTTTTTTTGTTATTAACGATTAAACTTTACTATCTTTGTAAATATAATGGAATTATGTTGTCAATATCTATTAATATCAAAACGGTAACACTATGGCATCTGCAAAATATATAGTAAAACTAATAATTTATATCTTAGCTGTCTTTTGCTTTATTGCGTGTAGCGAAAAGATTGAGGATGGAATTTTTGAATCTGGAAATATAATCACTGTAAGAAGCGAGATTTCAAGCCAGACAAGAGCAGGATATGAAGGGAGCGAAGTATTGCCTTCTCATTTTTATATGGATGTCATTCAGGGCGGAAGCGGAAGATTTGACTATTCTTTAGTAAAAATGACTAAGGAAGAAGCTAGCAACATCTATCAGGCTCCATCGGATAAACTACTCTTATGGGCTGATTCTGAAGGACAACATAATGCTTCGATCAAGGCACTGACTCTTCCTTATAATTTGGATGAAATCGATCCTGAAAATCCGATGAAAATCAGCGTATGTACAGATCAGACTAGTGAGGAAAATGTAATGGCAAGTGACCTTTTAGGTGCAACTTCGGATAAAGGTATTGTAATAGAGGGAGATGATATAAAGATTATGTTCAATCACCTTACTACAAAGTTGGATGTATCTTACCGATTTTCAAATGAAGGAGCTGCAGAATCAATGAAAATCAATTCGTTTACATTGAGAAATGTCTGTGTGGGCGGTGGTTTTAGTTATGCTGAGATGGATTATGACAACAGCGTAGCGAAAGGATTTGGGAATATAGATATGTGTCATAATAATGCTAGCAATAGTGCTGAGGCTGTATTCTATCCGTATATACCGGAGACCGACCCGATACTAGTGGTCTATGTAAGTGTGGATGGTAAGGTTAAGGAATTGACTTGCCCAGTTAGACTGAAAAGTAAGGATGGTTTCATAGCCGGTAAAAGATATAAGATGAGTATAGAAATTTCTGGTTCAGCCATAACAAATGCGTCTATAAATATCGTTAAGGATTGGGATGAGGAAAATGATGATATAAAACCACTTATAGGTGAAAAAATCTTATGGATAGGAACATCTATTCCTTCTGGTGATAAGACTATTGCCCCGGATAACAATTACCCGAAAATGGTAGCTGATGCTCTTGAATGTACTATTATCAATAACGCCCGTCCTAGTTCTTTTGTAGTATGGGATCCTATTTGTACGTGGACTACGTCCGCAGAGGTTGAAAGTGCATTCCCTATGGGATATTGTTTATCTGCAACTAAAGCTGAGATAAGAACTAAATTTTATGATGTTCTTGAAAATATTAGAAAAAAAGAAGGGAAGAGTACATCTTGGAGAGATAAATGGATGAATGAATTTTTAGACCATTCATACGAGTCATTGATAATTCCATATATAGATGGAACAATAGACAATTGTACCACACTCATCTTGGACCACGGATTTAATGACAGACATTCTATCGTATACGAATGTACGCATCATTGGGCGACCAAAGTGAATGAAAATGGTGTAGTATTGCCAGCGGAAGATGTTATCGGCTATACGTGGTTGAAATCGCTTGCTGAAGGGAAAATTAGCCGTGAATCATACCTTGAGGATTGTGCGATAAAAGGATTTACAAGGAACTCATATTTATATGCAATGACATATATAATAAATGAATGTCTCAAGATAAACCCCGGCCTAAGAATAATTATTGGAAATTATTTTGCGTGGAAAACTCCAGTATTTGAAGCTGAGTTCAAAGCTTTAGCTAATGACCTTGGTGAAGATAGTAATGATTTCTGTAGCCTCTTATGTGGTGCAAATGAAGCAGTTGCTGGTATGTGGGGATTGGACATCGTAAATGTGTATAAATACACGTGGATAATGAATACTGTTATAAATGATGAGAATGATTTTATGAAGTTTTGTCCTGATGGGACACATCCTTTCAGTGATTTAACAGGCGAATCCAACAGAATTATTGCAGACATTTATGTCAAAGAATTAAGTAGAATATTTGGGTTAAATTAAAATTAAAGCCAACTTACCCAATGCGGTAAGTTGGCTTTTTTAGCTATTATTTTATAATCTCTTATACTTCAATTGCATTACTGCTGCTGTGCATTATTACCTTCAAGCTCTACATCACCCCAATCTCCAACTGTCACAGAAGATGTAATAGTGGCCAGATCCTTTCCTATAGTAAGTTTGAAACTGTATGCTTTACCTGCCTCTAGTGTAAGATTGGATGTCGTTTTGACAGCAAGAGGTGTTGTCGAGCCATTTACATAGACCTGCATAATATTCGTTGCTGAAGCATATGTGCCGGGAGCAATTATTGCAACAAATGATTTGTTTGTATCTTTTGTATATGTTTTAACCCACTTTGCTTGATTATCTCCCGACAAAGTGCTATTGTAGGACATTACCCCAGAAAGTGAGCTGAGCTCCAGCAAACTAATAACTCTTTCACTTTCTAAATATTCGTTACTCCACTTATCAATGGTAATTGTAACCTTTGCAAGGTTGTGGTTGAAAGATAAATTCACAGCCCCATTTGCTCTATTTGCTGAGGTCGTAGCTGTCATCCAATCGGCTGTAGCAGTTCCTGCAGTCTGATCAGTAGGGATGGTGAATGAGTTGTATGCCGATGTTGCAGGATACCACGCATTGAATGTGTTGGTAGGCTGAACACCCCAATATAAGGCATCAGTGGTGCTCCACTTGCCTGTGCTCTCAGAATATGTATAAGTAGCAAGATTTTTCTCTTTTCGATTTATATTCTGAACTTTTATTTTATCACCATCCGTAAATGCAGTTCCATCATCAGTGACACGTGTTAAAACGCACGGAGTTATATTTGCTGAAATCTCTACCTGAGATTCAACGAAGTCAGGCATAACCTCCTTGTCGCAAGAACAAAGGAGTGCTGCAAATGCTATTGCTATATATTTATATGATGTTTTCATAACTTTCCTTTTATATTATTCTGTAACAAATGATTCTTCGTCGGGGCTAGTATCCCATCCATTTGCGATAGTTGCAGTTGTCCCACTAACAGATGTTCCTATAATTGAGACGTTCATAGTGTAACGCTTTCCGCCTATAAAACCATTGGCGTCATTAAGTTTAACAGGGCAACTGAAATTACAATCAACGTCATTAATCGTTGCATTTATTACAAGTATTGGATCTTCAGTAGGCTCATATGGGTAGAATATTGCCTCTGCAGTACCCTTGCGGTCTTCTGTTGAACTATGGAACATCGCTATATCACCATAGCTCATATTTGTTGTATCAAGAGCCATATTTGCATAGCTGTATCCACCTGTTGTGCAAATATTCTGGAGAGTAATAGATTTTACATCTATAGACTCACCCTCGATCTCAGACGCAAAACTGTATGATACATCCAATTTTGACAACAAGTGCTGGAATTCGATATTAATATTTGAACCTGTTATCGTAATACCCCCATTTGATGTCGATGTTGCCCCAAGCAAATCACTTGTTACGACATTTGATTCAACATTCTGCTGAAGGCTTACCTTAACTTCCATAACATTTGTGTCGTCAACAGTTGTCAGTCCCATAGGAATGGTCATAGCTTTGACCGTAGCCGTATGAGTATCATCTGCCCATAGAAGATTACGATCTGCAGAATAGGTGTTAGCTCCTTCATCCTTTGTCATCTCAACTAGCGAATAGCTAAATTTAGCATCCCCATTTTGAGAGATATCCATAACAAACTTTTCTGGCATTAGAACCCCACTCTGATATCCTGCCCTTGTATGCTGGATAACATCTGCAGTAATTGTAATAGATTGTTCATCTAGAGGCGGAATAATGCCATTTGTGTTGTTGCAAGCTGAAAGCATTAAAGCTATCAACATAACAAACAGGTAATTTTTAGTTTTCATAATCTTTGATTTTAGTTATAACAAATATAGGAAAATTAAATTAATATTAAGATAATATATTGCGAAAATCAAGGATAAGATTATTTATAAAGTGTTTAGTTTTTAATTTGGCGCGATTTGATTACGCTAACATCTAATTAAAGAGTGTTTTAGACCTTTTATTACATCGTAATCGCATCTTCATACAAATTCCCAAAACAACCGAACAAACCCCCAATCAGACCTAATCACATTTAAACAACCCACTCTCACCGCATAAAACAAATAGTTTACTCAGTCATAGTCTGATGTATTGCGGTTGTACCGTTACTTAATATATTTTTTGTGCCGAGTGGGGTTGTTTTCTACATTCCGTGTCGATACTTTGCGTACCACTGGCAGACCTGCTGGCTCAATTTTCGAACAAGTGCAGGGTGTTGTGCTGCAAGGTCGGTAGTCTCGTTTGGGTCGGCTACCATATCGTAGAGCTGCACATCTTATCTGCCGCCTTCCAAATCTGATCTTCAAAACCGATATCTGCTGTATTGAGTTTAGCCATAGTAATCCAAATTTTGTACAAAGGTAGTAAAAATTTGCGATTATATCATTGTTTTTTACTATTTCGCGGCGGGAGCAGATAGTTTGGGGTTTGGCAGTATGCATCGCATTGTGAAACGCCTACTCAAAAAATACAAATATCCGCCAGAGGGTCAGGACGCAGCACTCGAAACTATTATGACTCAATGCGAGATGTGGAGTCAAAATGAGTTTGAATAGAATTGTGGTGGTGTAGTGTAAAATCTGCCTAAAATTTCTATAAAAATTTTGGGGGTGTTTTTCGGGTGAAAAACTGTGATTTTTCGGCGGTTTTGGGTGGGTTCGATTTTACCGCTAACTATCTCGAAATGAATAAAATAATATAGGAGTCCTTTTGGGACTCCTTATATTTTTTAGTTCTTTTGTGATTCCGGCGGGATTCGAACCCACGACCCACAGCTTAGAAGGCTGTTGCTCTATCCAGCTGAGCTACGGAACCATCACATTATGTTTTTATCCGACATCTATCACAAACCAAAAACCGTAACTTAAGACAACGGCTGATAGCATCGGATAACTTATGCGGTGCAAAAGTACGTAAAATATATCGATTTGCAAAATTTTTGCACCTATTCACATCAAAATCGCTGATATTTTATATCACAACATCTGAAATAAGTGCTTATTCGCGCGATATAAATAGACGCAACAACCATACTTATCTAACTGATAATTAGCGTAATACAACTTTATCAATCACCGAAATAACCATATCATAATCATAGCCAAGCCCAAGTGCATAACGAAGTAGTTTACCGCGCAACTCATAGTCATTCGCAGCCTTGACCGAAGGGAGTTTTCGTTGTAGGCGCTTCTCAAGCATCGCACGCTGGTCATCACCCTCCAACGTCGCTATGGTACGTTCTACAATCTCCTTTGCGATACCCTTTTGGTAGAGGTGTTGGGCAATTTTTCGCGCTCCCCAACCCGCTATTGCACTCTTCTCGCGCGTGTAAGCCTCGGCATATCGCGCGTCATCTATAAATCGTAGTTCGATAAGTTTTTGCAGCACACCCTGACGCTCGGCCATAGGCACACCCCACGTATACATCAGACGCAGAGCATCGCCCGACGACTTCTCGGCTTTGGAACAGAGACGCATCAGCGCATTGAGGGCCTGCTCCGCCGTTTTGGTCTTACGCTCACGTGGCGTAACATCATCACACTCTACCCTACTTTTGCGCATATCATTCTTGGTTTACCTCTAAAGTCCTCTCTCACAACCACATCCACATATCCCTCCTTCTTCAGCATCTCGCACATCTCCGCCACAAGCGACTCATAAATCTCGAAGTAGAGTCGCCCGTGGGGCTTTAGCAACTTACGCGATGTACGCGCTATGGAACGATAGAAGATTAGCGGATCATCATCTGGCACGAAAAGCGCCATATGTGGCTCATAATCAACCACATTTGGACGCATCAAAGCGATATCTCTCGATGGAATATATGGTGGATTTGAAACTACAACGTCGAATTTTTCAGCAAAGAGCATATCAAACTCCGCAAGGGCATCACCCTTCAAAAACTCAACATTTGGGGCGTATGTTGCGCCATTCTTTCGTGCTACCTCAAGGGCTGCATCCGAGATATCTATTGCCGAAACCTTGGCATCCCTTACGCTTCGTGCCACGCCAAGAGCGATACATCCCGAGCCTGTACCGACATCCAGTACCTTACTACCCGCCTTGCTCTCGTTGGCAATCCACATCACCAACTCCTCAGTCTCGGGGCGAGGGATTAGAACATTACCCCTAACCTCGAGTTCCATATCCATAAACTCCGCACGGCCAATGATATATTGCACTGGAGTCCAGCTCTTTAACTGCTCGACAATTGTATCAAAATCAGGAATTAGAACCTCAACATTAGGCTCCACAAGGATATCATTTCGCGAGAGACCACCCTTTGCCATAAGTACCATCTCGGCAATCTGGCGAGCCTCAACAGCATCGTAGCACACCTCGGCGGCACGACACAACTCATTCAGCACCTCACGACGCGTAGCCATACTACTCTGCTCTAAGTTTTAGGTCGGCAAGTGCCAACGCCACCATAGCCTCGATAACTACTCCCGCGCGACGTGCTATGCAAGCATCGTGACGTCCGCCAACTATAAGCGGTGCGGACTTCCCACGCTCAAAATCGTATGTCATCTGCTCACGCGATATGCTCGGCGTAGGCTTCACTGCAACACGTACAACTATATCATTGCCGTTTGTAATACCGCCATTGATACCACCCTCGTTATTTGTTTCGGTCTTTCCCTCCGCGCTGATAATCATATCGTTACGCTCCGAGCCGCGCTTCTTCGCACCCGCAAAGCCATCGCCAAACTCCACACCCTTAACACCTGGTACGGAGAATAATAGATGTGCTATAATACTCTCTGCAGAGTCGAAAAATGGCTCACCAAGGCTATATGGCACTCCCATCACGCGACACTCCACAACGCCACCCACAGAGTCTTGCGCTGCTGAAGCCTCGGCGATGATACTCTCGAACATACTCTCATCCTCACACCCCGCAACCTCCTTTAGGCGTATGCTAAACGCAACACCACGAAGCAGCTGCTTTGCCACAACACCCGCAGCAACAAGTGCCACGGTCATACGTCCCGAAGCCATACCTCCACCCGAGATATCATACCCCTCGCCATACTTTCTGCGCTGCACCAAATCGGCGTGCGAAGGGCGAGGATGATGCTCAAACTTGGAGTAATCACCCGAACGCTTATTGCTATTTTTAAACCTTATTACAACACACTCACCCGTTGTACGTCCCTCGCCATCAACACCTTCTATAATCGGTGTATCTTCTTCTCTACGAGGTGTTTCGCCACGAAGTTGCGGTCTACGGCGCTCCAAATCCTGAGCAAAGAGAGCCTCGTTGAGAAGCACTCCCGCAGGAACACCCTCAATCCTTACACCCACCTCCTCGGCGTGTGACGCACCAAAAATCGTAGTGCGCAGTATCTCGCCAAAACTATTATTCACAACCCTTCACCTTGAGCGATTCCAAATCCTCGAAGAACGATGGATAGCTCTTCGCAACACTCTCCTTACCACGAATCTCCACCTCTTCATCAATACGCAACGCCGTAATTGCCAACGACATAGCAATACGATGGTCGTCGTGCGCATCCACCTGTGCAGCGTGAGGCACACCGCCCACAACGCGCATCACATCCTCGTCGTAGTCCAACTCGATGTCGATACCGAGCTTGGCATACTCCATACGCAACGTCTCGCCTCTATCGCTCTCCTTACCACGAAGGCGCTTTATACCAACGATAGTCGACACACCCTCCGCTGCTGCAGCCAACGCCACAAGCGCGGGGAACAAATCAGGGCAGTGCGTAGCATCAAACTCAAAGGCCTCCAACTCACGATGTGCCACCGTAATGGAGTTCTCCTCGATAACAAGCGACGCTCCAGCACGCTCCAACGCACGACAAATCGCCGTATCGGCCTGACGCGAGAGCGTAGATATATTATTTATGGTAACCTCGCCAGCAATCGCCGCAGCAACCATAATCGAAGCCGCAGCACTCCAATCGCTCTCAATCGTGTAGTCCACAGCCTTATACTGCTGACCTCCCTCGACGTAGAACTGCGTGTAGTCACCCTCGTTATACATAACCTCAACACCGAAGCGCTCCAACGTCTCCAACGTCATATCTATATAAGGAATCGACACAGCACCCTCAACCTCTATTGTTGTGTCGCGCTCGGCAGCAGGCAGAGCAATGAGGAGTCCTGTTACGAACTGCGATGACATAGAGCCATCAACCGTTACCTTACCGCCACGCATTGGGCCACACACCTCGATAGGGAGTCGTCCTCCACCATCACGCACGCCGACACCCAACTCCTTTAGCGGCTCGACCATCATCGACATAGGCCTATGTAATAGCGTACCTTCGCCATCGATAGTCATAGGCGAGCCTACGAGTGCCGCAATAGGCGTGAAGAGGCGTGCCGAGAGTCCCGACTCACCGACATTCAATCTATCCGAGAGGGGCTTCAACCCACCCTCTATGGCCACTGTATTTTCATCAACGATCTCCACCTTCGCACCAAGCGCCTCAATAGTCGCAATGGCCGAACGGGTATCGCGGCATAACTCTATACCGCGCAACACTGTACGCCCCGAAGCAAGAAGTGCTGCGGCAAGCGCACGTTGTGCATAACTCTTTGAACAAGGCGGTGTTATCGTACCGCACAAACGATTCCCAAGAGGGACTGTACTATCATCCATATATTTTTCGATTACATATCGTCATCTTCATCCTCCGTCTGGTGGACGTGGCCCAAAGCACGCAACGCCTCCTCGCGCTCACGCTCCTCACGCTCCTTACGCTGACGAGCCATCTGTGGCGAGGTGCGAAGCTCGAAGTTACTACCGAGATATACTCGACGCACCATCTCGTCGTTTGCCAAATCCTCCGCCGTACCAGTCTTCAAAATCTTACCCTCGTAGAGGAGGTACGTGCGGTCGGTAATAGCGAGTGTCTCGTCGACGTTGTGGTCCGTAATGATAACTCCGATATTCTTATCCTTGAGCGTTCCTACGATACTCTGAATATCCTCCACCGCGATAGGGTCAACGCCCGCAAAAGGCTCATCCAACAAGATAAACGAAGGGTTGATGGCTACGGCACGCGCAATCTCCGTACGGCGGCGCTCACCACCCGATAGCTGGTTACCATAGCTCTTACGCACCTTCGAGAGTCGGAACTCCTCGATAAGGTTCTCCACACGCTCCCTCTGATACTCCTTCGAGTAGTTTGTCATCTCCAATACGGCGCGAATATTGTCCTCAACCGTAAGGTGGCGGAATACCGAGGCCTCCTGTGCAAGATAACCCACACCCATCTGAGCGCGACGATATACGGGCAACTTTGTGATGTCGGTCACTACACCCTCATCATTTTCGAGGAATATACGTCCCTCGTTAGGCTTGATAAGTCCTACAATCATATAGAAGGTTGTGGTCTTACCCGCACCGTTAGGGCCGAGCAAACCCACAATCTCACCCTGATTTACATCAATGGTTACGTGATTCACAACAGTGCGTGATTTATAGGATTTTACCAACTCGCTTGTATAAAGTCGCATCTTTGTATCGTAATTTTTTTATAAGTTTTTTGCAAAGTTATTACATTTTTACAAAAAAATATATTATATTTGAGTAAATTTTGTTGACAACGAAAAATTATGGAGACTGAACAAGGAGTATTATTACACGATAAACTACGCGAATACTTCGGTTTTTCATCGTTTAAAGGCAACCAGGAGGCTGTCATAAATAATGTTTTGGCGGGCAAAGATACGTTTGTGCTTATGCCGACAGGAGGTGGTAAGTCGCTATGTTACCAGCTCCCCGCCCTCATTATGGATGGCGTTGCTATCGTCATCTCGCCACTTATTGCACTGATGAAAAATCAGGTGGATGCTATGCGTACCTTCTCAACCGAGTCGGGTATCGCACACTTCCTTAACTCATCGCTCAACAAGTCTGCCATAGCACAGGTACGACAGGATGTATTGGAGGGTCGTACCAAGTTGCTATATTTCGCCCCAGAGTCGCTAACGAAGGAGGACAACATCGCCTTCTTGCGCAAGATTAAGATATCGTTCTACGCTATCGACGAGGCGCACTGTATCTCGGAGTGGGGACACGATTTCCGCCCAGAGTACCGCCGTATCCGCCCTATCATCAACGATATCGGCACCGCGCCACTTATCGCACTTACGGCTACTGCAACGCCAAAGGTGCAGATGGATATCCAGAAAAACCTCGGTATGACCGATGCTACGATATTCCGTTCGTCGTTCAACCGTCCAAATCTATACTATGAGTTGCGCCCAAAGCACAACATCGACCACGACATCATCCGTTTCATTAAGCAGCACGATGGCAAGAGTGGCATTATCTACTGCTTGAGCCGCAAGAAGGTTGAGGAGTTGGCCGAGTTGCTTGTTGCCAATGGCATCAAGGCCCTCGCCTATCACGCTGGTATGGATGCACAGACACGTGCCGACAATCAGGATGCTTTCCTTCACGAGAGGGTTGATGTCATTGTTGCGACCATCGCCTTCGGTATGGGTATCGATAAGCCAGATGTTAGATACGTTATCCACTACGATATTCCAAAATCTCTGGAGGGATACTATCAGGAGACTGGACGTGCGGGACGTGATGGCGGTGAGGGACACTGCTTGACATACTATAGTTATAAGGATATCCAGAAGTTGGAGAAGTTTATGCAGGGTAAGCCTGTTGCCGAGCAGGAGATTGGCAAACTTCTACTTTTGGAGACCGTATCCTATGCCGAGAGTTCGATGTGTCGCCGCAAGTCACTGCTCCACTACTTTGGTGAGGTATATGGCGAGGATAACTGTGGCAACTGCGACAACTGTTGCAACCCTAAGCCAAAGGTTGAGGCGAAGCGCGAGATGAAACTCGCACTCGAGATATTGGAGGAGATTGGCGACAAATTCAAGATTGACCACCTCGTAGCGGTGCTTACGGGTAAGGTTACAGCGATGGTCAAGAGCTATAATCACCATAAGTTGGAGGCCTTTGGTGCTGGCGAGGAGAAGGATGCAGCATTCTGGAATGCTGTGATACGTCAGGCTCTCATTATGGGCTTGGTGGATAAGAATATCGAAAACTACGGTCTTATCTCTGTAAATGCCAAGGGTAAGGAGTATATCGAGCATCCAAAGCCTGTTACAATCACCCTCGACCACGACTACGATTCGGAGGAGGAGGCTAATGCCGCAGGACCTATGAAGGGTGGTGGCGCTGCCGATGAGGAGCTATTCGCTATGCTTAAGGATTTGCGCCGCTCGGTTGCAAAGCAGAACGACCTACCTCCTTATGTTATCTTCCAGGACCCATCGCTTGAGGATATGTCTATCCAGTACCCTATCACTATGGAGGAGTTGCAGACTATCTCGGGTGTAGGCGCAGGTAAGGCGCAGAAGTTTGGCGCAGAGTTTATCAAGCTCATCAAGGCATACGTCGAGGAGAAGGAGATTATCCGCCCACAGGACTTGGTTGTAAAGAGCGTTGCCAATAAGTCGAATAACAAGATTTTCATCATTCAGTCTATCGACCGCAAGATGGATTTCGAGGATATCGCACACGCGCGTAACTTGGATATGGATGAGCTTCTTACGGAGATTGAGGCTATCGTAAATTCGGGCACACGCCTCGACATCCAATACTACCTCAATACGGTTATGGATAGCGATAAGGTTGATGACATCTACCTATATTTTAAGGAGGATGCCGAGACAGACTCGTTGGAGGATGCTATCGAGGAGCTTGGTTCGGAATATAGCGAGGAGGAGATTCGTCTGGTACGTATCAAGTTTATCTCGGAGGTAGCTAACTAAAATTTTTCAAGATGACAGAAGTAAGGGCAAAGAAGGCTCTCGGACAGCACTTCCTCACCGACCTAAATATTGCACGTAAGATTGCTACATCACTCTCGGGAGGCACCGCCGAGAACCCCGACAAGGTTCTTGAGGTGGGATGTGGTATGGGTGTTTTGACACAATTCCTGCTCCAGAGAGATGATATCGTGACCTACGGCGCGGAGATTGATAGCGAGTCTGTGGAGTATCTCCACGCTCACTACCCCGATTTTGCAGCGCGACTCACCGAGGGAGACTTCCTAAAGATGGACCTTCAGGCTACGTATGGCGACCGCCTAAAGATTATCGGTAACTTCCCATATAACATCTCATCACAAATCTTCTTCAAGGTGCTGGAGAATCGTGATATCGTCCCCGAATGTGTGGGTATGATTCAGAAGGAGGTTGCCGTTCGCTTGGCAGAGCCTCCAGGCTCGAAGGAGTATGGCATCCTCAGCGTGCTGCTTCAGGCGTGGTACGATATAGAGTATCTATTTACCGTTGGTGAGAAGGTCTTTAACCCACCGCCAAAGGTTAAGAGTGCGGTTATTCGCCTTGTACGCAATAAGACCGAGCGCCTGGAGTGCGACGAAACGCTATTCATAAAGGTTGTTAAGGCATCGTTTGGCCAGCGCCGTAAGATGCTACGCAACTCACTCAAGGCCGCCTTTGGTAACTTCGGAGGCAACGAGCATAAGTTCTTCACGATGCGTGCCGAGCAGCTATCGGTTGCCGACTTCGTGGAACTTACGAATTGGGTAGCCGCAAACCGCGTGTAACGATAGATAAGAGTTACTCCTCCATAGGAGTTATTTGGTGGTTCGACAGACGTAGGGCCACCATATTTTTATATATATCCACCACTCCAATACAGCGAGCGCGATAGGTAGGAACCTCCCAATCGGCATAGATTGCCGTAGGAGCAGTTACAATGGCGAGCGTATCACGACCATCGGTAAAGTGACGCACCGTAGAGATATATTCGCCCGTTGCGGCATCTACATCACACCACCGCTCACCACGCTCCTCCTCGATAAGCCACACATCCTCGACCATTACATAACGGAACATATCATCGTAGTCCATATCGCCTATCGCCATTCGCATAGGAGGCAGATTATCAGGCATATACTCTCCTATAACGATATAATTTAGCATCTGCTCCTGTGGTATTCTATCTACGGCATAGATGCTCGTGGGCCTGAGTCCCAACGCCAACGTACCACCCTCGCGACCGATATATAACCCCGAGCAGTGGATAGCCACCTCGGTACCCAAAGGCAGAAAGGTAAAGATATTCGCAGCGTCGAGTTTTATCTCCAAGCCACCACTCTCATCGCTAACAACAAAGCTACGCGTGGTCTCTCCCGCAACATCATTCAACGTGACATAACCGCGCAGTATCAGGTCCTCCTTTATCGGCGTAGAGCCCTCGTGCGCCAATCCCCAGAGGTATGCCACCGAGACCTCGCGACTGCCAATTATCTCACTCTCGCGGTCACACGCCACACCCAACAATGCCATAAGGCTAATAAGCAGCACAATCCTTCTCATAACGCATCGTAAGATGATAACACTCCTTCGCGCCTCCAGCATAACTACCCCACTCCAAGATTCCCGTAATGGAGACAGGCGAGAGTGGCAGCGCAGCATTCGCAAAGCGGGCATAGTCGCTAACCTCAACCGCGATACTATCACCACAGTTATCTTTAAACATAGCACTACCTCTCCAATAGGCATCCCGCAAACTCTGCCCTGCAAGCGTATCTATGGACGTCGAGGCCACCGCAACGATATTCTCCACACGCACTAAACGCCCACACATCTCTCGCCCTAAGGCGCTGATATTCACGACTTCAGGACACAATGGCGACACATCCCCGCCACGCCTAATAACTCTATCCACACCCTCACGCGAGGTTATATAATCTACACTATTTACCGTACTTCCCAGCGCCTCAACGCCAATTTGCAGCACGCCGCGCCAGTAGTCAGCCCTACAACCACGAAGATGCAACGCCACCTCGACACCCTCGGGATAGAGCGTATAGAGTGGCGACAACCCCACCATAACCTCCACAGCACCCGTAGCATCCTCCACAAAGATGGTACGATAGAAGTTATCCTCGCTATCCGACGAGGTCACCCTGCCACGTAGCACAATATCCTCGTTTATAGTCACCGCACGATTGCCCACGACATCGCTCCGAAGGTTTGATATCGAGATATTTGCCTCCTCTATCGCAGGCACAATAGAAGGCTTGTCGGAACTATTATAGCATCCGACAAGCAACAGCAATGTAATTATGTATATGATTACTTCTCTACCCACGAGTCCTTTAAACCGAGGAAGTACAATATTCCATCAAGGCCCACGGTCGAGAGCGACTGACGTGCCGTTTCACGCACCTTTGGCTTGGCGTGGAAGGCGATACCAAGGCCAGCGATATTGAGCATCGGAAGGTCATTAGCACCATCACCCACGGCCACAGACTGCTGAATATCAATATTTTCGAACTGACACAAGAGGCGCAACAACTCAGCCTTACGCGCACCATCTACAACCTCGCCAGTGTAACGGCCTGTCAACTTACCATTCTCCACCTCCAACTCATTAGCATATACGTAGTCGAAGCCGAAGCGGCGCTTTAGGTAGTTACCAAAGTATGTAAAACCACCCGAAAGAATAGCTGTCTTATATCCCACACGCTTTAGGATAGTCATCATACGGTCAACACCCTCGGTAATAGGCAAGTTAACAGCAATATCCTCCATAACACTGACATCCAAACCCTTAAGCAGCGCCACACGCTGACGGAAACTCTCCGTAAAGTCTATCTCGCCACGCATAGCACGCTCGGTAATCTCACGCACCTCCTTACCTACACCCGCTCTATCGGCAAGCTCGTCGATAACCTCCGTACGAATCAACGTCGAATCCATATCGAAGCAGATAAGACGACGCGAACGGCGGAAGATACCATCCTTCTGGAACGAGATATCCACAGCGCCATCCTTGGCAATCTGCATCAGTGCATTCTGAAAATGCCCCTTATCCTGCAACGTACCACGCACCGAGAACTCGATACTTGTCTTTGGCGCACGCTCATCCTCGTCCAGCGGCATACGGCCTGTTAGACGGTTGATATCATCGATATTGAGTCCCTCCTCCGAGATAGCCTGCGTAACACGCGAGATATGCTCGGCGGTAATCTTACGACCTACCATCGTGATGATATATCGATTCTTACCCTGTCCCGTAACCCAGAGATTATACTCATCCTTGGTGATAGGCTCGAAACGTATCGTTATGTTCATCTCCGAAGCCTTGAAGAGCAACTCCTTCATAATCTGTCCCGAGCGCTCGGGAGTAGTCATAAAGAGGATACCCAGCGTAAGACTCTGGTGAATGTTCGACTGACCAATATCGAGGATAAAGGCATCGTGGGCCGCGAGGATACCTGTAAGCGATGATGTAAGACCAGGCTTATCCTCTCCCGAGATGTTAATCTGTATAATCTCAATATTATCGATGTTCATATCTTTTATGATTTATTCATTAACTTTCCTACAAATATACTTAACTTTTGCGAAAAATGTATAACTTTGTAGCATAAAATATATCACTGATATCGATATTAGTGCTTGGCAACCACTATTTATGGTCGGTATTACCACTTTGAACAACAACTAACAAAAAATAAAAAATTAAAAGAAAGTATGGAATTGAAGGATATCTTGGCCATCTCTGGCCAGCCAGGTCTTTACAAGTATGTTGCACAGTCTATGCGTGGCGTTATCGTTGAGTCACTCACCGATGGTAAGCGTATGAACGCTTCTGCCACATCACGTGTTAGCGCTCTTACCGAGATTTCGATGTTCACCGAGGGTGAGGATATCGCCTTGGCAGATGTATTTACTAACATCTGGAACTACACCGAGGGTAAGGAGGCTATCTCACACAAGGAGTCTGCAGAGCGCATTCAGGAGGAGTTTGCAAAGGTTCTTCCAGAGTATGACCGCGAGCGTGTACACGTATCGGATATGAAGAAGTGCTTTGCTTGGTATAACATTCTTGTTAAGGCGGGTTTTACTGAGTTTACACTCCCTTCACAGGAGAGCGAGGAGTAATTATATACCCGATAAATAATATGAGGACTGTCCAACTAAAAGTTAGACAGTCCTCATTATTTGTAGTTGCACAACAAGAGCTGAACCTCGTAAAGCGCAACGCCAAAATAACCTTGTTAATACACAAATTCTTCAATAAGTTTCTCTATATCCTCCCAGGTTAACTCATAACCCTCAAGGAAAGTATCACGACCATCAGTGAAGTTTACCAAGTACAACTCCATAGGGCACTCTCGGCGGTAGCCATAGTGGCCAGTGGGGTCATAGTAACACCACATAGGATAAAGATGACCACGGAGCACAGCCTTATCACCATCGAAGTAGAGCACCTTAGCCTGGTACGTAGATGCATCCTTGGTATAGAGGGTATGGGTATCGGAGTCGTAGTGCCACTGCGACACATCGTGGTAGCCCTCATAACCATTCTCGTGGAGATAACTATCTACCTCGTAATATGCACAACTAAGATAGTGACGTATATAAGCGTCACCATCGGCGTCAAAAATCATATCATAGGTCATCTGACCACCATCCCAGTCAGAAGCCCAAGACCAATAGTCGGGGTCCTCGCCGGTGGTATCGTGGAGATACATAAAACGCTCCTTAACATCCAATATCTTTGTCGTAAGACGCTCATAGAAGAGTTCATCGTTGATAGCACGCTTCTGCTCACCGATGAGCGAAAGGATGTAAATCATCTCGCTACGACCATCCGACCACTCATCATCATCAGGAATCAAAGCACCCTCGTATGAGGTTACATAATTTCCATCATCACCCTTGCTAACATCCACACCTGAGATATTCCTAATGCCTCTCACATCTTCTAAGCTTGCGTTGCAACCAACGGCAGCAACCAAGCACAACGCAATGAACAAAATCTTTTTCATAGTAGTATAGTTTTAGGTTATTATATCATCGTTTCGTTATTGCAAAGTTAGCATATAATATACCGCTCGCCAAATTTTCGAGCCAAAAGTTTTTCCGCGTTGGCATTAAAACAATGCTGATTATCAATAAGTTACAAAGGTAAATTTTACGAGTTTTTCATAGTACTGATAATCAGCGAGTTACAGACATAACAATATAAACCATTGATATTCTACAACTTAACACACATCAAAATACATCACCCAACAAAAAAACATCCCTGGGACAATGCCCAGGGATGTATAATATTCATCACCTATGAAGTCGTATAACAAGAGTTAGTTTTAGGCGCACAAAGACCGAAAAACCGGAGTTTACTGAGCGTAAATGAGGATTTTGAGGTCAAGTGCAACGCCAAAATAACCTTGTTAGGCGGCTTCAAAAATTAGTTCAAAGTTGGAAGGAAAGAGTAGTTCTTACCATAATCCAAGTGCTGCTCAATGTAGTTAGCAGGGTAAGAAATCTTAACGTCAACAACCTCACCAGCCTCGTTAGTTACAAGCTCATACTCTGGGTTTACGAAACCACCATAAGGCTCGATGTTGAGAGCGTTGTTACGTGCGATAACCTCAGCGTGAAGCTCTGGGTTAATCTTAACTGCGTAAGTCTCGATAAGAGCCTTACAAGCCTCGTAGTCACCCTCAGACTTGATGCGCTGAACCTCGTAAAGAAGCTCACCGAAGAGCTTACGAAGCTTCACAAAGTCGTTAACAACGATGTAAGTCTTGCCATTCTCCTTAACAAGCTCGATAACGTTCTCTGCCTTACCCTTCTCGTAGCACCACTCTGCGATAAGCTTACGGTTACGCATATGTGACTCCTCTACATCCTTACCAAGCTCGATACGTGAGAGCTGAGTCATATAACCATTCATAATATAATCTGAGTACTGTGACCACGCAACATCCAAAGATGGGATAAGACCAATCTCTACGAGCTTCTCGTCACCGAGGTAGTAGAGTGCGAAGAGGTCTGCACGAGCCTCCTCCAAAGTTGAAGAGTATGTGCGAAGCTCATCACCCTTTGTACCTGGAGCAAGCTGACCTGAACCGTGACCAAGACACTCGTGAAGGTCAGTGTGAAGGTCATCACCAAGCTTACCATACTTCTTTGCACGCTCGCGGTCCTCCTCACGGAGTACGAACTCCTCAGCAAAGCCATTGCCCTGAGCTGCCTTATCGTAAGCGTAAGTGATGTTATCGATAGTTACAGACTTTGAGCCGTGCTCCTTACGAATCCAATCAGCGTTAGGGAGGTTGATACCGATAGCTGTTGCAGGGTAGCAGTCACCACCAAGCATAGCAACAGTGATAACCTTTGCAGATACACCCTTAACCTCCTCCTTGCGATATGCAGGGTTGATAGGAGCGTTATCCTCGAACCACTGTGCGTTAGCAGCCATAATCTCTGTACGCTTGCAAGCCTCAACATCGCGGAAGTTTACAACAGACTCCCAAGAAGACTTACGACCAAGTGGATCGCCATAGTTCTCGATGAAGCCGTTTACGAAGTCTACGTTGCAGTCAGTATCCTTAACCCAAAGAACGCTATAATCGTCGAAATCCTTAAGGTCACCGCTCTTATAGTACTTGATAAGTGCCTCAACAACCTCACGCTGTGTAGGCTCTGCTACAGCTGCAGCCTTCTCCAACCAGAATACAATCTGCTCGATAGCCTCGCTGTACATACCGCCAACCTTCCAAACCTTCTCTACAATCTTACCATCCTCCTTAACGAGCTTTGAGTTAAGACCGTAAGAGATAGGCTCTGGGTTGTTAGCATCTGCAGTAGCCATACCGTTGTAGAATGCCTCAACCTCTGCCTGGTTAACACCCTCGTAGTAGTTGTTTGCAGACTCTGTGATAACATCAACACCCTCCTTCTGGTTTAGGCGTGAAGCGTAGAGAGTCTCGTCGAAGATAATCTGGCAAAGGAAGTCATCCTCAATCTGGCGATTCTCCTCGTTGATATATGCAGCCAACTGCTCGCGGAACCAAGCCTCTGAAAACTCTGGCTTGAACTTATCGTTAGAGTAGTGGTGGTGGATACCATTAGCGAACCATACCTTCTTAAGGTACTTCTCGAAAGCTGCGAACTCCTCACCCTCGCGAACCTCCGAAGCAGTGTAGATAGCCTCAAGAGTGCGACGTACTGCGAGGTTGTACTTAAAGTTCTGGTCGAAAAGAATATCACGACCACACTTTGCAGCCTCTGCCAAGTAGTAAACATACTCCTTCTCCTGGAGTGTCAAATTCTCGAAACCTGGAACCTCATAGCGGATAACCTTGATGTCGTCGAAACGATCAACAATCCAAGGCTGCTCAGCAGATTCAGTCTCGACATTGGTACAAGCAGTAAGTGCCAAGATACCCATAACTGTAAATCCTAAAATCTTGTTCATCATTTTAATTTATAAAAGTTTGCAAATTTGGGGTAAATTTACAACAATATTGCGATATATCAAAACTTTTGAGCTACGAAGCGACAACTTCCCTAAAATTGATTACCTTTGTGGCTCGAAACTAACAAAAGATTATTTAAGGTATGCTTATTAGAGGAATATCAACCATCGCGCTACTCATCTGCTCGAACATCTTTATGACGCTGGCGTGGTATGGACATATTGCATTTAAGTCGCAGTTGCAGCGCTTCGGTGTTGTTGCCATCGTGCTTATCAGCTGGGGTATCGCGCTTTTTGAGTACTGCTTCCAGGTGCCTGCCAATCGTATTGGTAGCGCAGAGCTTGGCGGCCCATTCACACTTTGGCAGTTGAAGGTTATCCAGGAGGTTATCTCGTTGGTAGTCTTTACGCTCTTTGCCGTTCTCTTCGTCAAGGGCGACCCACTCAAGTGGAACCATCTTGCGGGCTTTGCGTGCCTTGTTGCCGCGGTCTACTTCATCTTCCGCAAGTAATACCAGCAAGAGATACCAAACTATAAGGGTAGTACAGAATACTACCCTTTTTCTATGCCTACTGCGCTATATAACACAATATTAAACATTTTTTGCACTTTTTAGTCCAAAAATTTGGAAAATTCAAGGGGGGGGGTAAATTTGCCCTGTAAATTTAAAACACTCAAAAAAAAAGATGAAACGTTTATTTATCATTGCATTGGCTGCTATGGGCATAGCATCGTGCGCACCAAAGGATGTTCCTATGGTTGAGTTTTCACAGGAGCGCTACACCGTATCACGTGATGGCGGAGAGCTTATCATCCCCGTATCATCTACAGGCGTAGACAATGTAACAATCTCTTACCCTAATGGCGATATTTGGGAGATAGACCCAACAAATGGCGATATGACACCTGTCGAGGGATGGATAAAGGTTGTAAAGGTGATTAACAACTACGAGACTCGCGCGTTGGCATCGTGGACATCTGGTATCTGCTTGGAGATTGCGCCAAACGACACTGACCAAGTGCGCTCTGCGGATGTTACAGTTCGTAGTTTCCAGAAGAGCGAGAAGGTTGTTGTTGAGCAAGGATTCTAATCAACCACTACAAAACAAAAAAAAGAGAGTCAGTTGACTCTCTTTTTTTCTCTGTGCAAACAAGGTTACTCCACTACTGGAACAACGCTAACGTATGACTTACCAGATGTCTTCTTGCAGAAGCTAACTGTACCGTCAACCAATGCAAAAAGTGTGTGGTCCTTACCCATACCCACGTTCTCACCTGGGTTGTGTACTGTGCCTCGCTGACGAACGATAATGTTACCCGCCTTAGCGTACTGACCACCGAAAAGCTTTACACCGAGTCGCTTGCTCTCTGACTCACGGCCGTTCTTAGAACTACCAACACCTTTTTTGTGTGCCATTTCTTACTACGTTTTAAGGGTTTAACAATTAATCTCCTCAACGAGAACCTGTGTCAAGTACTGACGGTGACCGTTGCACTTCTGATAACCTGTTCTACGCTTCTTCTTGAACACAAGAACCTTATCGTCCTTAAGGTGCTTCAAGATCTTGCACTTCACTGTGGCGCCTTCTACTACAGGTGCACCAACCTTAACCTGACCGTCATTGTCTACAAGCAGGACTTTGTCGAAGCTCAAGGTAGAGTTTTCCTCTCCCTGGAGACGGTGAACATAGAGCTTACGACCCTTCTCAGCCTTAAACTGCTGACCTGCGATCTCTACTATTACGTACATTTAATCTAAAAATTGAATGTTTAGCGCGGCAAATGTACGAATATTTTTTCATTCCGCAAGCGTTACAACAATCTTTTTTACACTTTAACATAAATATTGTATAAACGCGATTGTGCTGGCATAGTTATCGCAAATAATTGGTAGCGGTATTGCAGATACCAAAAACTTTTGCTAACTTTGAAACAAAAGTAGAGATAATGGCGGAATTCGAGAATATTACACATACTCAACAGTGTACAACAGAGATAGATCGCAGTATTAGAGAGTATCTGCTTACCGAGCAGTTCAATGCTGCTGTGCGCGCAGGAGCTGCCATAATGGAGATATATAAGCAGCGTGATGACTATGGCGTGGAGCTAAAGAGTGATAATTCGCCTATCACCATTGCTGACCGCGCTGCCCATGACTCCATCAAGCTCTCGCTTGGCGCTACCCGCATCCCAATACTTTCGGAGGAGGGTCGTCAGATGCTCTATGAGGAGCGTTGTAATTGGGAGCTCTTTTGGCTTGTTGACCCGCTTGACGGCACGGTGGAGTTTATCAAGGGTAATAATGAGTTTACGGTAAATATCGCCCTTATGCAGAATAATATCTGTATAAGCGCAGTTGTCTATGTTCCATACCATAATAAGATGTATATTGCTGAGCGTGAGCGTGGCGCATGGGTTATGGAT
>JAFYRB010000002.1 GCA_017559615.1 Alistipes sp. | reverse complement strand
CGTGGTTGCGAGATCGGTTACATCCTTGCTGACCGTGATCCTGTAACTCGCGAGAACCGTTTTGGTGGTCTTGACCTTCTTCGTCTCTGCATCGCTCGTCGTTCATACACTAACAACCATATGGACGTTATCGCAGCTGCTTTGAAGAACGTATACGACCGTCGTCACGAGATCACACGCGGTGTGAAGATCGTATGGGAGACTGAGTTGATGCGTCACTTTACTGTAAAGCTCGAGCGCTTGTAATTTGATGAGATAAGCCGCAATCTGCGGCACATCCCTAAAAGTAAATCACCCAAGGCTGTACTACCTGGTACTATCCTTGGGTGATTTCTTTTGTGATGCACCCCATCTCACGGCTTCTATCATCAAATTCAATTGATGACTACACATCTACCCACTTCAATCAAAGGCACAAATGGGACGTGCGCCAAGTACTACCCATCGACGGCATTTTTGTTGAGCGTTGTATCTGCAGCCTTCTATCATCAAATTCAATGAGATACGCCGCAATCTGCGAAACATCTCACGGCTTCTATCATCAAATTATTAGAGTGGGGTGGCGCGTTATAAATACAACCATAAATAATATATGCTCGGAAGGTGCGGCCGCAGAGCATATTCTTTATAAACACTCTTATACCTATATATAAAAAATACGCCTGCTCCGAAGAGCAGACGTACTCTATTTTAAGTTCGCAGGGATTACTTTGTAACGCTCTCCAAGCGCTTCATCATCACGAACATAAACAATGCTGAAAGCAAGCAGAGAACGATAAATACGCCCCATACTGACCACAATGGAAGACCTGCCCAGAGGAAACCACCTACGGCAACCAACATATTACCGATAGCAGTTGCAACGAACCAACCACCCATCATCAAACCCTTGAGCTTTGGAGGTGCTACCTTCGATACGAATGAGATACCCATAGGTGAGAGCAACAACTCAGCAAATGTAAGGATAAGGTATGTGAGAATCAACCAGTATGCTGAAGTGCGTGTAGATGGCTTTGTATCTGCCTTGATAGCAGCAAGAGTAGCCTTTGCCTCAGCAACTACAGAATCCTCGGTAGTCTCCTCAACAACAACCTCCTCGCCCTCAACAGGAGCCTCGGCCTCTGTGTTTGCAGCAGCAAGGATTGTAGACTGTGCAGTAAATACCTGCTCGAATACCTCCTTAGTCTCTGCTGTGAGCTTACCCTCGAAGTCGCTCTTAGCCTTCTCGGCAACCTTCATAGCCTCCTCGTTGCCCTGTGCAGCGTAGATATCCTGTGCCAAAACCTCTGCCTTCTCAACAGCGATAGCGCGAGCCTGGTCATTAGGAGTGTTCAAACCACGTGAGCCGATAGCCATAATTGCGAAACCGCAAGCCGCAACCATCATACCGTAAGCAATCTTACGTGGTGCTGATGGCTCCTTGCCCTTACGTGCCAAAGCACCGAAGATAGCCATTGATACTGGAGTCAACGCAACAACGTAGAATGGGTTAAACTGCTGGAAGATAGGAGCTGCAACAGCTACTGAAGTCTCTGGAGAGATACCAAATGCGCGGTATACAAGGAACGCCAAAACTGCTGAAGCGAGAACGCCAGAGAGGAGCTTACCCTTAGCAGTGTTGCTCTGGAAGATAGAGAACGATGCGTATACAGCAACGATAATCAAAGCGAGGTTCCATACGTTGAATACCATAGTCTCGATGCCGAATGCAGTAGTAGTTGTGAACTCGTCTGCGAAGTATGTCAATGTCAAACCGTTCTGGTGGAATGCCATCCAGAAGAAGATTACAACGGCAAATACGAGGCACAATGCTACGATACGCTGCTTTGTCTGCTCTGGAGTGAGGTTATCAACAACAACTGCTGCCTCGCCCTTCTTCTTACCACCCTCAACGTGGCGGAATGTAGCGCGGAATGCGTAGTAGATAACGATTGAGAGTACCAACGCTACGCAAGCTACGGCAAATGCAAAGTGGTAAGCATCGTTAGATGAGAAGCCCCACTCGGTCATAGCGTAGTTCTTGATACCTACGGCTGTTGTAGGAGCGAACAACGAACCTACGTTGATAGCCATATAGAACAACGAGAAACCAGAGTCGCGCTTATCAGCATACTGTGGGTCGTCGTAGAGGTTACCAACCATAACCTGGAGGTTACCCTTGAACAAACCTGTACCAAGGCTGATGAGCAACAACGCTGCCATCATAGCAATCATAGCGATAGTGTCGCCACCCAATGGGAATGAGAGCAACATATAACCGGCAAACATTACTGAAATACCGATTGTTACCATACGGCCGAAACCAAACTTATCGGCCAACATACCACCTACGAGTGGCATAAAGTACACAAGGCCGAGGAATGTAGAGTAGATAGCACCTGCGGTACCAGCCTCCAAACCGAAGTTCTCGCGGAGGAACAACGCAAATACGGCCAACATTGTGTAGTAACCAAAGCGCTCACCAGTGTTAGCAAGGGCCAAGGCGTAAAGACCTTTAGGATGTCCTTTGAACATAGATAAAAGTTTTTAGTTAATATAATATAATTTGTTAATTGTTACAAAAATAACACAAATCGGTGGCGAAGATACGAACAAAAATAGAAATAACAAAACTTCGTTGTCATATATCTCCGAAAAGTTGGTCAAATAGGAGTATAGTTATAGGCGTGTGTAACGGAAATGTAAATAAAAAGCCTCAAATGGGAGATACAAGAGTACTCCTCATTTGAGGCAAAGATTTGGGAACGTGGATACGTCCCTATGTTGCTGATTAAGCGTTAGTCACGCGCTCAAGCCACTTAACCATACCAAGCATAATACCCATAGAGATGAGACATACTGCGAGGAATACTGTCCAGCAAATCCAGATTGGAGCTGCGTTGTAGATAAGTGGACCAATCCACAAGAGAAGGTTACCTACGGCTGTAGCGCCCAACCACAAGCCCTGGCACAAACCAAGCATATGCTTTGGCGCAACCTTCGATACGAACGAAAGACCAAGTGGAGAGATGAACAACTCGGCAACTGTCAAGAAGAAGTAGAGTACCAACAATACCCAAGGACCTGACAATACAACACCCTCGGCACGAGCCTCGGTTGCTGATGGGTAGCCCATAAAGTAAGAGTATGCTGCGAGGAATACGTATGCTGTACCTGCGATAGCCATACCGATAGCAATCTTACGAGGTGTAGAGATATACTTACCACGACGGCCCAACGCACCAAATACCCACATAATAACTGGGGTAAGAACGATAACGTAGAATGGGTTGAGAGCCTGCCATACCTCTGGAGCCACGCTGTCAGACTTCACGAAGTCACGAGCGAACATCGAGAGTGAAGTACCATTCTGGTGGAATGCAAACCAGAAGAAGATTGCGATAGCCAACACTGCGAACAACGCATACATACGCTGCTTAATCTCTGTTGCAGCAGCCTTACGCTCCTCTGGAGTGTAGTCTACGTTTGCGGCAGCAACCTTCTTTGCAGGAGTTGGGAAACGCTTGCGTGTAGAGATGAAGATTGTCAACGAGATAAGCATAGCAGCCACAGATGCGATGAACGAGTAGTGGATACCCTCGTTGAAAATCTGAAGATAGTCACCGCAGAATGCAGCGATGTCGCTAATAGGCTGTAGGCTTGACTCCGCAGCGAGCTTTGTGAGGTTCTCCGATGCTACGCCTGTCTCCTGATACTGGTGGCAGAGTGCTGGAAGCTGTGCGTTGTAGAGCATATCGTGAGCCTTCAACCACCACTCGCGGAGCAATGGAGCTACGAATGGAGCGATAACACCACCAACGTTGATAAATACGTAGAAAATCTGGAAACCAGAGTCACGCTTATCCTTAGCAGCCTTCAAAGCCTCCTCGCCCTGCTTGGCAGCCTCAGCCTCGAGGTTGTCGTACATCTGACCTACGATAGCCTGAAGGTTACCCTTGAACAAACCGTTACCAAACGCAATGATAAAGAGTGCAAGACAAGTTAGTGGAAGCAACCAGCTGATGTTGGTTGATGTGGCAAGGATAGGAATAGAGAGCAACACATAACCTGTTGCCATCACCATCAAACCTGCCATAATAGTACCCTTGTAGTTCTGTGTCTTGTCGGCGATGTAACCACCCACCAATGCCAAGATGTAGATACCAGCGTAGAAGCAAGAGTAGATAATAGAGCTTGTCTCCTCGCCCAAACCAAACTTCGAGCAGAGGAACAATACGAGAACAGCGTTCATAATGTAGTAACCGAAACGCTCGCCCATATTGCTAAGAGCCGCTGCTAAAAGACCTTTAGGATGTCCTTTGAACATAGTAAATAAGTTTTAGTTAATATAATGATTAGTAATTGTTACAAGTTGCCTATCAATTTATATATCATATAGGACAAAGATACGAAAAAACTTTGTATCTTTGCTAAAAATAAACCAAAAAATCTATGAAAGAGCAAAATAGTAAACTTCCAATAGTTGCGGCAGATGAGTGGCTTCACCCTGTAGAGGATGAAATTAATCGCCGTTATGCGATGTATACCAGCCGTTTAGAGGATATCGAGAAGAGTGCTGGAACAATCGTAGATTATGCTAATGGACATCGTTATTTTGGCTGGCAGAGAGATGAGGTGATGTCGGGATGGTGGTTCAGAGAGTGGCTGCCCGAGGCTAAGGATGTCTATATCTTTGGTGATTTCAACAACTGGCAGCGTACGGAGTTGCGCTTACAGCGCAATAAGGAGGGTGTGTGGAGCATCTTCCTCCCAGATGGTATGTATGCCGACCGTCTTACCGATGGCTCGCTATATAAACTACATATTCACGGCCATAATGGCTGGAACGACCGTATCTCGGCATATGCACGTCGTGTGGTGCAGGATGAAGAGACAAAGAACTTTACGGCGCAGTTCGTTATCGATAAGCCTTACGATTGGAAGCACGATGATTTCCGCGCTCCAAAGGTTGGTGAGTTGCTTATCTACGAGTCGCACGTCGGTATGGCACAGGAGAGGGAGGGCGTAGGAACATACGTCGAGTTCCGCGATGAGATTTTGCCACGTATCAAGGAGGCGGGCTACAACGCTGTGCAGCTTATGGCCATCGCCGAGCACCCTTATTACGGCTCGTTTGGCTACCACGTATCGAGCCTCTTTGCGCCATCGTCACGCTTCGGTACTGCCGATGAGCTTCGCTCGCTCATCGACCGTGCGCACGAGCTTGGCATCGCAGTGATTATGGACCTTGTTCACGCGCACTACGTCAAGAACTTCAATGAGGGTATCAACGAACTTGATGGCTCGAAGCACCACTACTCGAAGGAGGGTGATGCGGGTTACCAGAAGTATTGGGACTCTATGGTCTTCGACTATGGCAAGCGCGAGGTTGAGCACTTCTTGCTCTCGAATGCTAAATATTGGATTGAGGAGTTCCACTTCGATGGCTATCGCTTCGATGGCGTAACGTCGATGTTGTATCACCATCGCGGCTATGTAGATTTCGACTGCCGCGAGCGCTTCTTCGACGAGGGTGTGGACCGTGATGCTATCGTCTACCTCACTCTTGCGAATAAACTTATCCACGACCTTCGCCCCGATGCAATCACCATAGCGGAGGATGTTAGTGGTATGCCAGGTATCTGCGTTAAGCCCGAGGAGGGTGGCGTAGGCTTCGACTACCGCTTGGGTATGGCAATTCCCGATTATTGGATTAAGTTGCTCAAGGAGCAGAGGGATGAGGATTGGAATATCTGGGAGATGTGGTCGGTGATGACTAACCGTCTACCATCTGTGCGTACCGTAGCATATGCCGAGAGCCACGACCAGGCACTTGTGGGCGATAAGACAATAGCTTTCCGCTTGATGGATAAGGAGATGTACTTTGCGATGAACAAGGAGTCTCAAAACCTTATCGTAGACAGAGGTATGGCTCTACATAAGATGATACGCCTTAAGACCATCACTACGGGTGGCGAGGCATATCTAAATTTTATGGGCAATGAGTTTGGTCATCCTGAGTGGATTGACTTCCCACGCGAAGGCAACGGCTGGTCGTACCAGCATGCACGCCGCCAGTGGTCGTTGGCAGAGAATGGTTTCCTACGCTATGGCTACCTCGCAGCATTCGACAAGGCTATGGTGGAGATTGTTAAGGAGTATGGCGTCTTGGGCGACGGCTATCCATACAACCACCTTATGGACGAGCATAACAAGACTATGGTCTACACACATACAGGACT
>JAFYRB010000025.1 GCA_017559615.1 Alistipes sp. | reverse complement strand
GTTTTGGCGCGCGATGCGAAGATAGGGTAGGTGACGCGCAAAGAACCGTCGCTACGCACCATAAGACGAATAGAGCGTGCGCGAAGTGATCGCACACACTCTATATCTCCTAATCTATGCCTTATGATAGACATTTGTTATTCGCCGATACGCTGACGCACCACCTCGAAGAGCATAATAGCCGCTGCGGCAGCAACATTCAACGACTCTGTGCGGCCGATAAGTGGAATTGCAAGCTGCTCGTCGCAGAGCTTGAGAACCTCCTTTGAGATACCCTTATCCTCGGCACCCATAACAATTACCGTAGGCTTGCGGAAATCTGCATCGTAGAGAAGTTTGCGACTCTTCTCCGTAGCCGCAACAATCTGGAAACCATCGGTCTGAAGCGCCTTAAGTGTATTGCGGATAGAGCCTACGCGGCATACTGGGATGTTGTTCAACGCACCAGCCGACGAACGAATAGCATCACCATTTACAGGTGCAGAGTTCTTGAGAGGTGTGATAAGGCCGTGAGCGCCAGCGCACTCCGCAGAACGTGCAATACCTCCGAAGTTGCGAACATCCGTAACGCCGTCGAATACCACGATAAGTGGTGTCTCATCCTCTGGTACGCGCTCCAAGATATCCTCCACCGATACGTAGTCGATGGCTGCAATCTGCGCCACAACGCCCTGGTGGTTACCACGTGTGAGGCGGTTTAGCTTCTCGATAGGCACCTCCTGCCAGCGCAAGTGGTGGCGTGCCATAAGGTCCTTAAGGTCGTTCATAAGCGCACCCTCGGCACCCTTCTTAATATATATTCGCTCAATCTGCTTGCGTGCCTCAATGGCCTCGGCAACAGGGCGAATACCGAAAATAATATTCTCCTTCTCCATATTTTGTATTAGCTTTGTTCGGTTATCTCCAACTCATAGGATGCCTTCTCCCACTCGTGCATAAGGTGGTCGTAACGCTCCTTGAGTGCGTTATACTTGGCGTAGTCCTCGGCGTTATACTCCGTAGCCACGGCGAAGCAGGCATCGTAGTCGGCAATCTCCTTCTCGACCTTTGCCAACTCCTCCTCTACGCTCTCAACTGCCTTGCGGAGCTTGCGGATGAGCTTCTCCTGCTCCTTCTTCTGCTCGTAGGATAGCTTGCCTGCCGCAGGAGTCTCATCGCTTTTTGCTGCGGTAGAGGTAGGTTTCTCGTGACGCTCAATCTCTTGCAACGACTCCACCTTGCGCTTCTCCAAGAAGTACCAGATGTCGCCCAGATACTCCCTTACGCCACCATCGCGGAACTCATAGATGCGGTCTACAAGGCCGTCGAGGAACTCTCTATCGTGCGATACAACTACCACCGTGCCGTCAAACTTCTGCAATGCACTCTTGAGGATATCCTTCGAGCGCATATCCATATGGTTTGTAGGCTCATCGAGAACAAGGAGGTTGTAAGGCTCGAGCATAAGACGCGCCATCGCCAATCGTGAACGCTCACCACCCGAAAGAATCTTCACCTTCTTGTCGACATCCTCGCCTCGGAAGAGGAATGCTCCGAGGATGTCACGAAGACGTGTGCGGACATCACCCACAGCCACGCGGTCAAGTGTGTCGAATACAGTGAACTCGCCATCCATAAGGTCATCCTGATTCTGCGCGTAGTAGCCGATATTTACATTTGCGCCAACCTTTATCTCGCCCTCGGTAGCCTCCAATTCGCCGATAAGCATACGTGCAAACGTGGTCTTACCCTCGCCGTTGCGACCTACAAGTGCAATCTTCTGTCCGCGCTCAATGGTGAACTCCGCACCTGCGAAGATGCGTTTCTCGCCAAAGGCCTTACCCACACCCTTTACGTCGGCAACAATCTGTCCCGAACGTGGCGCTGGTGGAAACTTAATGTTGAGGCGTGACAAATCCTCCTCGTCAACCTCTATACGCTCCAGCTTCTCGAGCTGCTTAACGCGCGACTGCACCTGATTACTTTTTGTAGGCTTATAGCGGAACTTCTCGATAAACTCCTCGGTCTTCTCGATAAGGCGCTGCTGATTCTCATACGCTGCCAACTGCTGCTCGCGGCGCTCGGCACGCAACGTCACAAACTTCGAGTATGGAACCTTATAGTCGTAGACCTTACCCAGCGACAGCTCTATGGTGCGTGTGGTAACATTGTCGAGGAATGCTCTATCGTGCGATATGAGCAACACCGCGCCATTGTAATTTTTGAGGTAGTCCTCAAGCCACTGAATACTCTCGATATCGAGGTGGTTGGTAGGCTCATCGAGAAGGAATATTGATGGTCGCTTGAGAAGCAACTTCGCCAGTTCGATACGCATACGCCAACCTCCCGAGAACTCTCGCGTAGGGCGCTCGAAGTCCGTACGCTTGAAGCCCAGACCGAGCAACGTGCGCTCGATATCGGCATCGCGTGTGTCGCCACCAAGGATATGGTAGCGGTCGTTAGCCACACTCAGGCGGTGAATCAGTCCCTCGTACTCCTCGCTCTCGTAGTCGGTGCGCGATGCTATCTCTGCCGTAAGACGTTCTATCTCGGCCTCGATGCGAAGCACCTCGTCGAAAGCCTTTGCAGTCTCGTCAACGAGTGTCGTTGTATCTGCCACACGCATCTGCTGTGGTAGGTAGCCTATCGTACACTCGCTATTGATAGATGCAGCACCCTCGGTAGGCTGCTGCTCGCCAGTGATTACGCGCATAAGCGTAGTCTTGCCCGCACCGTTCTTACCCACAAGACCTATGCGGTCCTTGGGGTTAATCATAAACGAGATGCCGTCGAAGAGTGTCCAGCCTCCGTAGCTTATGGTAAGGTTATCTAACGAAATCATATTATGAATTGAGCATATCTACGATAGCCTGCTCTGGGTTTGGTGCGCCAAATACGGAGCTACCAGCAACCAAAGCCTCGGCGCCTGCATCGAAGAGTAGGCGAGAGTTCGATGCCGAGATACCGCCATCCACCTCGATGATTAGGTTGTCAAGTCCCAACTCCTGCTTCTTCTTTGTGAGATACTCACACTTGGCAATTGACGAAGGCATAAACTTCTGACCTCCGAAGCCTGGCTCAACGCTCATAACAAGGATTAGGTCGAGCTGTGTAAGCCACTTGTCGAGTACCTCTGGCTCGGTACCTGGCTTAATCGAGATACCCACCTTTGCACCCGCCTTGCGGATAAGGTCGATACACTCCTGAATGTTCTCCGTAGCCTCGTAGTGGAACGTAACGTAGTCGGCACCAGCCTCCACAAAGCGAGTTACATACTTCTCGGGAGCGGTAATCATAAGATGTACGTCAAGAATCTTCTCGGTACCCTTACGAAGAGGCTTCATAAGAGGAAAACCGAACGAGATATTTGGCACAAAAACACCATCCATAACATCTACGTGTACCCACTCAGCCTGCGAGCGATTAAGCATCTCCATATCGCGGTTGAGGTTTCCGAAGTCGGCTGAGAGAACCGACGGAGCAATAATACGTTTCATAATATTTTTTAATTTAAAGTCTATCTCGAAATGGGTTATTAACGGCTAAAATTTTTGGTTGCCGATAATATCACACAAAGATACAAATATTTCCGCAATAAACAAATAGACTTCCAAATATATTCGTGTAATTTACAGTAAATCAATGAGTTAAATACTTATGCTCGTAACTGCCTGATTATCAGCACTATGAAAAAGTGGTAAAATCACACCTATTTAAGTTATTGACATTCAATGTGTTGCAAAACGCAATCTGGAAAAATTTATTACGATTTTTTTTGGTGGAGCGACAATTAGTTGCTAACTTTGCATTAAAGAAAAACCTAAAAAACAACAGAAAATGAAACGCTTAATTAATTTGCTATCGTGCCTTGTGATGATGCTATTTATTATAGGTGTGACGGATGCGGCGGCGCAGCATACCTATAAATTTAGCGACTCGTTGGGTACCTACACCGTGAAGTTTCGACCTCACGTTCCCGATACGCAGTTTGCCGTGTCGCCAACAAAACCTCTAATCCCACAGACTCACGAGTTGCGCCTCTCAACATCGTGGGGTGCTACGAATTGTTGGGGTGGAATTATTAGTTGGAATGAGAGTATTGGTGGGTATCATAATGCCCAATCGGACTATTATAGATATGACTACGGCAATAGTAAATACTATACCATAAACCTTGACTATGGTTATTGGGCAAAGGAGTGGTTGAGTATCGGTGTTAGTGCGACGTGGGTTATGGGCTTGCGTAATGTCTTCGACACCCAAACGCGCAAGCGTGTTGATACTTTCCATCAGGACTTCGTTAGCATAATGCCTACGGTGCGCTTTGCGTGGTTGCGACGTGGCGCGGTGCAGTTGTATTCAAGTTTTAGTTTAGGACTTGGCGTAGAGCGCTATCGCCTGAATAGCGATGTCGGCCGACCAATTTATAATACGATGTGCTATTGTGCCTTCGACGTTAAACCTATTGGCGTGTCGGTAGGTCGCAAGTGGTTTGGATTTGCTGAGTTGGGATATGGCTCACGTGGTGTGTTCAACTTTGGATTTGGATGTAGAATTAACTCAAATATTAAGTAGTGATGAGGAGTATATATAAATATGTAATTGCGAGCATCGTTGTGTTGTTTTCAGCACAACTTGCATCAGCACAGGAGGTGGTCACTGACCAGCTTGTTTACGACCGTGTAACGGGGTATATGTCATCTGCCGATAGGTTAGATGCGCCCACAAAGAGTGGTGTTAATATTCAGGAGATTCGCTGGAAGCACGATATCTCGTTGTGGTGTGGTGTGCCAGGCCTTATCTCCGAGGCGATGTTGGGAAATCTATTCGGGGATTATTATGATGATATTGCATATGTTTACCCAGCAGAGCATCTTGTGAATCTTCGTACAAGATTGGGTGCAAAATATAGATTCCCAACCATTGGTGTTAGCTACTCAAATCAGCTTCTTCCTTGGCTTGCGTTGGGTGTGAAGAGTACGTTTGCTGGTATTTGGCAGGGTGTCTACGATGTATATACCGACCAGCACCTCTATAACGAGGGTGTATATAACATTACTGCGATGGTCGATGCTCGCTTCAGTTGGTTGCGTCTTCGCAGCGTCGAGATGTATTCGTCGGTTGCTGTCGGTTTGTGTGCCCACATCGAGTATTGCTTTGGTAATCTCTGGCCTATGGGCGATGTGGCTCTTTTGGGTTTGAAGGTAGGTCGTTCGTTCTATGGCTTCGTGGAGATTGGTGCAGGTGTCGGCGGCTCGGTGCGAGGTGGCTTAGGTGTAAGGTTTAACGGTAAAAAGTAGATAGCGTATGAAAAAGTATATTTGGGGTGTTTTGTTGGTGCTAACAACATTAACATCGTGTAAGATGAGCGACGGTCAGGATCGAGAGCCTATTGATATTGGCGAGTATGTGGCCTCAATGGCGTTGGTGCACTATAAGTATGATGCTGCTGACCAGGTTACTCACGCACTTATTCTCGATTGGTATCTCTCGACTGGCGATGAGAGTATTGTGAGTAAGTTTTTTGACGACTACACTGTGGAGCAACTCGAATCGGGTGATGTGGTGTTGATTCGCAAAATGGCTCACGCTGACCCTCGTACCGTGATATCTTTTGCAACCGATGGTAAGCTCCTCTCGGAGGGTGGTACTTGGACCGTGAATGGCTATTCGAATATTGAGATTACTATCGCATCGAAGGGCGAAGGTAAGTATAAATATACCATCGTTTGTCTGACACGCCTTTACGATTATGATATTGACATAGAGCTTATCTCGTGCAGTATGGAGGAGGGCTTGAAGTTTAAGATGGATGGCTATATCGACTTCGATGTAACAAGTGGAGTTGCGAATGTTAATACCCGTGCGGAGTTGACAAGTGATATTACCGAGTCGTTGGTCTACCACGTTGCGGATAAGTATCATAGCTGCTTCCTTGAGGGTAGTATCTATGCGGTATATGAGGACCCTAATCACGATATTGTAGATAAGGTGACTATCCGCCTAAATGGCACTAATGAGGCAGATGTGTCGTATATGGGCTTTAGTGGCAAGGTGAGAATTAACGAGAGCTGGTTGGGTTATTAGTGTGCGGATATCGGTAGTATGAAGGAGTGGTTGCATAGTAGATGTGCAGCCACTCTTTGTTGTTTGTGAAATTTTACTTATCTTTGCGCCATATTTAGGGGTGCTACCTTATGGGGGATGTTGCTGATTGTGACGGTGATATCTGCTATGGGAGGCTGAGATTAAACCCATTGTACTGGATACGGGTAATGCCGAGACCAGGATTGGACATATCTTAATAGCCCCTTTTCAACTTAATTTTTTAAAAGTATGAAAAGGTTTTTTTCTTTTTGGGCGTTGATGCTCATCGTATGTGTCAATAGCGTGGCACAGGATTTCTATCCCAAGTTGGATACTACAAAAGTCTACGAGGTGGAGACCGTTGAGGTCATAACCACTTATGCCAAGCGCACTACGCCTGTGGCGCAGGATAATCTCTCGAAGGAGTCTATCATACGCTCGAGTTATGGTACCGACCTACCTTCTGCACTCTCGCTAACGCCATCTCTTATCGCTACAAATGAGACGGGTATCGGCATTGGTGCTACCTCTATTCGCCTTAGAGGTACCGATGCTACTCGTATCAACGTCACGATAAATGGAGTGGCGATGAATAATCCCGACTCACACTCGATGTATTGGTACGATACTCCCGACCTTATCTCCTCGGTGGGTAGTGTTCAGGTGCAGCGTGGTGCGGGAGTCTCGACAAATGGCGCGGGAGCCTTTGGTGGTGCTGTGGCTATGACTACGGATGCTTTGTCGCCCGACTTTGGTGGCTCGGCATCGCTCTCTTATGGTTCGTATAACACCAATAAGCAATCGCTTCATCTCTCGTCAGGCCTTATGCGTGACCATTGGGTTGTCGATGCTCGCTTGTCGCATATCGGCTCGGATGGTTATATTGAGCGAGGCTCAACCGACCTGAAGAGTTATATGGCGCAGGTGGGTTACTATGGCTCGAATACAAAGATAAAGCTGCTCTCGTTTGGTGGCTCGGCAAAGACCTATCTCACCTATAATGGCGTGTCGCGAAGCGATATGGAGCGTTACGGTCGCAGATATCACGATTCGGGACAGTATGAGACCTCGGATGGTCCTTTTGTATTGGAGGATGGTACGCACGTAAACTACTACGATGACCAGACGGATAACTACCTCCAGATTAACAACCAACTTGTTATAAACCATATGTTTAACCGCGAGTGGAGTCTTAACTCAACGCTCTTCTATACCTATGGTTATGGCTACTATAATCAGTATCGTGACGATGCCGATTTGGCAGAGTATCTCAATCTCGGCGTAGGTGGCGAGGCGGACCTTATTCGCCATAAAATTATGGATAATCACCTCGGTGGTGCGAACATCGCGGCGAACTACCATACACGAAATCTCGACCTTACGTTTGGCGGCTCGATGAGCTACTATAACTCTCCACACTGGGGTACTATCTCGTGGGTTGATGGCGTTGAGGATGTCGACGGTAAGTGGTATGATAATGATGTTGTGAAGTGGGATGGCAACCTCTTTGCGCGTGCCGATTGGACTCTTGTGCGTGGCTTTGAGGATAACGCGCTTCACCTCTTTGGTGACCTTCAGTATCGCTTTGTTAGCTACCGCGCCTGGGGTACGAACGACAACGCGGTGTGGGGCGATGATGGCACGGTGACGATGCAGCCTATTGATGTGGATAAGCAGTATAATTTCTTCAATCCACGTCTTGGAATTAGCTACATTCACCATAATCATAACGTGTTTGCGTCGGTTGCTGTGGCGCACCGCGAGCCTACGCGTTCGGACTTTACGGATAGATATATGTTTGCCGCCGATGATGGCTATCCAGAGCCAGAGCGATTGCTCGATTTTGAGCTTGGATATACCTATATTTCACCTCGATTAACACTTGGTGTAAACCTCTATTATATGCTCTATCACAATCAGTTGGTTGCAACGGGTATGGTCAACGATGGTGATGATGCCTTGAACGTAAACGTGGATAAGAGTTATCGTCGTGGTGTGGAGCTTATGGCGTCGTGGAAGAGTACAAAATGGCTCACTTTGTCGGCAAATCTTACTCTCTCGCAGAATCGTATCGAGGATTATGTTGATGAGTTGAAGAATAGTCCAACCTATGGTCAAAATCTCGGAGATATGACAATCTCTTACTCTCCATCCGTTATTGGCTCCATTTCGGCAGATTTCCACGTTAAGGGTTTTAACCTTATGTGGAATACTCAATATGTTGGTAAGCAGTATTTTACAAATAACGAAATCGAGGCTCTATCGCTTGATGCTTACTGCGTTACTAATCTCGATTTGGGTTATATCTTCTCGATGAAGGATGGTCGCTCGGTACGCTTCGGTGTGGCGATTAATAACCTATTCTCAACATTGTATGAATCAAATGGTTATGGCTACTCGTATATGTGGGATGGAGTGCGCTATGACGAGGCATTTTACTTCCCTCAGGCACCTATAAACGCATTGGCAAACGTAACTATTAATTTTTAACAAACGATAAAAAAAGTAGGGTGGCAATGGATTGGTCGTTGATATTGCAAATCGTGGGAACAACGTTAGGACTTTTGTACCTATGGTTGGAGTATAAGGCGAATATATGGTTGTGGGTAATTGGCGCTATAATGCCGATGGTTCACGGCCTGCTTTACCTTCAGTCGGGTATCTATGCCGATGCTGCGATGCAGCTCTATTATGTCCTTGCAGGAGTCTATGGTTTGTGTGTCTGGAAGCGTCATAGTGGCGACAAGAAAGAGGCGCGTATCAAACATACGCCATACGGCTGGGTGTTGCCTCTTATTCTCTCGTACGCAGTGCTGCACGTTGCGCTTTATTATCTTTTGACAGAGTTTACCGATAGTCAAGTTCCAATCTTTGATTCGATGTCTACGGCATTAAGCATTGTGGCGATGTGGATGCTCTCGCGTAAGTTGGCCGAGCAGTGGCTTGTGTGGCTTGTGGTGGATGCTATCAGTGTAGGGTTGTATCTCTACAAGGGTATCCCGATTACGGGTTGCCTCTATTTGGTCTACTGCATCCTCGCTGTTGTGGGTTATTTGAGGTGGTTGCGTGAGGCACGAAAATGCTCTTGCGAAGCAGGGTTTGAGTCGAAGGTGTAATGAATGTTCATAAAAAGTTGAAAAAAGTATAAATGACACTTTTTTAATTGGGAAATAAATACTATCTTTGTCGTATGAATTATAGTATTGCACAACCCCAATTGAGAGAGCATAATGCGATGTTGCTGGAGCGAGTTTCGAGGCTTGCCTCTTGCACGTGCAAAGAGTGTGGGGTAGTTGCCGCTTTTTGTGTGGGAGCAGAGTGCAATAACATTACGGAGAAATAATGATTAGACCGCTGATACTTAGGGTATTAGCGGTCTTTGTTTTGAGATAATTGAGAATAAATATAATCTAAAACACAAAAATTATGAAAGTAGCAGTTATTATGGGTTCTACCAGCGACTGGGACATTATGAAGGCCGCAGTCGAGACTTTGGAGGAGTTGGGTATCGAGTATGAGAAGCGCGTTATCTCAGCACACCGCACACCTCACCTTATGGTTGAGTACGCTGAGTCAGCTCGTGAGCGTGGTATTGGCGCTATCATCGCGGGCGCGGGTGGTGCAGCACACGTAGCAGGTGTTACCGCAGCTCTTACTACCGTTCCGGTTATCGGTGTGCCAATCAAGACTTCGGCGCTCGGAGGTATGGACTCTTTGCTCTCTATCGTGCAGATGCCTGGTGGTATTCCAGTGTCAACAACTGCTATCAATGGCGCAAAGAACGCAGCGCTCATCGCCGCTTCAATCTTTGCTCTTACTGATAAGGCTCTCGAGGAGCGTCTTATCGCCTTCCGTAAGGCACAGACCGAGAAGGTTCTTGCCGCAGAGTTGTAATTCCCCAAACTTACTAAAAACGATAAACTAACGATTATGAAGAATCGCCGCATATATGTCGAGAAATACTCTCGATTTCAGGTGGAGGCCGATACGCTTCGCAAAGAGTTGAATACCAACTTGGGCTTGAGTATCGAGCATCTTCGCTTTATCAACGTATACGACCTCTTTGGTTTCTCTGACGAGTTGTTGGAGAAGAGCCGCTACTCGGTGTTTGGTGAGGTTGTTACCGACTCGGTTACCGATGAGTGCGATATGGAGGGTATGCCTTTCCTCGCAGTGGAGTTTTTGCCAGGTCAGTTCGACCAGCGCGCTGCTTCGGCTGTAGATTGCGTACACCTTATCGAGCCTAATGCCGAGGTTAAGATTAAGTCATCACGTCTTTACATCTTCGATAAGAGTGTATCTGCAGAGGATATGGCTCGTATCGAGAAGTATCTCATCAATGCTGTTGAGTCACGTAAGAAGAACCTCGAGGTGTTGTCGGATAACGAGAGCGCAGATGTGAAGCCTGTTGCTGTATTGGAGGGCTTCCGCGAGATGAAGGAGGAGGATTTGGCTACATACTGCAAGGAGAATGGTCTTGCTATGAATGCCGATGACCTTCGTGAGGTTGTTAACTACTTCCGCGAGGAGGGCCGCGATCCTATCGAGACAGAGCTTCGTATCCTCGATACATATTGGAGTGACCACTGCCGTCACACTACATTTACCACCGAGATTGAGGAGATTACTCTCGACGAGTCGTTTATGAAGGCAGAGTTCGAGGAGTCACTCGACCTTATGCGTAAGATTCGCTCGGAGCTTGGTCGTGAGCAGAAGAGCCTCTGCTTGATGGAGCTTGCAACTATCGGCGCTCGCTACCTCAAGAAGATGGGTAAGCTCGATGATATGGAGCAGAGCGAGGAGAATAACGCTTGCTCTATCTTCGTGAATGTGGATGTGGACGGCGTAATGGAGAAGTGGTTGTTGCAGTTCAAGAATGAGACTCATAACCACCCAACCGAGATTGAGCCATTCGGTGGTGCATCTACTTGTCTTGGCGGTGCTATCCGTGATCCATTGTCAGGCCGTAGCTACGTTTACCAGGCTATGCGTGTAACAGGTGCTGGTGATATCTACAAGCCAGTATCGGAGACTATGGCGGGTAAGCTTCCACAGCGTATTATCTCTACAAAGGCTGCTGCAGGTTACTCAAGCTATGGTAACCAGATTGGTCTTGCTACAACCCACGTTCGTGAGGTTTATCACCCAGACTATGTTGCAAAGCGTTTGGAGGTTGGTGCTGTTGTAGGTGCTGTGAAGGCTGATAACGTACGCCGCGAGAGTCCTGCTGCGGGCGACGTAGTGTTGTTGCTCGGTGGCCGTACAGGTCGTGATGGTGTTGGTGGTGCAACAGGTTCATCAAAGGAGCATACACTCAGCTCGTTGGAGGAGTGTAGCTCAGAGGTACAGAAGGGTAACGCACCTGAGGAGCGTAAGTTGGCTCGTCTGTTCCGTCGTGGTGATGTGACACGTCTTATCAAGAAGTCTAATGACTTTGGTGCTGGTGGTGTGAGTGTGGCTATTGGTGAGCTTACCGATGGCTTGGATATCTACCTCGACCGTGTACCAACGAAATATAAGGGCCTTAACTTCTCGGAGCTTGCTATCAGCGAGTCGCAGGAGCGTATGTCGGTAGTTATCGAGCGCAAGGATATGGAGCGCTTTATGGCTCTCTGTCACGAGGAGAACGTAGAGGTAACCTACGTGGCTGATGTTACCGATACTCGCCGTATGCGTATGTTCTGGGGCGATAAGGTTGTTGTAGACCTTTCTCGCGACTTCATCGACTCGGCAGGTGCAAAGCACTACACAAAGGTACGCCTCGGTGGTGTTGAGAATGTAAATCCTTTCGAGCGTAAGATTGAGGGTGCTACAACCACAAAGCGTATGAAGAATAACCTTTCGGATGATAACGTAGTATCACAGAAGGGCCTTATTGAGATGTTCGACTCTACCATCGGTGCTTCTACCGTGTTGATGCCTTATGGTGGTAAGACACAGTGTACCGAGACACAGGTATCTGTGCAGAAGCTCCCAGTAGGTGGTGGCTTTACAAACACAGCCAGCATTATGGCCTATGGCTATAACCCATATATCGCAAAGTGGAGCCCATATCACGGTGCTGCTTATGCCGTTGTGGATGCTTGTGCGAAGGTTGTTGCTGCGGGTGCGCGTTACAACGATATGCGCTTCTCATACCAGGAGTATTTCGAGCGTATGACCGACGATAAGTCTTGGGGTAAGCCTCTTGCTGCGTTGCTCGGTGCGTTGAAGATGCAGGTGGAGCTTGGTCTTCCATCAATCGGTGGTAAGGACTCTATGAGTGGTACATTCCGCGATATCAACGTTCCTCCAATGCTTATGGCATTCGGTATCACTACTGTTGACGCTCGTAACGTTATCAGCCCAGAGTTCAAGGAGGGTGGACATAAGATTTATGTTATCCGCCACACTGCGAAGGATAACTATATGCCAGATACCGATCAGCTCAAGGCTAACTTCGAGTTCGTAAACGAGAAGATTGCACAGGGCGATATCGTATCGGCTTGGGCAGTAGGCTTTGGTGGTGTTGCCGAGGCTGTTGCAAAGATGTCGTTCGGTAATAAGGTGGGTGCAGAGTTGGAGTGCGACGAGCAGATGTTGTACAACTACTCTTATGGTTCTATCGTTGTTGAGAGCCGCCGCACCTTGAACTTCCCAACTGCGGAGCATATCGGTAATACACTTGCTAAGGAGGCTATCTTTATCAACGGCACACGTCTTCCATTGGAGGAGTTGCTCGAGGCTAATACCGAGAAGTATACAACAGTATATTCAGATCGTGGTAAGAGCGGCGAGCCTACACGTGTTAGCGATGGCAGAATTCATATGAAGGAGTACACTGGCCAGAAGGTGGATAAGGTTAAGGTCTATATCCCTGTATTCCCAGGTACCAACTGCGACTACGACACTGCGCGTGCTTTCGAGCGTGCTGGTGCCGAGGTTAAGATGAGCGTATTCAAGAACCTCACAGGTGAGGATGTTATCGCATCTATCAAGGAGATGACCGAGAATATCGCCGAGTGTCACATTATGGCATTGGCAGGTGGTTTCTCTGCTGGTGATGAGCCAGATGGTAGCGGTAAGTTCATCGCAAACGTTCTTAATAATAAGGATGTTGCTGATGCTATCCACGCTTTGTTGGATCGTGGTGGCTTGATGCTCGGTATCTGTAACGGTTTCCAGGCTTTGGTTAAGTCGGGCTTGTTGCCTTATGGTCGCTTGGGTATGGTTACAAAGGCATCGCCAACCCTCTTCCGTAACGATATCAACCGCCATATCTCACAGGTGGTATCAACACGTGTGGGTACTATTGCATCACCTTGGTTGCGTTCGTTCCAGGTTGGTGACCTCCACTCTATCGCTGTCAGCCACGGTGAGGGTAAGTTCGTTGTATCGGACGAGATGGCCGAGGAGTTGTTCCGCAATGGTCAGGTAGCATTCCAGTATGTGGATGCTGAGGGCCGTCCTACTACCGACGCTCCATATAACCCTAACGGCTCGAGCTTCGCTATCGAGGGTATCATCGACCCATCAGGTCAGATTCTCGGTAAGATGGGACACACCGAGCGTTATGAGCGTGACCTTATGAAGAATATTCACGGCCAGAAGATTCAGGATATCTTCGCAAATGCCGTTAACTACTTTATGAATCGATAGAGTATGAAGCAGTTGGAACTTCTGCACGAGGGTAAGAGCAAGATGATTTATGCTACCGATAGTGCAGATAAGATTATAATTCGTTTCAAGGACGACGCTACGGCGTTTTACAATATCAAGCGCGCAAAGATTGTAGATAAAGCGAAGTTGAATTGCGATATCTCATCTATGGTGCTTGGCTACTTGAACGAAAATGGTGTAAACACTCACTTTGTAGAGCGCCTCGATGACGAGGCGCAGCTCTGCAAAGCTGTGAAGCATATCGACTTGGAGGTTATCGTACGCAATGTCATCGCTGGCTCTATGGCTAAGCGTCTTGGCATTGAGGAGGGTATCGTTCCAGAGAACACTATTTTTGACCTCTGCCTCCGTGATGCGCAGTTGGGCGATCCTCTTATCAACGACCATCACGCTGTGGCTTTGGGTATCGTATCTTATGAGGAGCTTGCCGAGATTTATGCTGCTTCGGCACGTATCAACACTCTTCTTACGGAGCTTTATGCCAAGGAGGGTACTACACTTGTAGACTTTAAGATTGAGTTTGGTCGCGCGGAGGATGGTTCGTTGGTACTTGCCGATGAGCTTACTCCAGACACCTGCCGTCTTTGGGATACGGAGAGTGGCGAGCCTTTGGATAAGGATCGTTTCCGCAGAGATATGGGACGCGTAAGAGAGGCTTATGAGGAGGTTGCAAAACGTCTACACAACGCACTTAATAAATAAATAGGTATGCTAAAAGATTCATTGGATATATATGGCGATGACCTGCACGAGGAGTGCGGTGTGTTTGGAGTGTTTGGTGTTGACAATGCCCCAAACCTTGCCTACTATGGTCTTCACGCTCTCCAGCATCGTGGTCAGGAGGCGTGTGGTATCTCGGCTTTCGATGGCGATAAGCTAAATACAGTTAAGGGTGAGGGCCTCGTAACAGAGGTGTTCACACAGCAGAAGCTCGATAAACTCTCGGGACGTATTGCTATCGGTCACGTGCGCTACTCTACAACAGGTGGCGGTGGTGCTATGAACGTACAGCCATTCTCGTTCCACCACTATACGGGTGATTTCTCGTTGGCGCACAATGGTAACCTTGTTAACTCTAAGGAGTTGGCACACTATCTCGAGGTACGTGGCTCGTTGTTCCACTCATCGAGTGATAGTGAGTTGCTTGCCCACCTCGTAAAGAAGGATAAGAGCGAGGATAAGCGTATCAACAACATTATGGAGGCGTTGAATATGCTCGAGGGTGCCTTTGCATTTCTTATTATGACCAAGAACCGTATCTATGCTTGTCGTGATAAGCACGGTCTAAGACCATTGGCTCTCGGTAAGCTCGGCGATGGTTATGTTATTAGTTCGGAGACTTGTGCCTTGGATATCGTAGGTGCGGAGTATATTCGCGACATCGAGCCAGGTGAGGTTGTTACAATCGACCATCACGGTATTCGTTCTAACTACTACTCGCGCTACCAGCGTCACTTGATGTGTGCTATGGAGTATATCTACTTCGCACGTCCAGATAGTGATATCGAGGGTTGTAATGTTCACACGTTCCGTAAGCTTACAGGTCGCTACCTCTATGAGCAGCATCCTACAAAGGCTGATGTTGTTATTGGTGTTCCTGATTCAAGTATCAGCGCTGCTATTGGCTATTCGGAGGCGAGTGGTATCCCTTATGAGATGGGCCTTGTGAAGAATAAGTACATCGCACGAACATTCATTCAGCCATCGCAGGAGATGCGCGAGAAGGGTGTACGTATGAAACTCTCGGCAGTGCGCTCGTTGGTTAAGGGTAAGTCTGTGGTACTTATCGACGACTCTATCGTTCGTGGTACTACCTCGTTGCGTATCGTTCGTCTTTTGAAGGAGGCGGGTGCTACGGAGGTTCACGTGCGTATTGCAAGCCCTGCGATTACCAACCCTTGCTTCTACGGTATCGATATGTCGACTCGTGAGGAGTTGCTTTCGGCGCGTTTCAATAAGGAGGAGGCTTGTCGTGCTATCGAGGCAGATTCGTTGGAGTTCCTCAGCGAGGAGGCTCTTCTCAAGGCGGGTAATCGTTCGGAGTTGTGTATGGCGTGCTTCAATGGCTGCTATCCAACATCGTTGTATCAGAATAAATTGACAAAAGAATAATAATAAATATATATAGGTATGGCAAAAAGTTACGAAGAGGCTGGTGTAAACCTTGAGGCCGGTTACGAAGTTGTAAGACGTATTAAGTCGCACGTTTCATCTACAAAGCGTCGTGGTTCTATGGGTAATATTGGAGCTTTCGGCGGTATGTTTAACCTTGCAGAGCTTAACATCAAGGAGCCTGTATTGGTAAGTGGTACTGACGGTGTTGGTACAAAACTTAAGCTCGCGTTTGAGATGGATAAGCACGATACTATTGGTATCGACGCAGTAGCGATGTGTGTTAACGATGTATTGGCACAGGGTGCAGAGCCATTGGTATTCTTGGATTATGTTGCTGTGGGTCACAACGAGCCAGCAAAGGTTGAGGCTATCGTTGCAGGTGTTGCAGAGGGTTGCCGTCAGGCTGGTTGTGCTTTGGTAGGTGGCGAGACTGCCGAGATGCCAGGTATGTATCAGGATGGCGAGTATGATATCGCAGGTTTCACAGTAGGTGTTGTTGAGCGCTCGAAGCTCATTGACGCTGGTGAGCGTGTTAAGACAGGTGATGTGTTGGTTGGTATCGCTTCAAGCGGTGTTCACTCTAATGGCTTCAGCCTTGTACGTAAGGTAGTTAGCGATAACAACCTAAAGCTCGATGAGACATATCCAGAGCTCGAGGGCCGTAAGCTCGGTGAGGCGTTGTTGACTCCTACACGTATCTACGTTAAGCAGGTGTTGAAGGTTATCGCAGAGTGTGACGTACACGGTATTAGCCACATCACAGGTGGTGGTTTTGATGAGAACATCCCACGTATCTTGAACGAGGGTCAGGGTGTTGAGGTTAAGGAGGGTAGCTGGGAGATTCTTCCTGTATTCCGCCTTTTGGAGAAGTATGGTAAGGTTGGCCACCGCGAGATGTTCAATATCTTCAATATGGGTATCGGTATGGTTATCGCACTCCCAGAGGCTGATGCACAGAAGGCTATCGCAATCCTCGAGGCTGAGGGCGAGCGTGCTTCGGTTATCGGTCGCGTTGTTGACGGCGAGGGTGTGACAATTCTTTAATCTCAAAGCGTAGAACTATGAAAAAAGCCCGTTTAGCGGTATTTGCAAGCGGTAGCGGTAGCAACTATCAGGCTATCGTCGAGGCGTGCCGTGATGGTAGAATTGATGCCGAGGTTGTGCTTCTTGTCTGCGATAAGCCAGGTGCAAAGGTGTTGGAGCGTGCAAAGCGTTACGGCACCGAGAGCTTCGCCTTCTCACCAAAGGAGTATGCTTCGCGTGAGGAGTTCGAGACGGTAATTGCCGATATGCTCGATGAGCGTAAAGTAGACCTCGTATGCCTTGCGGGATATATGCGTATCGTTGGTAAGGTACTCTTGGAGCGTTACGAGCAGCGTATCGTGAATATTCACCCTTCGTTGTTGCCATCGTTCAAGGGTGCGCACGCCATTCAGGATGCTGTGGACTATGGTGTTAAGATTTTCGGTGTTACAACACACTTCGTAGATGAGACGTTGGACGGCGGTCGCATTATCGACCAGGGAGCCATTGTTTACGAGGGTAGTGATATCGAGGAGCTTACGAACCTTATTCACAACATCGAGCATAAGCTCTACGTAAAGACTATTAACAAACTAATTTCAAAGAAACACTAAACAGAATCTAAATATGCGAGCATTAGTAAGTGTTAGCGACAAGAGAGGCGTTGTAGATTTTTGTAAGAATCTTCGTCGCCTTGGCTGGGAGATTATTGCTACGGGAGGTACACAGAAGCTCCTCGACGATAGCGGTGTGGAGACTATTGGTATCAGCGATGTAACGGGCTTCCCAGAGATTTGCGATGGCCGTGTGAAGACTCTTCACCCAAAGGTACACGGCGGTTTGTTGGCACGTCGTGATGATGAGAGCCACCTTGAGGCGTTGCGCGAGAATAATATCGAGTTTATTGATATGGTCTGCGTAAACCTCTATCCATTCCGTCAGACTATTGCAAAGCCAGATGTGAAGATGGAGGATGCTATCGAGAATATTGATATCGGTGGCCCATCAATGTTGCGTTCGGCAGCAAAGAACTATCGTGATGTAACTGTTGTTTGCGATCCTGAGGATTATGCTCGTATCATCGCAGAGATTGAGGCGGGCGGAAACACAACTGTTGAGACACGTATTCAGCTCTCGGCAAAGGCATATACTCACACCGCAGAGTATGATATGTGCATCGCGACATATATGCGTAAGCAGGCAGAGTTGAATGAGAAACTCTTCGCATCATTCGACCTCGTGCAGACATTGCGCTATGGCGAGAATCCACACCAGTCTGCGAAGTTCTATGCTTCAGCAGAGCGTGTGCCATTCTCATTGGCTACAGCCGTACAGCTTAATGGTAAGGAGATGTCGTATAACAACATCCAGGATGCCAACGCTGCGTTGAACATCGTTCGTGAGTTCAAGGAGCCTTTCGCCGTAGGTTTGAAGCATATGAACCCTTGTGGCGCTGCTATCGGTAAGGATATCCGTGAGGCGTGGGAGAAGGCTTATGAGGCTGATAAGGTGAGCATCTTCGGTGGTATCGTAGCTGTTAACCGCGAGCTAACAAAGGAGGTTGCAGAGCTTATGAAGCCTATCTTCTTGGAGATTATTATGGCTCCATCGTTCTCTGCGGAGGCTCTTGAGATTCTCTGCACAAAGAAGAACTTGCGCCTCTTGCAGGTGGATATGGGCGAGTTGGAGAGCGTACAGACACAGTATGTATCTGTAAATGGTGGTCTTCTCGTTCAGCAGCTCGATACAGAGACAAAGGAGGTTGTTGCCGATATGTGCGTTACCGAGCGTAAGCCTTCAGCCGAGGAGTTGGAGGATATGAACTTCGGCTGGCGTATCGTTAAGCACGTTAAGTCTAACGCTATCGTTGCTGTTAAGAATGGTCACACCGTAGGCGTTGGTGCAGGTCAGATGAACCGCGTAGGCTCGGCAGAGATTGCTCTTAAGCAGGCGAAGGCTGCGGGCTTCACCGAGGGCCTTGTACTCGCTTCTGATGGTTTCTTCCCATTCGATGATACTGTAACTTTGGCAGAGCAGTATGGCGTTACGGCGCTTGTTCAGCCAGGTGGCTCGGTACGTGACGAGGATTCTGTGAAGAAGGCTAATGAGTTTGGAATGACAATGCTTGTAACGGGTATGCGTCACTTCAAACATTAGGATTAAATAAGAAATAAAGATATTACAATATGAATGTATTGGTTATTGGCTCGGGTGGTCGTGAGCACGCTATCGTAGAGGCGTTGTCACGTTCACCAAAGGCCCCAAAGATATATGCAGCACCTGGAAATGCTGGTATCGCGCAGTTGGCCGAGTGTGTGGCAATCAAGGATACCGAGGTTCAGAAGCTCGTGGAGTTTGCAAAGGCAAATAACGTGGAGCTTACTGTTGTAGGTCCAGAGGCATCACTTGCAGCGGGTGTTGTGGATGCTTTCCGTGCCGAGGGCCTCAAGATTTTCGGTCCTACGAAGGCTGCGGCAGAGATTGAGGCGAGCAAGGATTTTGCAAAGCGCCTTATGAAGAAGTACGATGTGCCTACGGCAGATTATGCTACCTTCACATCCTTCGACGAGGCTATGGACTACGTGCGTAAGGGTTCACTTCCAACGGTGTTGAAGTATGACGGCTTGGCAGCTGGTAAGGGCGTTGTTATCGCTACTACGATGGAGGAGGCTGAGGCTACGCTTCGTGATATGCTTCTTGATACGAAGTTCGGCGAGGGTAGAGTAGTTATCGAGGAGTTCCTCACTGGCGAGGAGTTCTCGTTGATGTGCTTCGTTGCTAGTAATAAGATTTCGGCGATGCCTGTTGCGCAGGACCACAAACGTGCTTACGATAACGATGAGGGCCCTAACACTGGTGGTATGGGTGCTTATACGGAGCTTCCTTTCGTTAACGAGGAGGATCACGCGTACGCTATGGAGAAGATTATGCAGCGTGTTGCTGACGCTATGGTCGAGGAGGGTGTGCCTTTCACTGGCGTGTTGTATGGTGGCTTGATGAAAACCCCACAGGGTATCAAGGTTATCGAGTTCAACGCACGTTTTGGCGATCCAGAGACCGAGGTTGTATTGCCACGCTTGATGAGCGATGCTGTGGATGTCTTCTCTGCAGTTGCCGAGAACAAGGCCCCTGAGACAGAGTGGAGCAAGGAGGCTACGCTCGGTATCGTGCTTGCATCGAAGGGTTATCCTGGTGACTACGCAAAGGGCTTTGTAATTCGTGGCACGGAGCGTGTAGAGTCAAAGGTATACCATATGGGTACTGCGATGAAGGATGGCGAGTTGGTAACGGCTGGTGGTCGTGTGATGTTTGTTGTGGCTTCTGCCCCAACACTTCGTGAGGCACAGCAGAAGGCTCGTGAGGATATCGCAAAGATTGAGTGCGAGAACCTCTATCACCGTACCGATATCGGTAATAAGGCATTTAAATAAGTTTTTGATTATGAGCGAAATAATTAATGGTAAGGAGGTTGCTAAATCTTTGCGTGAGAGCCTTGCAGCACAGGTTGTAGAGCTTAACGAGAAGTATGGTCGCACCCCAAACTTGGTTGTTATCCTCGTTGGCGAGGACCCAGGTAGCGTGTCATATGTTACGGGTAAGGCAAAGGCTGCAACTGAGATTGGTATTCGCAACACAACGCTTCGTTATCCTGAGACTATCACCGAGGCAGAGTTGCTCGAGGTAATCGAGAAACTCAATTCGGATGAGGATGTGGATGGACTCCTTGTGCAGTTGCCACTCCCAAAGCATATCGACGAGCAGAAGGTTATTGATACTATCGCAGTGGAGAAGGATGTGGATGCGTTCCACCCATCGAACGTTGCAAACCTCTGGCTTAAGAAGCCTTGCACACAGCCTTGTACTCCAAAGGGTATCATCAAGCTCTTGAAGCAGACAGGTATGGAGATTGCGGGTAAGGAGGCTGTGGTTGTTGGCCGTAGCAATATCGTAGGTCTTCCAGTTGCAAAGTTGCTCTTGGACAACAACGCTACGGTAACTATCGCACACTCACGTACACGTGACCTCGGCGAGATTACACGTCGTGCGGATATCCTTGTTGTGGCAATTGGCCGTGAGCGCCTTGTGACAGCAGATATGATTAAGCCAGGCGCGGTGGTTATTGACGTAGGTGTAAACCGTGATAGCCGCACAGGTAAGCTCTGTGGTGATGTGGACTATGAGCCATCGTTGGAGGTTGCAGGATATATCACTCCTGTACCTGGTGGTGTAGGCCCTATGACTATCGCCTGCTTGATGGAGAATACTGTTGAGAGTTTTATCAGAAAAGTAACAAAATAATTAACCCAAACCTATCTTTATTATGATTGAGAGATATAGTAGAGAGATTATGCGTAAGGTGTGGACCGAGCAGAATAAGTTCGATGCCTACCTTCGCGTTGAGATTCTTGCCTCTGAGGCGTGGAGCCAGCTTGGCGTAGTGCCAAAGGAGGATGTTGAGAAGTTGTGGAAGAATGCGTCGTTCGACATCAATCGCATCTATGAGATTGAGCAGCAGACTCGCCACGATATCGTAGCCTTCACACGTGCCGTGAGTGAGACTCTCGGTGAGGAGCGTAAGTGGGTACACTATGGTCTTACAAGTACCGATGTTGTAGATACTGCAAATGGCTACCTTCTCAAGCAGGCAAATAGCATTCTTTTGGAGGATATCGAGAAGATGTTGGAGGTGTTGCGTAACCGCGCTATCGAGTTCAAGAACACACCTTGCATCGGCCGTACTCACGGTATTCACGCCGATATCACAAGCTTCGGTCTTAAGTGGGCGTTGTGGTACGAGGAGATGAAGCGTAACCTTAACCGCTTTATTACTGCAGCTCGTGGCGTAGAGGTTGGTAAGATTTCTGGTGCTGTGGGTAACTTTGCAAATATCCCTCCATTTATTCAGGACTACGTATGCGAGAAGCTTGGCATCGACAGCGCAAACATCTCAACACAGGTTATCCAGCGCGACCGTCACGCATACTATATGGCTACTTTGGCGGTTATCGCATCAAGCATCGAGCAGATGTCTATGGAGATTCGTAACCTTCAGCGTACCGAGGTACACGAGGTTGAGGAGTCATTTGGTAAGGGCCAGAAGGGTTCTTCGGCTATGCCTCACAAGCGTAATCCTATCTCTTCGGAGAATATGTGTGGTTGCGCACGTGTGATGCGTGGTTATATGGCGGCCTTCTATGAGAATGTTGCTTTGTGGCACGAGCGTGATATCTCACACTCATCTTCAGAGCGTATCATCCTTCCAGATGCTACAATGCTTCTCGACTATATGCTCAACCGCTTCCGTGGTATCTTGGAGAACCTCGTAGTATTCAAGGATGTTATGGAGGAGAATATCTACCGCACACGTAAGGTTATCTTCGCGCAGCGTGTTATGAACGCACTCATTGAGCGTGGTTTCTCACGTGAGCAGGCATACGATACTGTTCAGCCTGTTGCTATGCGTGCTATGAGCGAGCGTGCTGACTATCAGGAGCTTCTAGCTGAGACTCCAGCGGTTATGGATGTTCTCTCACGCGAGGAGTTGGATGCTTGCTTCACATTGGAGTACTACCTCAAGAATGTGGACTTCATCTTTGACCGCGTAGGCATCGAGTAGTCAACTACTTTATAAAACATAGGGCGTATCCATTGCGGATACGCCCTATGTTTTTTCTATATTTCGATTACTTAACTTGTTCGTAGACCTCCTCGATTTTGTCGCACATAGCGCTCCACGAGAAGCGGCGGCGCTCATCCTTCATAGCCTCCGCAAAACGCGAAATAGTATCCCCCTCGTATATCTTTGTTATGGCATCGTAGACTCCTTCGACCGAAGGCTCACAGACATATCCCACACGGTCGTGGGGAACAATCTCCGCAAGACCACCAACATTCGTGACAATCACAGGCGTGCAGAAGTTGTAGCATATCTGTGTCACGCCACTCTGCGTTGCTGTCTTATATGGTAGCACCACGCACTCCGCAGCCGAGAAGTAGTATTTCACATCCTCATCTTTTACGAAGAAGTCGTGGAGAATGATGTCGTCCTCGATGGCTAACTCCTTGATTAGCTGGATGTATTTCTCTCGTGAGGCGTAAAACTCGCCCGCAATGAGTAGCTTATGTCCATCGCGGCGGAAACGCTGCCACGCCTTAAGGAGTGTATCCAAACCCTTGTAATCGCGGATAAGACCAAAGAATAGGGTATAGCGCACCGCGGGGTTAAGACCGAGTCTTTGGCACGCCTCGGAACGTTCTACCCTCGCACCAAAATTCTCGAACATAGGGTGTGGTGAGAAGAGTGCTGGAGCCGATGTGTACTCCTTCAACTCGCTATGTACCTGTTCCGACATATAGATAAACGCATCCATCGAGCCGAGGAAGTAGCGGTTGAAGATACGGTCGGTTATGTGATGCTCGTGAGGCTCCACGTTGTCGATTTGGCAGATAGCCTTTGTCGAGCCATTTCCGCGAGCGATACGTGCGATAGTTCCGAAGCAGGGTGCCATAAACGGAGTCCAATACTTCATAAGCACGATATCGGGCGACTCGCGGCGAAGCTCTCTACCCACGCTAATCCACGAGAGAGGATTTACCGTTGAGACGCGACGTGTGATGCGAAGGTCGGCTGGTGGTGGGGTATCTACGGTTTGGCTCTTGCCAGGGAATAGAAACTCGGGATATTGGAGTGTAAAGGTTAGGATACGCACGTCGTAGCCACGCGACTGATACTCGCGAGCCATAGTCTCCATAATGGATGCCAGACCTCCGCGGTATGGGTGCGCAGGGCCTACAATAGCTATCTTTAACCTCTTGCTCATCGTTATTATGCCTTAAACTCTATCTTAGCGCGACACAACTTCTTGCCACTATCCGACGAAATATCGAACTGCCATACGTTGCCCTCTGAATATGCACCGATGGTCAATACCTCGCCATACAGAGCCTCGGCTATAAAGTTGATATCAAGGCGTATACCTGCGTTCTTCTCAATTAGTTCGAGAGGAAGTGTATCGAAGATAAGGTCGATGTAGCGAAGTGTATTTACGTGGCGGTTGAAGTCTATATCGCTATATACCACAGGGCGAGATACCGATATCTGTGGTTCCACATCACGAAGACGTGCTGGTGCAGCGATAGGCGAGGCCTCGGCAACCATAGCACGCTCGTAGACATCCTTCAAAAGAGTCATATCTACAGCCTGACGAGTCTCCATATTGAGCATACACCACTGTGATACGCCCGCTGCGATAACCTCATCGCCAATACGCATCTTGAAGTTACGCGTTGACGAGAGACGGTTAAACTCATTTACCCACGTGTCAATCTCGATGTCGGTATACTGACGTGGCTGTGTGGAAATCTCAACGGCTAAACGTGATAGCACCCACGTGAAGGAGTGGCCCTGCAAGGCCTCCACGCCAAAACCCTTAAGGTGAGCATCCGTACCCGCTACGTTGAGCATATAGCTGATGATGGATGCAGCCGAGGCACGAAGTGTAAAGTCTACGTTCTCGGGCTGAATGGTGAATGGGTATGATGAAATTGTTGCCATAGTATTACGTTTAATTATTTCCTACAAAAATAGTAAAAATATCGTTATAATGATTACCTTTGTGCATCGAAGGTGATATTTCTTCTTTTTTGAGTATCGTCGTTGATCCCCAAAAACTCTTCCCTCCCCCACAAAATAATTCCTAAATTAATAACGTTATATACGTGTGTGTATGACGGTATATTGCTCGGCTATAAGATATTTTATCGTGCTATAAGAAAATAAATTAGCTAAAAACGCAATAAATTAAGCAAAAAAGTGTATCTTTGCTTGAATTATTGTGCGAACAGTACGAATAGAAAGCAATTTTTTATATAACTTATTAACTAACAGAACTATGAAAAAACTTATTTTTTCACTCGTAGCACTCTTCATTGGTGTAACGAGTATCTGTGCGCAGCAGATTCAGTCTCTTCCACTGGATCCAGAGGTGCGTGTAGGTGTACTCGAGAATGGTATGACCTACTACATCCGCCACAATGAGAAGCCAAAGGGACAGGCTAGCTTCTACATCTACCACGATGTAGGTGCTATTCAGGAGGAGGATGACCAGCAGGGTTTGGCTCACTTCCTTGAGCATATGGCATTCAATGGCTCGGAGAACCTTCCAGAGAAGGCTATGATTGAGCAGTTGGAGACTATTGGTGTTCAGTTCGGTTTGAACCTCAATGCCTTCACATCTTGGGATTGCACAGAGTATATGATTAAGGATTGCCCTGTTACAGATGAGAAGAATCTCGACTTGGCACTTCTTATCCTCCACGACTGGTCGCAGTTCATCTCTTTGGAGACTGAGGAGATTGACTCGGAGCGTGGTGTGATTATGGAGGAGTTGCGTACTCGTGATGGCGCAAGCCTTCGTGCGCAGAACGTGATGATTAAGAACTTGTTCAAGGGTACTCTCTATGAGCACCGTAACCTTATTGGTTACCTCGATGGTTTGAAGTCTTTCGAGCGTTCATCGTTGGTTAACTTCTACAAGAAGTGGTATCGCCCAGAGTATCAGGCATTGGTAATCGTAGGTGATGTTGATGTAGATCAGGTAGAGGCAAAGATTAAGGCCCTTATGGCTGACATCCCAGCTTCACCAGCTGATGCTGCACAGAAGGAGGTTATTATGGTGCCTGCAACCGAGGAGCCTATCATCTCTATCTTCACTGACAAGGAGTTGACTCAGTCAAGCGTTATGATGTTCGCGCGTCGTGATGCTCTTCCAAAGGAGTTCAAGAATACACAGATTGGTTACTCATTCGACCTTATCAACAGCTTCGTATCAGTGATGATGAACGATCGTCTTGATGAGATTGCACAGGCTGCTGATGCTCCATTCTTGGGTGGTGGTATGAGCGAGGGTAGCATTGGTATCTGCCCAACTATGGAGTCTACAATGTTCTCTGCAACAGCTCACGAGGGCCGCACAGATGATGCTTTCCGCGCTATCTACACAGAGATGGAGCGTATGCGTCGCCACGGCTTCACAGCAGGTGAGTTCGAGCGTGCAAAGCAGAAGATTTTGCGCTGGGCAGAGCAGAGCTATACAAACCGTAACGATGTTCACAACGATGCTTACGCACAGCGTTACCTCGACCACTATGCAAAGGGTACTCCTATGATGGATGCCGAGACAGAGTGGCAGCTCGACCAGATGTTCATCAACCAGCTCAATGTTGACGTTATCAACCAGGCTTATCTTCAGATGGTACGTCCTAACGAGAACCTCGTAATTCTTGTTCGCTCACCAAAGAAGGAGGGTGTAGCAGTTCCTGCTGAGGAGAATATCAAGGCTATCATCGCAGAGGTAGAGGCTTCAGAGATTGAGGCTTATGAGGATAACACTGTTATCGAGCCACTTATCGACCCTGCTACAAAGTTGAAGGGCTCGAAGGTTAAGGCTACTGCACAGAACGAGTCACTTGGTTACACAGAGTGGACATTGAAGAATGGCGTTAAGGTTATCGTTCGCCCATCTACATTGAAGGCTGACGAGGTTACTATCTCTGCAGTATCAAAGGGTGGTCTTTCAATGCTTAACGACGAGGAGTATTATCAGGGTTCATTCCTTGGTATGATTATGGGTAACTCTGGTATTGGTAAGTTCTCTTCTACAGAGCTTTCAAAGCAGCTTTCAGGTAAGTCTGCTTGGGCTTCAGTAGGTACATCTTCATACGAGCACGCTGTAAATGCAGGTGGTTCACCAAAGGATATTGAGACTATTCTTCAGTTGATGTACTTGAACTTCACTTCTCCACGTTTCGACCAGACTGACCTCGATAATATGAAGAAGATGTATGTTCCTTACTTCACAAATATGGAGTCTGACCCTAACTACATCTGCTCAAAGGAGCTTCAGAAGACACTCTATGGCAACCACGCACGTCGCCAGATTACTTCAGGTGCACAGATTGAGGCTTTGAACATCCCAGCATTGAAGGCAGTACACTCTAAGCTATACTCTTATGCTGATGACTTCCGCTTCATCATCGCTGGTAACGTTGACCTTAAGACTTTGAAGCCACTCGTAGAGAAGTATATCGGTTCACTCCCAACATCAAAGAGTGTTGAGTATGCAGTTGTTGATGATGGTGTTCGCTACGCTGGTAACGTTACTAACGAGTTCCGCACAAAGATGGAGCAGCCTAAGGTTTCAGTACGCCTTATCTACACAGGTGCTATCGAGGATAACGCTAAGAACCGTCTTATCGTTGACTTGTTGAGCCGCGCTCTTGACTCACGTTATATGGTTTCTATCCGTGAGGAGAAGGGTGGTACTTATGGTGTATCTGTTCAGGGTGCAATTGATGAGTATCCTACTGAGAACTACTTTATGGCTATCGTATTCGATACTAACGACCAGTTGGCTGACGAGTTGGTTGAGATTTGCGATAAGGAGATTCGCAAGATTGCTGAGGAGGGTCCTTTGGCAGACGACGTAGCTAAGGCTAAGGAGTTCTTGCAGAAGAACTACGCTAATGTTCTCGATAACAACAGCGGCTGGGTATCAGCTATCACACGTTGGTACGAGGAGGGTTACAACTACAAGGAGGAGTACCTCGGTATCTTGGAGAGCGTAACTCTTGAGGATGTTAAGGCATTGGCACAGAAGATGCTCGATGACAACAACCGCACTCTTGTTATGATGCGTCCAGAGGTTGAGTAACGACTCACCTTGAATATAACGATACTGCCCGACACTACGGTGTTGGGCAGTGTTTTTTTGTCGTGGCGCGATTAGTGTAATATAGTTCAAGGACTAAAATTTTTGAGCTATGAAAGAGTTTACGAAAGGGTTATTGTTGGGTGCTGCTGCGGTTATAGGTGGCACTTGTCCGAGTGTTGCGTGTACGGGAATCTCGCTTACGGCGGCTGATGGAAGTTATATTCAGGCGCGAACCATAGAGTGGTCTCATAGTCCACTCAAGAGCGAGTATGTAATTATTCCGCGTGGCGAGGCGCTTCAATCCTATACGCCTACGGGCCTAAATGGCATAAAGTGGAGAGCGAAATATGGCGCTGTGGGTATGGCTGTTGTGGAGAAGGTGTTTATTGCCGAAGGTATAAACGAGGCGGGACTCTCGGCGGGTTTGTTCTTCTTTCCCGATTATGGTAGCTATGTAGCCTATAATAGCGCCTATAATGCCTATACTCTTGCCGACCTTCAAGTGGTGCAATGGATGCTTACGAACTGTGCAACGATTGAGGAGGTGAAGCAGGCGGTTGAGAATGTTACGATTGTGGGGCTCGAGCGCTCGGCTGTTGTCCATTGGCGAATTGGTGAGCCTTCGGGACGTCAAGTCGTGATGGAGATTGTTGGAGGTGCGATACACTTCTACGAAAATGTCGTAGGTGTGCTTACCAATGCTCCAGGCTTCGAGTGGCATCTTGCGAACTTAAATAACTATGTCAACCTCCGCCCTGGCGATGCACCCTCGTATCAGCTTGGTGATGAGAAGCTGACACCTATTGGAGGAAGCTCCGCGATGCTTGGCCTACCAGGAGATTTCACCCCTCCGTCACGCTTTGTGCGTGCTGCGTTCTTCCGTAATACCGCGCCACAACGTGCTACGGGAAAGGATACAGTCCTGGAGTGCTTCCATCTGTTAAATAATTTTGATGTGCCGATTGCCATCGAAAATCCTGCGGAGAAGAACCTCCCAAGTGCTACGCAGTGGACCTCGGCCATCGACCTAACCAATCGTAAGGTCTACTATAAGACAGCATACAACAGTGCGATACGCTGCATCGACCTTCTTTCGATAGACTTCGCGAAGGTCGAGTATCAGTCCCATCCGCTGGATACCGTGCAGCAAGAGAGTATTGAGAACGTAGAGATTGTATAAAATAAGAATGCGAGTAGCGCGTGCTACTCGCATTTGTTACACATAAACAGGTCGGTGAGGTAGGTGTCTAAGAAGAGTAAGTCGGCATCCTCCTGCACAACATCATTTAGTAGAAGTTGCTCCTCGCTGTATAGTTGTAGTGTTCGCGGGTCAAATTCACTCATAGGCAAATGGTTTATTGTTTGTGATTTTAAACAACTAACGTAGCCTATATGTAAATTATTGCGCGTGATGCTAACTTAATACGATATTTTTCTCCTTTATCATCCTACGTAGGTTGATAAGCGCATAACGCATACGTCCCAATGCGGTGTTTATGCTCACCTCTGTCTGCTCGGCAATCTCCTGAAACGAGAGCTTCGAGTAGTAGCGCAGACGTACTACCTCCTGCTGCTCCTCTGGAAGTAGATCGATAAGGTCGCGTATGGTCTGCTCCATCTCGCTATGTACCATCTCATCCTCGGTTGTTGGCTCCGAAAAGCGTAGTGTGCCAATAACGTCGTAGCCCGCCTCCGACTCGTTAACCTGCTTATTTGCCTTCTCGCGACGGAAATAGTCCAACACGCGGTTGTGTGCAATACGCAACACCCACGATAGGAACTTGCCAGAGTCGGTGTATCGACCCTCGTCGATAACCTTCACAGCCTTGATAAATGTCTCCTGGAAAATGTCATCGGCAACGGCGTCATCCTTGACCATCATACCGATGTAACTGCGTACTCGCTTTGAGTGACGCTCTATAAGTTCAGATATAGCACTCCTATCTCCCAAAAGGTAGTTGTTAAGCAATACTCGATCGCTCAATACATTCACGTTCATACTCTTCTATTTTAGTTAGTCCAAGAGTAGAATTTTTTCGATAGGCAATACGTTTTTTAGTTAGTTAATCTTTCTTTTCGATTGCAAGATATAAATAATATTTTAATCTGCAAAATTACAATTATCGCTTAATTTTGTCTGCCCACCCAAATATTCTTCCTTTTTTTTGGGCAAAATCTGTGCCACACAGCACTTTAGGGCATATTCTGAAAATTAAGTGCGTAATTACCTCGCTGGGTGAAACGCCAAAATAGGGCGGTGAAATTTTGATCCGTTATAGCGGAAATTGGCTAATTATCGGCTCCTTTACCGAAGTATGCCACTATCGCCTCGGCTCGCTTCTTACCCACAACCTCCGTAAGTTGCTCGACGCTCGCCTCGCGTACTGCACGTACGGTTTTGAAGTGGCGCAGCAACTGCGTGAGGCTCTTATCGCCGATGCCAGGGATATGGCTCAACTCGCTATCAATAAACTTCTTGTCGCGCTTCTGGCGGTGAAACGTGATGCCAAAGCGGTGCGCCTCATCTCGAATATGACAAATCACCTTTAGTGGCTCTCCCGTACGACTTAGGTAGTAGGGTGTAGGGTCGCCAGGGTAGAAGACCTCCTCAAGACGCTTGGCAAGGCCCACGATGGTAACACGATTCTCGATGCCCAGCTCCTTGATAACAGAGTAGGCACTCGAGAGCTGTCCCTTACCACCATCCACGATGATAAGGTCGGGAAGCTCTGCACCCTCCTCCAAAAGTCGTGAGTAGCGGCGGTGTACAATCTCGCGCATCGACGCAAAATCATCAGGGCCTTCGACACTCTTGATGTTGAAGTGGCGGTACTCCTTTTTCGAGGGTTTGCCATCGCGGAATACCACGCACGATGCTACGGGGTTGGTACCCTGAAGGTTGGAGTTATCGAAGCACTCGATATGTCGTGGCTGCTTCGAGAGGTGTAGCTCTCGGCGCATAGCCTCCATAAGTCGCTCGGTATGTCGCTCGGGGTTTTTAATCTCCATATTCTTGAGTATTTCGGCGCGATAGATGCGTGCGCTACGGAGCGAAAACTCCAGCAAATCGGCCTTTTCGCCACGCTTTGGAGTGTTGAATACCACGCCGTCGAAGAGTATCGCTGCCGAGGGTACGACGGGAACGATAACCTCGCGTGCGAGTTTTACACACATATTCTCAACAATATGCTCTATGGCGTGCGACAGAAGCTCCTCGTCGGTGGTTTCCACACCAGGCTTAAGGCGTATAGTTTGCACTGCAACGATAGAGCCGTGACGAAGGCTAACAAAGTTGCAATAGGCGATGTCGTCATCACGAAGAAGCGAGAATACGTCGCAATCCACAATCTTCGAACTCACGATGACCGAGCGCGACTGATACTCCGAGAGTGCATTTAGGCGATGCTTGTAATGCTCTGCAACCTCGAATTTTAGCTCCTCGGCTGCGTGTGTCATCTCTCTCTCGAGCCATTCGCGTACAGGGCGAAGGTCACCCTTGAGAATCGACTTCACAAGCTCCACGCTCTCGGCATACTCCTCCTCGCTTTGATATCCCACGCAGGGAGCCTTGCAGTTTCCGAGGTGATATTGTAGGCATACGCTATGCTTGCCCGCCTTGATGGTTGTGTTCGAGAGATTTAACTTACACGTACGTAGTGGCACAACGTCGCGTATAAACTCAAGGATGGAGCGCTGCATCGACACCGAACTATAAGGACCGAAGTATTGTGAACCATCGCGGATGAGCTGACGCGTAGACTCTACACGGGGAAATGGCTCGCGGCGAACAACAATCCAAGGGTATGTCTTATCATCCTTAAGGAGGATGTTGTAGCGTGGTTGTAGGCTCTTTATCAGCGAGTTCTCGAGTAGTAGGGCATCCTGCTCCGAGTCCACCACGATATGTCGTATGTCCACCACCTGACGCACCATCACAATCACCTTTGCCGAATGCTCTCTGCTCTCGACAAAGTATGACGATACACGGCGCTTGAGATCCTTGGCCTTACCTACATATATAATCGTACCACTCTTATCCACGAATTGGTAGATGCCAGGGGTGTGGGGTAGTGCCGAGACAAGTTCTTTTATATCTCTCTTTATCTCACTCATACGAATGTGGTTGTTAGCGAATAAGAATACCTATCTCTCCAATAGAGGTTGCCTCCTCGCCATTTATATCACACAGCGGCTCTATTTTGAAGTAGCGAGCGGTGTGAGGCTCGTTGAAGTAGACAAACTGCGGTATCGGGTTGTGCATAATGTTGCTAAACTCTCCATTTGTAGGGCATAGAGTCCACTCCTTGCCATCGGTGCTTACGTAGAAACGATACTTGAAAATTGTGCCACGAAGGTCATCGCCCATAAGCGGAGTGTAGCTAAAACCACGTATCGCAATCTCGCTGCCCATATCTACTGTAAGTGATGTAAGGCTATCGGTCTGCCACGCCGTAGTAGGATTATAGTCATAGGCCTGCTCCGCATCGCAGCCTACCGACACCCACTCCGCAGAGTCTACATCCGATATTGGGCGGGGGATATACACCTCATCTAATGGCTCGGCGTAGTAGAGTCCAACCTCCTGAATATTTGCAGTGCCACGTGATGCGTGAATTGTGATACGCACACGCTCTGCGTTGCAATCCGCAAAGCGAAGTAAACGCTTGTAACCTATTGTTGTGCCGCCTGCTACGTAGTGCCACTCTCCGTTATTATACACCTCCACCGAGAACTCCTCCACACGCTGACCTCGCGTGATATCCTCTTTAATAAGAAGTGTGTTTACCAAGGTGTTAGGCTCTACGGAGAACTCTCTACTCTCACCCTCCTTTGCACTCCACGCTCTCTTTTGGTCGGTAATCGCATTATGTGCAAAGGTCTTTGTGAGGTATGCTGATAGCTCCTTAATGCGCTCTGCATCCACCTCGTGGATAAGACCGCGCTTATCAGGAGGAATGTTGAGTAGAAGCACCGAATTACATCCCACCGAGCGGTAGTAGATATTTACAAGGTTTGCCAACGAGCGCACCTGAGAATCCTGCTCCGCGTGGTAGAACCATCCTGGGCGTATCGAAACATCAACCTCCGAAGGGTACCAATATATCTCATTAGCCTTTGCAACAAGCTCACGGCTTCCCAAATCTTTCGACATCTCCTCCACTCCAAGGGCCTCGTTCGCTGCCTTCTTATGAGTGTATGAGCCTGGTGCTATCACCGTAGCACTCCACTCTGTTGCTCGGCCAAGGCCACCCTCGTTACCTACCCAGCGGACATCACAACCCATAATCGCTGTTACGGCATTAGGTTGTAGGGTGCGTATCGTTTTGAGTATCGCCTCCCAGTCGTAGACTTGCTTTCGGCCATTAGGACCCTCGGCACACGCACCGTCAAACCACACCTCGTGTACCTCGCCATAGTTTGTGAGTAGCTCGGTTAGCTGTTCGATGAAGAACTTGTTGTAGGCTGGAGAGTCGCCATAGCACTGCGCATTGCGGTCCCAAGGCGAGAGGTAAACGCCAAACTTAATGCCATATTTCTCGCACGCATCACGTAATTCACGCACTACATCGCCCTTACCCTCGCGCCACGCAATGCTCTTTACCGAATAGTCGGTTGTTGCCGTAGGCCATAGGCAAAAGCCATCGTGATGCTTTGCCGTTAGGATTGCCATCTTGAAGCCTCCCTCCTTCAGTGTGCGTACCCACTGCTCGCAATCTAATTCCGTAGGGTTGAAGAGGTTGGGGCTATCATAGCCGCTTCCCCACTCATTGCCCGTAAAGGTGTTGATGCCGAAGTGTAGAAATGCCGTAAGCTCCATCTCTTGCCACTCCAACTGCTGTGGGGAAGGTACAACGTGGGCTGCCAACTCAATCTTCTGCTCGGCAGTGGCCCCCGCTGGGAACTCCACATACTGCGTGTAATACTTCTCGTGAGGCGCGCCTGCGCAAGATGTTATTATTAATGCAATGACAATTGCGATACTTTTGAGTTTCATAGTTCTTATCTTTTCTGCAAATTTACCGATTTAAAAGGGATATTGCAACTCATTACCTCGTGTGGAATGAAAATTTTGGTGATAATTATGGTGATATTAATGAAATTTTCTTTATCTTTGTTTAAACTTTAAACCTAACGAATTATGAAAGGCTTACTTTACACACTCTTTTTCTTGCTCGTGGTAGCAGGTGTATGTGCTTTAACGTGTCCTGATAAAAATGCACATTCCGAGGTTTTGGAGGATTCGCTTAATACCGAGTTGCTGAATGAGTTGAATCTTGAGGAGGGTTCCTGGTTGGGAGATCTTAGCACTGCGGTTGGCTCAAGTCTTGGCGGATGGTATTTGGATAATCAACTAACCGTAGAGGATTACTTCGTATGTAGCGTGGGATATCTCACTTTTGATGAAGAACCTGAAGCGGTATCAATTGGTATCTTGAATCGCGTCTTTGTGATTGAAAGAGAGGAGAAGTAGGTAGTGCCTACCGATTAATATAAACAAGAGTCTTGATATAGGCTCTTGTTTTTTTTTGTGCCTTTATATTAGACCGATGTAGTCGCCATTATGGTGGCTATTTTTTTTGTTTTCTCAAAATAAAGTGTTATATTTGTAGTGCTTTGCACTTGGTGCGGGCTTTACATATTGAAAGTGTTTTCGCGGTCCTATAAGAAAATGTGGAAGTTTTCAAGAACTAAGGATGAACGAATGACACTCACTATCTGTTTGTTTATGGCAGGGAACGCATTGGTTTTTCGGTGTGTTTTATCTCCATATCATTCGGGTGTGGGGATTAGCATCGTTTATTTTAGTTCGGGTTTTTCCACAACCTTCTTATAGATAAGCGTGAGCCAGCCTCACACTTTCTTTTTTGTATATATCCATAACTCAACTGTGAAGAAGGAGTTTGCCGAAAATCCTATAAAGAGTAGGTGTCAATTAAAACTAATAATGTTATGTATCATTTTACATTAAAGTTCGCTAACAAGTATGTAGGTGGTATGACTGTGGGTTATACTCTAAATGTTTCATCGCCACAAAACCCACCTGCTCCAAGTGACATTGAGAAGGCCTTAATCAATGCGGGTTTTTCCAAGACTGAGGCTCGTCAGTTCTCAGAGCCAACTTATTGGAGTAAGTAAATACTCACGACACGGATACTTGTACTTGATACATACTCTAAACTTTTTGTTGAAAATTAATGTGTCTATACAAGTTTAATTTTCGATTAATTTTTATGTCAAATATTAACTTTGAAAGAATTATGTCTCAAATAAAGCAGAAAATTGAAGCTATGAACCTAAAGGATAAATGGGCTCAATTAAAACAGAAAATTGAAGATATGAATCTAAAAGATAAATGGTCTACATTCAAGCTCAAATTGGATCAGCTTCCAATTCCAAAATGGCTACTTATTATAATAACATTTATTTCAGTCATTGTGGCAATTGTTTCGTTAGTATCCAAGGGTTCAAATAACATCGAGGATGGTGTATACATTGTAGAAAACGAATATGATCCTTCAGAAGAATATAACGAAATTGTAGAGGAGTATGCTTTGAAGGCTTCACGTCTTATTGATTTACTTTACGACATAAAACATAGCGATAATCCTTTTGCGTATACTAAACAGATTGAAACTACGGCAGCAGAGTGTGTAAAACTTAAGGGAAAGTTGGACTCAGCTCCGCTAAATTCAAGACAGAGGATGTATGTTGATGAGATTGAAGGAGAGTTAGAAGATGAGATGAGACGTTTGCAGTGGAATTAACGTTAAAAATCCATTGGAGTTCGATTATAATTTATGAAATAAAAACTTGGGGCTGATTCCATTTGCAGGATTCAGCCCTTTTTACTATTTCAAGTTCTCGCACTTAAAGTATAAACGTAGATAAAAATGGTTGCTTTTGCGAAGTGGTGACCAAAAGGTGACCAACTTTTATGCTTGACAAAAGAAAAACCCTTGTAGAGTGTGTTCTACAAGGGTTTTTGAGTACCCAGAGCCGGGGTCGAACCGGCACAGGGGTGAACCTACTGGTGTTTGAGACCAGCGCGTCTACCGATTCCGCCATCTGGGCATCAGATATCTCTGAATTGCGGTGCAAATATACAACTTATTTTTCTAACTGCAAATTTTTAGACTACTTTTTTCGGTACTTTTTTATCGAAAACTTCGCATCAGCTGTATATCAGCAACTTACATATCGACACTATTCGTGGCTATGACACTCGTGATGTGAGCATCCCTCGCCTGAATCTTTGATAAGACCGATAAGGTATGCGCGAACAACCATCTCGATATTGCCTCGGCAACCGCGAACAACCTTAATGTTGTGGCTCTCGAGTTTATTCTTTGCGCCCTCGCCCATATTTCCTGCGAGCATAACGCTGATGCCCATTGCCTCCATATCGGCAGCGATGCCCGATTTGCAACCGCATCCCTGTGGCGACTCAAGGCGTGAGGTTGCGACAATCTGGTTATCCTCGATATCGAAAATAGTGTAGTAGGCGCAGTGACCAAAGTGGTCGTCGATAACACCATCGCGGGTAGGAACTGCTATTTTCATACTTCTAAAATAAATAATGAGCAGGAGGTGTGATTGCGCTCCTGCTCATAGATTCAACAAGTAATGTGATTACAAGTTAGGGTTAATCTTTGACCACTCCTCGATAGCAGGAACGATACCCAAAGTTACCAACTCATCACGCATCTTGCAAAGGTGTGCGTAAGAAGCGTCGAGCTTCGCAAGCTCCTCCTCTGTACCAACAGGCATCTTGTATGAGCAACCGTTCTGGTCGAGAACAGTGTCCATAGCCATCATAATGTGGTTGTACTTCTCGTTAGATACGTATGTACCAGCAGGGAAGCGGAATGGCTCACCACCCATTACCGAGCGAATCATCTCTACAGAGAGGTATGATGGGCTCTGGAACGATGAACGACCACGAAGCTTGATGATAGCAGCACCACCCTGTGTTACATCCTTCTTCATCTGCTCCCACTCCTCAGTTGGGAACTCCTCTGTGCCAATGATGTCAGTAAGGTTGCGGCCAGCGATCTTTACTGCGCTGCCGAATACTGCCATCTGCTCGCCGTGACCACCGTAAGTAGCGCAGCCCTCGATATCGCTCTGCATAACGCCGAACTTCTTAGCCAAAGCGCTCTTAAGACGTGTAGTGTCAAGACCTGCGAGTGTAGTAACCTGACCTGGCTTCAAACCAGAGTAGAGCAAAGTTACAAGACCTGTAAGGTCAGCAGGGTTGAAGATGATAACAACGTGCTTAACGTCTGGGCAGTAAGTCTTGATGTTCTTACCAAGCTGCTCAGCGATCTCGCAGTTACCCTTCAACAAATCCTCACGTGTCATACCCTCCTTACGTGGAGCACCACCAGAAGAGATGATATACTTAGCATCCTTGAATGCCTCAGCTACGTCAGTTGTAGCAGTGATGTTTACGTTGTCGAAACCGCTCTGGCGCATCTCCTCTGCAACGCCCTCTGGAGAGAATACGTCATAAAGGCAGATGTTGTTAGTAAGGCCCATCATAAGGGCTGACTGTACCATGTTTGAGCCGATCATACCAGCTGCACCCACGATAACGAGCTTGTCGTTAGTAAGAAAAGCCATAGTTTTATTAAGTTTTAAATGTTATTATTGTGTGTTTATACTCTGCTTATGCAAATATCCTCGCAAAATTAACAAACATTTAACCGATTTGCAAGCAAAACCACAAAAATATTACACAACTTAAATCTTGGTTACTTTATCACTTTTTTGTATATTTGCATAAAATAGCAGATTTATGATTCCAACGAAGTTATTTTTTGGACCAGCGGCGGAGATACTTCCCGAGGTGCTGCCTAATCGTAGGGTAGTGGTTATTACGGATGAGAACGTAGATAGGCTCTATCCCGATTTGGTGCATCGCTACGAGCATATAATAATAGGTATTGGCGAAGAGATTAAGAATCTTCACACCGTGTCGTGTATCTACGACGAGCTTATGGCTATGGGTGCCGACCGTAAGACGTTTCTTTTGGGAATTGGTGGCGGTATAGTAACCGATATTACGGGTTTTGTGGCGGCAACGTATATGCGTGGCGTGGAGTTTGGCTTTGTCTCTACGACACTGCTTGGTCAGGTAGATGCCTCGATAGGGGGCAAAAATGGCGTGAATGTTGCGGACTACAAGAATATGGTTGGTACCATCACGCAGCCGAGTTTTGTGATTTCGGATGTGGAGATGCTCCGCACACTGCCCGAGAGGGAGTTGCGAGCGGGTATGGCGGAGGTTGTCAAGAGTGCGATAGTAGGCGATAGGGAGTTGTTCGATTTTATTGCGCGAAACGCCTTGGAGGATATCTATCGTTCGACAGAGAGTATGCAATATATCGTTCGTCGCGCGATGGCTGTGAAGATGGCCATTGTGGAGGAGGATGAGAGGGAGAATGGCAAGCGCATAATGCTCAATTTGGGGCATACCATAGGTCACGCCATTGAGAAGTCTACTCACGAACTAAACCACGGTGAAGCGGTGGCAGTAGGAATGTTGCTAATATCGCGTGTGGCGTGTAGGTTAGGAATTCTTAATCTTGCTGATGAAGTGGCAATTGAGGAGCTTCTATTAAAGTTGGGCTTTAGCTTCGATTTGCCTGTGTCTATGGAGGAAGTATTGAAGGCTACGCACAAGGATAAAAAGAGAGATGAGGGGGTTATTAATGTTGTGCTACCTGTGGAAATCGGGGAGTGTGAGGTGCGAACAATGACCTTTAAAGCGATAGAAAGATTATTTTTATGAGAGTATATATTTTGATTGCGGAGGGCTTTGAGTGTGTCGAAACGCTCTCGCCTATTGATGTTCTGCATCGCGCTGGTGTGGAGGTTATAAGGGTTGCTGTGGGTGGTAATTTGATGGTTACATCGTCGCATAACCTTATGACATTGTCGTGCGATTGTTTGATTGAGGATTGTAATTTTGAGGGCGGCGATGCGGTGATTCTTCCTGGTGGAAATCCTGGGTATGTTAACCTTCGAGAGTCGGAGGCTGTGTTGCACGTCATACGTCGATATTTTGCCGCTGGTCGTTTGGTTGCGGCGATATGTGGCGCACCTACGGTGTTGGCAATGGCTGGCGTGGCGAAGGGGTGCGATGTAACGTGTCACGCATCGGTAGTGTCGGAGATGAAGGAGTATAATGTAGTTGGTGGCCGTGTAGTGGAGTGTGGAAATCTAATCACTGCGGCGGGTGCGGGAGTCTCAATAGATTTCGCACTTGCAATTGCCGATAGGCTCAAGGATGAGGAGACGATGCTACGTGTGCGACAGGGAATGATGGTGATATAAATAATAAACGCGAGCTTTCGGGCCCGCGTTTATTATTTATAGTTCCGAGTACTACTTACGAATCTCGGCACCTGTCTTCTGCTCAAGCTGCGCCTGAATGTTTGCCATTGTGCGCTCAATCTGCTTGTCGGTGAGAGTCTGGCTCTTATCCTCGAGGATGAAGCTCAAGGCGTATGACTTCTTGCCCTCTGGGAGCTTATCGCCCTCATATACATCGAACAACGATACCGACTTGAGGAGTTTCTTCTCGGTTGCAAAGGCGATTGAGCGAAGCTGTGAGAATGTAACGCTCTTATTTACCAACAACGCCAAGTCGCGCTTAACCTCTGGGAACTTCGAGAGCTCCTTGAACTGCACCTTTGTCTTCTTGGTCATCTTCACAACCTGGTCGAAGTCAATCTCTGCGAAGTATACATCCTGCTTAATATCGAACTTCTTGCGCACGATAGGCGATACAACACCCATACGCAACACCTCCTTTGGTCCCTGCTTGAATACAATGGCATCAGCAAAGAGGTCGCTCTCCAACGACTCGCACTGCAATGAGTAGAGGTCGATGCCAAAGCGCTTCAACAACTTCTCAACCATTGCGCGGAGGGTGAAGAATGAAGAGCCCTCGGCCTTGCTGTTCCACGAAAGCTGCGTCGCCAAGCCTGTTACGGTGATTCCAAGACGCATACCCTCCTCATACTTTGCAAGGGTATTCTCCTCCTCGGCCTTCTCGGCGTTGAAGAAGTAGCAGTTACCAACCTCATACATCTTGAGGTTGCCGTTACGACGATTAACGTTCAACTCCACAGCCTCCAATGCGTTGAAGAGCAATGTCTGGCGCATAACGTTCAAATCCTGTGAGAGTGGATTTAGAATCTTCACGCAACGCTCCACAGGGAATGTTGTGCAACCCTCGTAGTATGAAACCTTTGTGAGAGAGTTCGACATAATCTCGGTGTAACCATTAGCCGAGAGGTAGTCCGATGCCATATTCTGGAGACGGCTCTTATTTGGCTTTGGAGCGTATGAGAGAGTAGAGTTTACGTGGTCTGAAATCTCAATGTTGTTGTAGCCATACACGCGCAATACATCCTCAATGAGGTCAGCCTCGCGCTGAACATCTACGCGGTAAGGTGGTACTGCAACCTTCAATACCTCGCCCTCACGACCGCGAACCTCAACATCCAATGCCTCGAGGATTGTCATAAATGTCTCCTCTGGGATATTCTTACCGATGAGCTTACGTGCGCGCTCCAACGAGAACTCAAACTCGAAGTGGCAGGCTGGAGTAGGGTTGATGTCGATAATCTCAGATGTGATGCGACCACCTGCCAACTCCTGCATAAGCATTGCAGCACGCTTAAGAGCATATACCTGAATGTTAGGGTCTACACCGCGCTCGAAACGGAACGAAGCATCGGTATTTAGGCCAAAGCGCTTCGCCGTCTTACGTACCCATACAGGGTGGAAATATGCACTCTCGATAAATACATTAACTGTCTCATCCGAGATGCCAGAGTCCTGACCGCCGTACACACCTGCGATACACATAGGGCGCTCCGCAGAGCAAATCATAAGGTCGTTAGCCGTTAGGGTGCGCTCTACGCCATCCAACGTCACGAACTTCTCGCCCTCGACAGCAGAACGTACTACCACTTTACCACCCTCAATCTTATCTGCATCGAAGGCGTGGAGTGGCTGGCCCAACTCAAACAAAACATAGTTGGTGATATCTACAAGGCTGTTCTTTGGGTTGATGCCCGCAGCACGAAGCTCATTCTGCATCCACTCTGGTGATGGTGCGATTTTACAGTCACTAACGGTGATACCAGCATAGCGTGGCGCAGCCTCCGAATTTACAACCTCCACCTCGATGGTGCGTGATGTGTCGTCTACCTTGAAGTCCTCAACTGATGGGAGCTTGAACTCCACACGCTCGCCACGGCTCTTGAGGTATGCTGCGATATCGCGAGCAACACCGATGTGCGAAGCGGCATCTACGCGGTTAGGAGTAAGACCAATACCGATGAGGTAGTCATCAGCGATGCGGAGATAATCCTTTGCAGGAGTACCTACAACAGCCTCTGCTGGAAGCTCCATAATACCCTCGTGGTTACGGCCAATGCCAAGCTCATCCTCAGCGCAGAGCATACCGAGTGACTCAACGCCACGAATCTTGCTACGCTTGATTTTGAACTCCTCGTCCGAGTCGATAGGGTACAACACCGAACCTACGGTAGCGCACATAACCTTCAAACCCTGACGGCAGTTAGCAGCGCCACATACAATCTGCAATGGAGCCTCGGCGCCAACGTCTACGGTAGTAATATGGAGGTGGTCAGAGTCTGGATGGTCCTCGCAAGTGAGTACCTCACCAACAACAACACCCTTCAAGCCACCCTTGATAGTCTCAATCTTCTCGAACTCCTCAACCTCGAGACCGAGTTCGGTTAATATCTCGGCCATACGCTCGGCAGTGAGATCTGCATCGAGATAGCGTTTTAGCCAGTTATAAGAAATATTCATAATATGATGTTTTAATTATTTGTCGATACAAAAGTCTACAATCGCACAAAGATATAAAAAAAAAGTGGAAAGGACAAACGATATTAACCATTATATTTAGGTATCGTTATCCTTTCCACTTATCTTGGCTATTGCTTACCAGGGACGATTGCCACCTCCGCCACCGTCAGGCCAACCGCCACCGCCACCACCAGGACCTCCGCCTGTGTTGCCAATGCTTGTTACAACGCTCGATGGTGTGAATGTTGTAAGCGAAGAGCCACCGCTCCAAGTGCCATCATAGTACAAACCCTGCCAACACTCGCTGTAGTTACTTGCGCTACCTCCAGATACTATGTTGTATGTTGTGCCGTTCTTAATGTTAGGTGTCGAGAATACAACGGTTGCACTCATAGTAATTGGCGACTCGAAGCTAAATAGCATATTGCTTGATGAGTCGAGAAGTGCGATTTGCTGGCCCTTTGTTACCGAAGCCCCGCCATATACCACAGAGTACTGCGTGCTTGATGATGAGGGTTTACCCATCATACCGCCACCAATGCCGAGGACAACGCCACCGTTGATAAACAATGACCTATCATTGTCGACATCGATACCACCTTCAGGCTGTCCCGAGCCAATACCAATAAAAATACCATCATTAATGGTGATTGTGCCATTCGAGTCGATGCCATCGTTGTTTGATGCCTCGCCATAGATTCTGCCACCATTAACTACAATTGCCTTGCTGGCATTGATACTATCATCATACGACCTAATGACCAACTCACCACCATTTACGGTAAGAGTGTCCTTGCTCTCCAAACCCTCTGAACCTTCGCTTTTTCCCGTAACCGAGATGTTGATAACACCACCATTGATTGTAATGTTGCCATCAGCGCGAATACCCTTTGGTGATGATGTCTGCGATGATGAGTACTTATATTGTCCGCCAGTAGTTGAGATTTTGATGTTGCCGCCATCTACTATAATGTCGCCATCAGAACTTAAACCCTTGCCTCCAGTGCCACTTGAGTTAACTTCGATTAAACCGTTGTTAATCCAAATTTTGCCATTACTCTTGATGCCTGCCGCAGATGATGTATCCTTCTCCTCGCTGTCGTATGTCGCATTTCCCGATGTTGTGAGGTTTATGTGGCCACCATCAATAACTACATCCATATCACTTTTCAAACCCTTACCCGCAGTGCCTGATACTGATGCGGTTATAGCGCCACCGCCGATGTAGATGCCTATGTTGTCGTCGCTATCACCCTTGACGTGAATTCCATTCTTTATGGCAGTAGTTGCCGATACGGTCACTCCTGGACGCTGGTAGTAGCATCCATCGGTTACGATAGCGTGCTTGTACAATCCCGTTACGACCAACGCGCCATAGCCACTCAAGATGATATTACCCTCGGTAAATAAAGCACCCTTGCGATCCTCGTTCACCGAGCCTGGGAGAGTGTAGTTATCGGTTGTATAAGATGCGCAATCCTTGAGACGGTTTGTTGAGCCATCTGCCAAGTTGATATATACGCGCTTCTTCGACTGTGAGTTGATGGCAGGGCCCTGCTGCGATGTGATGTCTACACCACTCAAAGTAAGTTTATACTTGTTGTCGCTGTAGATTTTAAGGCCACCATTTTCGCTTTTTCCTGAAGCGATAACCTCCACGCCACTTACTGCCGTAAGGTCCAGACCTACATAAGCACCGCTGATGTGTGATTTAATAGAACTGTTGGAACTCTCCACCGTTGCGCTATTACCCTCGAAGCGGACAACAACTACGTTAGGGAATGAGTTAAGTTCGTAGAAGTAGTCGTTGTTGCTGCCAACTACGTCCATATCTCGGTCATCAGCCCAAAGTCCACTCCACGCCTCGATGGTAGAGTCAACGATTGGCGTGTAGGGATTATCGGGTGTTGGCTCTTCTTTATTGTCGCCGTTTTCCTCACCATCCTCCTTTTGATTCTCATCCTCGGAAGGATCTGTGGTGTTGTTAGGGTTATCGGAAGGATTTACTTGCTCGATGTTCTCTGGAATCTCGCCCTCGATTGTTACCTCGCAGGCTGAAAACATTGGACAATAGCAAATAGCAATAAAAGCTAAAAATTTTGTAAAAGTTCTCATAATAACCTAAATAATGGTTAGGCCTTGTATTTAATTTATTTGTGTCGCTTATTAAACCAGTTCTTCACTCTACGCCAACCCTCGACTCCAAGTATTGCTAAACCAGAGTATTGCGTGGTCTTGGCCAAGCCAAAGAGTATAAACCACAGGATGCTCTTTGCAGTGGCGGAGATTGGAAGTGCCATCTGCGCAAAGGAGAGGATGTAGAAGGGGATGCACAATGACAGAACTATAACACCTGTGCGGAATGATAACCGCGACAGATAGCCCTTAACCTTATCGAGCGTACTCCTGAAAAACTTCCTCACCGTCTACTCGTTTGTGATGCCCATAGGGATGTGTACTGCAGGAACATTGCGCAAGTGGTCGAGGTGTGCCATCTGGTCATCGAAGAAGATGTGAGGACGCATAATCTCCAACACTCTATCCTTCGAAATGCCACCCAAGAAGAAGGCCTCGGTAACCTCCACGCCCCAACTTTTGAGGGTGTTCACAACGCGCTCGTGCGCTGGAGCATTACGTGCCGTAACGATAGATATCTTCAACTTACGTCGATAATCCTCGTTCTGCGCCATACGCTCTATTTCCAACTTTTGGAGATTGGAAATCTTGATGAGAAGGTCGGCCAAAGGACCTGGGTCAAGAGGTGTGTTTGTCGATGCCTCGTGCTTGTGGAAGGCCTTTAGGCCCTGCTCCTGATAAATCTTCTCGCTATCATCATCCGCGATAACACCATCGAAATCGAATGCTATACGAAGCTCATCGTCGTAGACATCGTCCATAACCTCGCTATCGAGAACACGACCAGCGGCATATCCAGCGTCGCAAGCACGCTTCACATCGCGCTCCGAGGCTGACAAGAACAACGAGGCGTTGAATGCGGGAAGATACTTATATGGCGACTCGCCAGAGAAGAACGAAGCACGTGAGATATCCAAACCATAGTGCTTAATGGTGCGGAATACGCGAAGGCCCGTCTCGGGAGAGTTGCGCGATAGAAGTACAACCTCCACGGGCATCTCCTCGGGGAAGAGTTCGTTGAAACTCAAGAGTCGTTTTACGAATGGAAATGCAACGCCCTTCTCCAATGGTGTGTCTATGTTCTGCTCCTGATAGCGTCGATACTCCTCAAGGCCGCACTCGGTATATACCTTATCCGATTCCGAGAGGTCAAAGAGTGCTGATGAGGATACCGCTACTACGAGTTTATTTTCAATAGGATATGCCATAAAAGTGGTTATATTTATATATATTTGCCTCAAAGATAACAAAAAAAATCCGACAAGCGAATGCCTATCGGATAATTTTGTGGTTGAGCTACCGAGATTCGAACTCAGAATAACAGAACCAAAATCTGCTGTGTTACCATTACACCATAGCTCAATCGTTGCTCGTAAGCGGTTGCAAATATAGTGTAAAGTTTTGAAATGGCAAAAAATTTGGCTGCTAATATTATGGTTTTTCTATTTTGCTGATGCTATAGTGTTGCGCTGCTTTGTTGCGATACTGTTGCGGTGTGGTGCCATACTCCTGCTTGAATACGCGTGTGAAGTGGTGTGGGTATTTGAATCCAAGGTTGTAGCTTATCTCGCCAATCGAATTATTGGAGTAACGTAGTTGATATGCTGCCTCCTTAACCACCATCTGACGTATGTACTGCTGTGCCGAATAGTTTAACTTTTTGCGTACTACATCGCCCAAGTAATTCGGTGAAATGTGTAAGGCATCGGCACAAGATGATACCGTTGGAAGCTCTTGCAGCACATCACGCGAGCCACTTAGGTAGTCGATAATTAATTTGCTCAGTTTCGATATTATTGCGTCGGCCGAGTCTCGAGGTTCGGTGTTTTGGTGCTCGTAGTATCGCATACATAGATTTAGTAGTACGGCGATACCTGCGGTGATGATGCGTCTGGTGTATTTATCCTCGCCATTGAATAATTCGAGGCGTAGACTCTGCATACATCCTATAATCATATTACGCTCATCGCTATTGAGTCGAAGCTTATTTGTGGAGACGGTCGAGAAGAATTTATACTCTGGCATTCTACCCGCTAATAGTGTATCTTCGAGTAGCGAAGGATCGAATATTAATGCCCAACCCTGGGGTGTTAACTCCAAATCGCCCATAAATGAGTCGCTATATCCAGGGCCGAAAAAGTGTAGGTCAGCATTTGTGTCGTTGTTGTCGTACCAACAACACACGATGCCGTAGATGTCTATGTGCTTAGGCTCATAACGTATTGTGCCAACGGTGTTTAGGTTGATGACGCTTACGTATTTATTGAGCGCATCGATACCCAAATACTCGCAGCACGATGCTACTGAATTAAGCTTTATATGTTGTCGTTTTCTTGCCATATCTCCCCCTCTTTTTTAATGATTTTGATATTGCAAAAGGCCCACAAAGCCCTAATAACACAATATTCAGTAATATTGGTTATAGTATAAGTAATACGTCTATTGTACAAAGGTCAATATCATACTACTTTTGCACCACGATTTTAGCCAGTGTGTTATATCCTTTCAATTGGGTTGATGAGTAATTCATTTGGGTATTGATTGAAAGGGTTATGGGGGAGCACACTGGCTTTTTTTTGTGTCCCTATGTTAAAGTTTCGAAAGGAACTTCTCGCGGTTTACGATAAAGCGAATATGCTCACCCTCGCCGATAAGCGTCTCACCATCGTAAGCTGAAATCTTGAAAGTTAGTTTGCGACCATCAATCTCTGTAAGTTCGGCAAGAGCGCTGATAGCATTGCCAACCTTCGAAGGCTTGAGATGCGATGTAGATATCATCGAACCAACGGTTGTCTCGCCCTCACCGAGGTGAAGCGCTACGGCAAGCATCGCCGCATTCTCCATAAGCGCAACCATTGCTGGGGTGGCCAATACGGCCATATCACCCGAGCCGATAAACTCTGCGGTGTTACCCTCCATAACACGCATTACACTCTGATGTTTTAGTCCTATCTCTAACATAATATTACGATTTTAATAAATTTTAATCATTACAAATATACAAATAAATTTCGACAAAAGCAATGTTTAGCCAACTAAAAACGTTATATTTGTAGTATGAAATATTTATGGCTCATACCTTTTGTTGTTCTCACGCTCTTCGTGGATGTGGATAGTGTCTCGGCGCAGCGCTATCAGCGTATACGTGGAGCGCGTAGCATATATTGGGGTGTCGACAAGGCGGGCGACTCGACGTTATATGTTACACTTCAGGAGGTTAGAGTCTATCATCGCAAGCGTGACTTGAGGCAATATCAGCGTATGGTAAATGCCGTAAAGAAGGTCTATCCTTTGGCTCTTGAGGCATCGCGACGTATGGAAAATCTTGATGCGGAGTTGGCAAAATTGGCGAAGCGTAAGGACCAAAAGGAGTATACGCGAGCTATCGAGGAGGCGCTGAAAGAGGAGATATCGCCAATGCTATGGAAGATGACGCGATACGAGGGTAAGATACTTCTAAAACTCATAGACAGGGAGACAAATCACACCGTCTTTGGTATCATCAAAGATTTCCGTTCGGGCTTTACGGCGGGCTTCTATCAGATGCTTGCCAAGCTCTTTGGCAACAACCTCAAACTTGAGTATGACCCTGAGGGTGAGGATGAAATGTTGGAGTATATCGTCAAGTGTTACAAGGCGGGCATATTATAGCCCCTATTCACTCGAAAACCGCACCCCATTTCGCAATCTCAAAATTATACTAAATATCCCTTTGGGTGTTGATACTTCACTTCTTTTTTTATATCTTTGCACGATGATTGATCGTGAAACCATAGACCGAATATATGCTGCTGCCAATATCGTAGATATTGTTGGCGACTATGTCACGCTCCGTCGCAAGGGTGTAAACTATGAGGCTTGCTGCCCATTCCATCAAGAGAAAACCCCTTCGTTCAAGGTCTCTCCCGCACGTGGTATCTACAAATGTTTCGGCTGCGGAAAGTCGGGTAATGCCATCAACTTTGTGATGGAGAGCGAGAATGCTACCTATCCCGAGGCGCTCCGCATCATCGCAAAACGCTATGGCATCGAGATTCGTGAGGAGAAGATGAGCGACGAGGAGATGGCGCGAAATAGCGCTCGTGAGAGTATGTTTGCTCTCAACGCTTGGGCTGCGGAGTATTTCCAGCGATATATGATGTATGAGGATGAGGGACGCAGTGTTGGTCTTTCGTATTTCTCGTCATTGCGTGGTTTTACGGATGCTACGATATCACGTTTTGGCCTTGGCTTCTGCCCTTCGCAGGGTTCGCGATTCTCGGAAGATGCACGCGCTGCGGGATATAAGCAGGAGTTCCTTACGGCTACGGGTTTGAGTATCGAGCGTGAGAGTGATGGTGCGTTGCGCGATAGATTCTACGATAGAGTAATTTTCCCTATACATAACATCTCGGGACGTGTCGTGGGCTTTGGTGGCCGTACGTTGCGCACCGATAAGAAGGTTGCGAAGTATCAGAACTCACCAGAGAGCGATATCTATAATAAACGTCGTGAGTTGTATGGCTTGTTCTTTGCGAAAAAGTCTATAAGTCAGGAGGATAACGCTATTTTGGTTGAGGGATATGCCGATGTTATCTCGATGCATCAGGCGGGCGTGGAGAATGTGGTGGCTTCGTCGGGTACGTCACTTACCGAGGAGCAGATACGTCTTATAAGTCGCTTCACGAACAATATAACGTTGATGTTTGATGGCGATAGTGCAGGTGTTAAGGCCGCACTGCGTGGCGTGGACCTCATCCTAAAGGAGGGTATGAACGTTCGCATTGTGCTACTTCCCGAGGAGCACGATCCCGATACCTTTGCACGTGCTAACTCTTCGGAGCAGTTGCGTGCCTATATCAAAGATAATGCGCAGGATTTCCTCGCCTTCAAGGCACGTTTATTGCTTGGCGAGGCTACTAATGACCCGTTGAAGCGCACCGAGGCGATTAACGATATGGTCTACTCCATCTCGTTGATACCCGACCAGATTAAGCGTTCGGAGTATATCCGCTACTGCTCGGAGATTATGAATGTCGACCAGCAGACGTTGGCCGTTGCCGTAGCGCGTAAGGTTGATGGTGTGGGTGGTGACCGTGAGGCTCAAGATTTCCTACGCCGTCAGCAGTTCAGGGAGCATCAGCAGGCTACACCATCGTCGTTGTATGTTGCGCAGCCACAGCAGCAGTTAGGACACCCTTCCGCAAAGGTGGAACTCTCGGGCGGCACAACACCCGAAACCCTTGAGCGTGAGCTTACGAAGTATTTGATAAAGTATGGACACCTCAGCTATCAGGAGCTTGATGGACGTGAGGTTCACGATATTAACGTGGCACAGTTTATCTTCGAGGAGCTTGACCAGGATGGCTTGCAGTTCGAGATAGAGGTATATCGCACAATCTTGGAGTGCTACCGCGAGGAGTGGAAGCGATTAGGTGTCGGCGCAGAGGTGCCTATGCACATCTTTATCAACCACCATAACCCTGAGGTTAGCAGGGTGAGCATAGAGCTACTTACGTCGGATGATAGTTATGTGATTAGCAAAATCTGGGAGCAGAAGGAGGTGCATATCGAGAGTGACGAGGAGCAGCTTGCCGAGGGAGTACCGAAGGCTATGGTGCTTTACAAATTGCGAACCATTGATAAGCGCATTGCAGAACTTATAGCACGTATGGCTGCGGGAGAGGATGACGAGGATTTGGTATCTCTTGTTGCGAAGTATCAGGGTGTACGTGTGGAGATTGCACGAACCATCGGCCGACTCATATAGCGATAAAAAAAGGGTGGGGCCCAGAGTGCTAACGTATCACTACGCTGGCGGTGTGCAAACAGAAAATAAACTTAAAAGATGTGTAAAACATATCAAAGATAAAAGAATTAGTTACCTTTATCTGGGCCCACCCGCTTCATAGAGTGGCAAAATATGTGCCGAAGTGGTGGGGTGGAATAAAAGGTAAGCAATATTATTATGACAGACTACAAAAACATAAACATACGTAACAAGCGTGCGACGTTCGACTACGAGATTATCGAGGAGTACATCGCAGGTATTGTCCTTGTGGGTACGGAGATAAAGTCGTTGCGTTTGGGTAAGGCTTCGCTTGTTGATTCGTATTGCTATTTCGAGCGCAACGAGTTGTGGATTCGCAATGTTAATATTGCGGAGTATACGTGGGGTACGTGCAACAATCATATCCCCAAGCGCGACCGTAAACTGCTCCTTAATCGTAAGGAGTTGAATAAGTTGCAGCGCGCGTTGCAGGATAGGGGACTTACGGTAGTAGGTCTGCGCCTCTTCATCACCGAGCGCGGTTTGGCGAAGGTGGCTATCGGCTTGGCACGTGGACGTAAGGCATACGACAAGCGTGAGTACATCAAGGAGAGCGACGCAAAGCGCGAGATGGATAAGGCGAAGAAGATTTATCGCGGATAATTTAGAATCATAACAACCATTATATATGGCACTTATATTATCTATTGAGACAGGAACAGATATTTGCTCTGTGGCATTGGCTAACGATGGCGAACTTATGGCTCTTCGTGAGAGTGACGAGGGTCGTGACCACGCCAAGAAGGTCGCGGTGTTTGTCGATGAGCTTCTTAAGGAGACTGGCGTGCAGCCCGATGACCTCGATGCTATTGCCGTAGGTAAGGGCCCTGGCTCATATACGGGTTTGCGTATCGGTGTTTCATTTGCCAAGGGTATGTGCTATGCGCTCAACATCCCGCTTATCGCCGTAGGTTCGTTGGATGCTCTTGCGAAGGTGGCACGTGAGGATAACGAAGCGGGAATTCTCGATGTCGAGGATGAGGATTGGGCAAATGGTCGCCTATGTCCTATGGTCGACGCTCGCCGTATGGAGGTTTATGCGCAGGTCTTTGATAATCAGGGCCAGGCGTTGTCGGATGTCGCAGCGGAGGTTGTTGACGCAGAGAGCTTCAAGAAGTGGCGCGAGGAGGGTAAGTTGATAATCTTTGGTAATGGCGCTGCTAAATGTTCGGAGGTTCTCGGCGATGCGCTTCTTGTCAGCGTAGCACCATCGGCACGTGGTATTGTTGCTCTTGCCGAGGAGGCGTTTAACGCGGGTAAGTTCGAGGACTTGGCCTATTTCGAGCCATTCTACCTCAAGGATTTTATTGTAATTCCTTCGAAGAAGAAGCTTCTTTAACGATTATTGATAGGGTATTTGTACGTATTGAAACCGTATAAAATAAAATCCTCTTGGTTATGCCAAGAGGATTTTTGCTTGTTTGCGGGCTGCCTCCGTAATGGTGCTTCCCGATATCATTGTCGCAATTTCGTCTATGCGCTCCGTCTGTGTGAGACGGCGAATATTCGAGCGACCTTCCGACTTATAAACCACAAAATGTGCGCCGTGCTTGGCTGCAACCTGTGGAAGATGTGTGATGTCGATAATCTGCATCGAACGCGAAAGATTCGCGATTATATCTCCCATTGCATCGGCGATGCGTCCCGATACGCCAGTGTCAATCTCATCGAAGATTACCGTAGGAAGCATCCTCTTCTCGGTAAGTATTGCCTTGATGACCAGCATAATGCGCGACATCTCACCACCCGAAGCTATGCGCTCAACGGCACCAGGTTTCGTAGTCTTGTTTGCCGAGAACATAAACGCAACGCTGTCGGTTCCCGATTGTGTAAATTGCTCCGTAGGCGTGATGCTGACCTCAAACTGCACATCCTCCATACCGAGCAATTGCAATGTCGAAACCATACGCTCCTCAAATGCTGCTCTAACACCCTCGCGGCTGTCGTGAAGTTGCTGCGCTACGCCACGACACTCCGCCTCGGCATCTGCAATTCGCGCTTCCAGAGCCTTAAGTTCCGTATCGCTATTGTCGATTGTCGCAAGGCGCGCCTCATACTCTGCACCTTTGGCCAATAGGTCGTCGTACGACTCGGCGCGGTGCTTCATCTCCAACGAGTAGATGGTGTTTAGTCTGTCGCTAAGTTGCTGCAAGCGCTCTGGCTCGGCATCTATGCGCTCCACCTCATCTGCCGCAAAGGCACTGATATCCTTTAGCTCGGCAACAACTGACTTTAGTCGCTCGGCAAGTGTCTCGCCCGTAGCATATTTATCGCAGAGACTCTCCAAGTCGCGTGTGGAACGAGAGAGAAGCAAAATAGTGCCTAACTCCTCGTCATCCAGTGTGTTACGTAGTGTGGTTAGCGCCTCGTTAATGCGGTCAGCACTCTCCAATGTTGCGAGCAGTTGCTCCACCTCGGCCTTCTCGCCAGCCTTAAGCTTCGCGGCGCGAAACTCCTCTACGGTATAGCGCAACCACTCCTCATCTTTGCGTGCAGACTCCATATCGCTTAGCATCTTACGATGCTCCGCGCGGAGCGAATTTAGCTTCGCAAGTAGGGTGGTGTATGTTGCTTTGAGCGCCTCGTTGTCAGCTATGGTATCAAGCGTCGAGATACGGAAATCCTCATCTGCAAGGATGAGATTCTGGTGCTGTGAGTGGATATCCACAAGGTATGCGCGAAGCTCCTTGAGTAGTGTCAACTGCACAGGCATATCATCTACAAACGAACGACTCTTGCCCGCAGGGGTGATGACACGACGGATTGTAATCTCATCGGCATAGTCAAGGTCATTCTCCTCGAAAAATGGCTCGAGGTTATGGCCCTTGATGTCGAACATAGCCTCTACAACACAGTTGCGCTCCAAGTCTTTCGTCGCCTGGCCCTCGTTCTTATCGCCAAGCAACAAGCCCAATGCTCCAAGCAGAATAGACTTACCCGCACCTGTCTCACCAGTAATGATGTTCAGATGCTCGTCCCACTCCACGTGCAACGACTCAATAAGTGCGTAGTTCTCTATCGTGAGGCTCTTCAACATACGAAATTATAATTTCTCAATCTTATCAACGATAACACGTGCTACATCGCGCTTGGCCATAAGAGGGTAGGTCTCTGGGCCATTCTCCGCGATGATAGTAACCTTGTTGGTGTCGCCACGGAAGCCTGCACCAGCATCGCGCAATGAGTTCAAAACCACAAAGTCAAACTTCTTGCTCTTAAGTTTATGCTCGGCATTAGCCTTCTCATTGTCGGTCTCGAGAGCAAAACCAACAAGAATACGATTACCCTTCTTTGCACCAAGCTCCTTTGCGATATCCTTCGTGCGCTTAAGCTCGATGCTCATATCCGAATCCGACTTCTTGAGCTTGTGGTCGGCAACAACCACAGGTGTGTAGTCCGCCACAGCAGCACACATAATACCACCATCGGCATCCTTCCACGCAGCAACAGCTGCCTCGTACATATCCTCTGCCGAGAGTACATCTACGCGGTTAACACCCTTTGGCACTGCAAGTTCCGTGCGGCCCGAGATAAGTGTAACCTTTGCGCCACGACGTGCCAACTCCTCGGCAATAGCATAGCCCATCTTACCCGTAGAGTGATTCGTAATGTAGCGCACAGGGTCGATAGCCTCGATAGTAGCACCCGCAGTAACGATATAGTGCTTGCCCTCGAGCGTTCTCTTCTGTGGTGCGATGATGTTCTTAACCTCCTCGACAATCTCCTCTGGCTCTGCCATACGGCCCTTGCCGATAAGTCCACTTGCCAACTCACCTGCCTGTGGCTCAATGATGGCTACGCCACGCTCTGCCAACGTCTTAAGGTTGTTCTGTGTGGTGATGTGAGCATACATATCGAGGTCCATAGCTGGTGCTACGGCAACCTTCGAACGTGCCGAAAGATAGGTCGTAAGAAGTAAGTTATCTGCAACACCCGTAACCATCTTTGCAAGCGTATTCGCCGTAGCTGGGGCAATCAAAAGAAGGTCGGCCCACTCGCCAAGCGATACGTGAGAGTTCCACTCGCCATTCTCGGGATTGAAGAAATCAACCAAGATAGGGTGCTTCGAGAGCGTCGCCATAGTAAGAGGCGTAATAAACTGCTTGGCAAGAGGTGTCATAATAACACGAACTTCTGCACCCTCCTTCACTAAAAGACGGCAAAGCATAGCTGCCTTGTATGCCGCTATGCTGCCTGTAATACCGAGTATTATGTGCTTTCCCTTAAGCATATTTTTACTCTTTATGTAACTATTTCTTCAGCTGTTGGTCTACTTCTCCGAACCGTGACGAAAGTAGAGCTCACCATCGAGGAACTCCTCTGTAGCAATCAATGCTGGCTTTGGAAGGCGCTCGTAGTAGCTTGAAATCTCAATCTGCTCGCGATTCTCGAAAGTCTCATCAGTAGAGCTATCTGCAGGTGCCGAGAACTCTGCCAACTTACGGGTAAGCTCGGTCTTAATCTCTGTAGCAATCTGATTAGCGCGACGAGCGATGATGTTAATGCTCTCGTAGATGTTACCTGTTGGGGTGTCGAGGTCAACCAACTTGCGTGTAACAGTGTTTGTTGGAACGTTCTTCTTAATATCCATAGCTTATATGTTTGTTTATTTATTTTCTAATTTTCTATATCGCTCACTACTCTGTATCGGTAGTGCGGTGCTTATCTATGAAGTTGCGAGCATTCTTTGCCATTCGCTCCAACTCCTTGATGTGTTTCGACTCGGGATACTCCGCAAGGAATGAGTAGTAGCTATCGAGCATCGCGAGGTATCTATCCAACTGCTTCGACTCAACAGAGTTCTCCGCAAGGCGATATGCCGAAACCGTAGTGTAGTACATCATCTCCTCGGTGTATGGAGAGTTAGGATGCTGCTTCATCGCGTTCTTGAATGCTACGATTGCCGACTTATAGCGACCAATCTTGTAGTAGGTGTAGGCATTCATATAACTCTTCTCCATCAATCGCTCCGAGAGGTCGGTGAGCATACTCTCAAACTCATCAATCTTATCCGACTCTGGGTAGCGCGACATAAACTCCGTGATGGCGATGATGGCCTGTGATGTTACCGCCTGGTCACGCTCTGGAGGAGGTGCCATATAGTAGTGGCACAAGGCATACATACCCTCAGCATCCTCGATAAATGGACTGCGGCTATAGGTGCGTCGGAATTCGTCGAGCATCGTAATGGCCTCATCGTAGTCGTGGCTCTTGAATCTGCATCGAGCGTTGTAGAACGACAATGAGTCACCGCGAGGAGTTCTCTCGTAGATGCGCCTACACGCATCGAAGAGCGATGCCGCCTTCTCCCACTTCTCGTTCTCGTATAGTGTCAAGGCCTGGCTATATGCAAACTCTGCGTCGCCGCTTTTGAGCGCATTATTCACCACGCTACACGATGCTACGAGCGTTGCTCCGGCAATAAAAGTGAGTATGTATCCAAAAATAGACTTCATTATATCTTCACAGTTTCATTCGCTTGTGCGTATAAGCGCACAAAGTTACACAATATTTTTGAATTAACGAACGATAACTCCAAATTATTGTACCATAAAACCACTCTATTTCTGGGAATAACAACAAAAAAAGAGCCTGTCCGAAGACAAGCTCTTATCTAAACGGTATCTCTACCGATGCTATCGCACAAATTACTCAGCAACAACTGAGAACTTGATAGTAGCCTTAACCTCGCGGTGAAGCTTTGCAGTAGCCTCGAACTCACCAAGAGTCTTATCAGAATCTACAGTGATGTTCTTGCGGTCTACCTCGATGCCCTTCTCCTGAAGTGCAGCTGCAAGGTCAGCAGCTGTGATAGCACCGAAGATCTTCTCCTCCTCAGCCTTAGCTGTGAGAGTGAGGTGAAGGTTGTTGATAGTCTCAGCCAAAGCCTGAGCATCAGCAAGAATCTTAGCGTCCTTGTGAGCGCGCTGACGAAGGTTCTCAGCAAGTACCTTCTTTGCAGAAGCTGTAGC